>WGBU01000152.1 GCA_015494155.1 Deltaproteobacteria bacterium | reverse complement strand
TCACAGCGTTTGCCCTGGGGAGGCCACCCCTCATACGCATTTCCATAAACTCGTCGTTGTTGAGACCAGAACCACTTCCACAACAGAAGGTCTTCTCCCTAATGGTGTCTTCTGGCATGTCGTAGAACTCGGGTACCACGTGCTTCATCACGTAGCGTGGTTCCTCAAATAGACCCATACCACGGGAGGGGTTGCAGGAGTCGTGGAAGGTGGCCTTTATGCCTGCATTCCTGTTCGGATCCAGTTTAATGGCCCCATGCTTGATGAGGTCTGCAGTAAATTCAGTTATATGGATCATCTTAGTGGACTTGGCGTGTTCGAATACCGTTCCTGTAATGGGGCTCTTGGGCACCTCTAGGAAGTCGGCTGGGCCTGTGAGCGTATCCATGTACTGGTGGACTACGCGCCACATATGGCCACATTCACCACCCAAGATCCACTTGACACCCAGCCTCTTTGCCTCTGCATATATCTTGGCATTGAGCTTCTTGGCATTCTCTATGGTTCCGGTGAAGAAACCGAAGTTTCCACCCTCTGCCGCATAGTAGCTCATGGTGTAGTCAAGGCCTATCTCGTGGAAGAGCATCAAATATCCCATAAAGGTATAGGTCCCTGGGTCTGCGAAGAAGTCACCAGATGGTGTGACGAATAAGACCTCAGCACCCTTTTTCATAAATGGGACCTCGATCCTCACACCTGTAACCTCTTCTATATCGTCTACAAAGAAGTCGATCATGTCTTTCAATGTGTGAGGTTCGATTCCAATGTGGTTACCCACTTTATAACAGTTGGCAGCCGGCTCCATCATCCAGTTGATGTTACAGCCGACCAGGTTCAATAGGTGACGCCCTGCTAGGTCGATCTCAGCGGTGTCAATACCATAGGGGCAGAAAAGCGAACAGCGCCTACACTGGGTACACTGATAGAAGTAGTAGAACCACTCCTTTACCACGTCATAGGTGAGTTCCCTTGCACCTGCCCAGCGCCCAAGGATCTGGCCTGCCTTGGTGAATTCGCCCCTGTAGACAGAGCGCATGAGTTCAGCACGAAGCACTGGCATGTTTTTGGGGTCGCCAGACCCAATGAAGAAGTGACACTTGTCTGCACAGGCGCCACACCTGACACAAATGTCCATGAAGACCTTTAGAGAACGGTATTTCTTCAAAAGGTCTCTAAAGCCCTCGAGTATCCTCTCTTTCCAATCCTCCGGGAGCTTCCAGTCCTCATCAGTCGGGCTCCACTCCCTGGGATTCCACATGTCGAGGATCTCGATGTTCTTTGGCTTGGATGGATAGCTATATGTCCCAGGTCTAAAGGTGGGCTTTGTATCCATCCACCACTTCTTTGGGGGTTTGTGGTCAATCCTCAAAATTTCATTTGGTTTTGGTACTGCCATATCTCTCACCCTTTATATTAATCTATTGGTATTCCTGCCTCTTCCAGTTTGTCCCTATATTCCTCAACCCACTCCTCATAGGTATGGAGTTTGACCTTGGGGTTCCATGGATTCACATGACGAACGGCCCTATTGTTGTTGGGGAGGTTCCTCGTTGGGCTCATAAAGACACCACCCATGTGCATGAGCTTACTGAACGGAAAGTATGCAAAAAGACAGCACACCAGAAAGAGGTGTATGAAAAAGATGGCGCCAATACCATCTGGCACAGTTGGATGGAATGTGACGAGCCCCATGATCAAGGCCTTTACTGCAACGATGTCTGTCCTTATGAAGTAGCGCATCAACATCCCTGTAATCACGATCCCTATGATGAGAAATAGCGGGAAGTAGTCATTTACTAGGGAAATGTAACGGAGCTGAGGGATGAGGAGCCGCCTCAGGAGTAGTGCTGTGGCCCCGGCGAGCAAGAGGAATCCACTGAGGTATATAGGTGGAGCCCCTATCTGGAACATAGAATCCACTCTGTCCAAAAAGGCAATAGGGCCTGGCACCGGGTATGTTGCCAGCCTGAGATGGTGTAACAACACCATCAGGAAACCATAGTGAAACATGATGGCAAAGAGCCAAAGCCATTTAGTAGGGCCATAGATAAGGCGTGGTCCACTCCTCAATTCGCCTTTGAGGTTTCTAAATAGAGAACGGAAGCAGAAGACCTCAAGGAACATCCTAAGGACCACCTCTTTCGGGGTGAATGGATTGTCTAGCCTGGAATATTTGATCCAGTCTAGGGTCTTTTGCTGACCTCCTGTAGTGGGTATCTTAAAAGGCACAGCGGACTTTGCCCAGTCCACCACCTTCATGCAGAACCCCACCACAAAGATCAGGGCAGCGACATACGGGACCAGCACCCCAAAGAAACCTTGGAGGTGGATGGCCCAACCTGCCCAGGCAATAAGGGCCAGGGCAATTACCAAAACAAGTGGCATGACTACTCTCATCTCGTCTACCTCTCTTTGTTAAGACTTATTGTATTTGGCTCCCTCTGGGGGAGGTTCCTCCTCTGCCAGCATCTTTGCACGTTTGAGCAGGAAATAGACGTTGCTCTTCACCTCATTAATGCGTATTTCTGCCAGTTCCTCCCTACAAGATGAATAAATGTTGAAGGCAATGAGGGCCGCTTCGTCTATACGGGCATCCAGACGCCAAAGGGCCTCTTCAAGGCCCTCTTTTTTGATCTCCTCGAGGCAATAAGCGCGTATTATGCCCTTTAGATCAAATACAAAGGCCAGCGCTCCGGCTGGGGAAAAGTCCTGGACCGCCCTCACCCGAATGAGCTCATCCAGGGCATCCTTCACTGGCTCGTTGTCCTCTGAAAACAGCAGGTGCTCCAGACACTTGGTCAGGCCCTGTTCAAAGATGTGCCCTACGGGGTTTGCAAATTGATTTTTCTGATTCTTGAAAAAACGTGCAGAGTCTTGGGGGTAGGTGTCGAGGAGGGCCTGGAGCCACTCCTTTAATATCTCTGGTTGCCTCTCCCGCAATATTTCCCGCAGCCTCTCTAGGCTCTTGGCCATGATGCCTCTCCCTAAACCCCCTTACAGCCTTTTAAGCTGAATCGAGATTCATTCTATATTAAAGTTGTCCTTGTGTGTCAAGACACAATCTTTAGTATGTTAAATCTCCACATTTCTAGGCGCCTTGGCTTCAAAGCCCTGCGGTCCATAGGTAAGTGTCACTTCCACAGAAATGAGCCAATAGAGATTGGGCCGCTTCTCCACCAAGGACCTCAGACCAGGGCTCACCCAGTGCGAGTCTTCAATGAGATTGAAGAAATATGAATCCACTCCGAAGAAGCCATCTAGGATATGGGTTATTGTATGGAGGAGCTTACTAGGATACCCCTGGGGTAGATGGATGAGGTCTTCCAAAGAGCGCACGCCAGTATCTCCAAGCTCCTCCAACCACGATCTTAGAAGATCCCTATTCACAGACTCGCTTGTGGACAGCCTGTCCCAGAATCCAGGATGATCTCCCCTCAATACCATGGGTTCAAGAAAGAAGATGTCGCTATAAGAGACGAGTTCATAGAGATCGAAAAATCGCTTTATCTTTCCCTTACACTCTGAAAGGGTTTGACCCTCCACGAGAAATTCGTGGTATACAGGAAGTGTTTGCATGGTTATAACCTCCAACAAAATCAAAAACACATAAAAACGCCGTTGACAATAGCCCAGCATTGCTGCAAAAGTTCATTCATTATGAATAGAGATAAAAATATCCCAAGAATAGTCATTGCAGGCACCAAGGGAGGGGCTGGCAAAACCATTGTGGCCCTAGGTATCACAAGGGCACTCTCAAACCGTGGACTAAAGGTAGGCACCTTCAAAAAGGGGCCTGACTATATCGATGCCAAGTGGTTGGCCATGGCAGCGAGACATCCATGCCACAACCTCGACCCCTTCCTCATGGACCAAAAGACCATCCTCGAGTCATTCTCATACAGGGCTCGAGGGATGGATGTCTGTCTTGTGGAGGGGAACAGGGGACTATTTGATGGAGTGGACATAGAAGGCACTTCCAGCACAGCAGAACTTGCAAAGCTCCTGAGCGCCCCTGTGATCGTAGTGATAGACTGTACCAAGACCACCAGGACCATAGCCGCCATCGCCTTGGGGCTTAAATCTTTTGACAAGGCGCTGGATCTAAGGGGAGTGATCCTCAATCAGATCGGTGGCCCACGCCATGAATCCATCGTCACCAAGTCCATCCGTACCTATACTGGCCTTGAAGTCATTGGCGTCATCCCCAGGCAGAGAAAAGACCCTATCCCAATGCGACACCTAGGTGTAACACCAGTGGAAGAACACCCCGATGCAGAGAGCAGCCTGGAGCACTTGGCAGGAATTATGGAAGATAGGGTGGACCTCAATGCCATCTTGGATATAGCGAGCAAAGCCCCCCAGATGCCAGGCACAAAAAAGATGGCTCCAGCCCCATTGTATGAAAATGGACTTGGGTTTTCCAAGGGACTCAGGATAGGGATCCTGATGGATCAGGCATTTCAATTTTATTACCCGGAAAATATCGAGGCCATTGGGGCACTCGGGGCAGAGACCGTATTCATAGATGCACTTTCAATCCCGAAGTTGCCAGAGATTGACCTCCTTTACATCGGTGGTGGGTTCCCAGAGACCCAGGCAGAGGCACTGGCAAAGAACGACACTTTCAGGGCCACCCTAAAAACGGCAATAGAGGACGGGTTGCCAGTCTATGCAGAGTGCGGGGGGCTCATGTACTTGGGCGATGCCATAATATTTAATGGTGCCCGGTATCCCATGGTAGGTGCAATCGATTTTGAATTCGTCATCGAAAAGAGGCCACAGGGCCATGGATATTCCATATTGAAGGTGGAACACCCAACACCATTCTATGAAGAAGGGGTCACTTTGTACGGCCATGAATTTCACTATTCTAGGCCAGTGCGATTGAAAGGGCCACCTAAGGCACACCTCGCGTGTAAGGTGATAAGGGGGCACGGCATCCTTGATAATGGCGAGGGAGTCACCTATAAAAACGTCTTTGCTACATATACCCACATACATGCGCTCCAACAGAGGGATTTCGGGCTTAGACTTGTGAGAGCGGCTAAATCCTTCAAGGAATCCAGGGTCAAGGCATCCAACACGCACAGATCAGACAGACTCCAGTCCATTGGAAATAGGGAAGATAGAAAAAATTGCTCTTGACAACAAGAAGCACCATCGTCTATAGAAGCATTTTGACTGCCCGGCTGTCTTGATTTTTAAAAGACTGCCATAAAGAAAAAAACAAGGAGGATGAGCCATGTTCGAGATCACCATTGACTACGACAAGTGCCAGGGCGATGAGGAATGCGTCAACGCATGTCCTGCTGAGGTCTACGACTTTGAGGACGGGAAGCCCGTTCCAAACCGTGCCGAAGACTGCCTTGGCTGCGAGACCTGCGTAGAGGTCTGCCCCACAGGTGCAATCACAGTAGAAGAGGTTTAAGCACCGATTTTAAAGGGGACAGGGCCTGAAAAATCTCTGGCCCTGTCCCAAAGATTCATCCCCGAAAACGTGTCTACTATTCCATACAGGCCTCATCAAGACCAGTTTCATTGGCCAATATAAGGCGCGCCTTCTCCACATCCTTAGCGATCTGCTCCCTTAGTTCCTGTGGCCCATTGAATTTCTTCTCACCCCTTATCCTCTCGATGAGATTGACCTTGATGAATTTCCCGTAGATGTTGCCCTCAAAATCGAAAATGTGCACCTCTGCACTGAGACCAGTATCGCCAAAGGTGGGGTTATAGCCTATATTCATCACCCCGCCGTGACACTGAGAGTCAAAGATCACCTGGACACAATAGACACCTGTCTTTGGACAGAGGTCTTCTTCCAAGATGGTGAGGTTGGCAGTGGGAAACCCCACCACTGTACCGCCTCGCCTCTTTCCCACCTGGACCTCACCTCTTATCTGATAGTAACGCCCCAGAAGGCGCCTCACACGCCTCATCTCGCCCTCTGCCACAAGTTTTCTTATTAACGTGGAGCTGACGATCTCTCCATCCACCACCACTGGGTCGAGAATATGGACATTGAAACCGTAGATCTCACCCATCTTTTTCAAGAATTTCTTGTCGCCCTCACGACCCTTTCCAAAGGCGTAATCATATCCAATGACCAGGTCCTCCACCCCTATCTTTTTCACAAACACATGCTCTACAAACGTCCTTGCAGGGGTAGCAGCAAGTTCCTTGTCAAACCTAAGACAGAGGAGCCACCGTATCCCTGCCTTCTTTATTAGCTCTGCCTTGTGTTCAAAGGTACAGATGAGTTTGGGTGGATCATTTGGCCTCAATACCTTGAGTGGGTGGGGTTCAAAGGTGATGGCAATGGAATCCCCTCCCCTGGACGACGCCAGTTCCACTACCTTCTTAAAAAGGGCCTGGTGGCCCAGGTGAACCCCATCAAAATTTCCAATAGTGAGGGCAGGACGCTTGAAGCGCCATTTTATCTCGTCTAGGGACCTCAAAATTCGCATGGAATGAGATGGTAACGGAGCTTCTTGACAACCGCAACCTTTCATATGTAAATTGCACACGACATGGGCCGAAGTGGCGGAATTGGTAGACGCGCTAGATTCAGGATCTAGTGGGCACTACGCCCGTGGGGGTTCGACTCCCCCCTTCGGCACCAATGGCTCTGGGACCCACTTGCCGTAATGCTCCACAATGTGCCCCCTCCAGGCAATTTCATTTTATAGCCTTGGGCCTATCTGAGATTGAGAGGGAGTTGGCTTCTAATTATCAGTCCCATTAAGATAACTTTTCCCCGCCCAATAAGAAAAACCACTAAGGCATTTCTCCAGCCTTGTTATTTCATTTCAGGATAGTTATCTTAACTGTGTGTAAAATGTGCGTTTAACTTTATTGAAGAGGTATTTGGTTATGTTAGATAGTAAAAAAGTGCGAACAAATGTCTACTTAAACAGGCAGGCAAAGCAAGCCGCACAGGAAGTATTGGACAAATATGGTGTCAATCTTTCTGACGCCATCAATCTTTTTCTCTCCATTATTGCAGAAAAAAAGGCCCTTCCTTTTGAATTCCATATCCCCAATCAAACCACCCAAAAGGCCATTCAAGATGTTTTAAACGGAGAGAATATCGAAGAAGTAACAATTGAGGATATCTTACGTGAAGGTAAAAAGACATAAACAATTTGTCAAAGACCTGAAGAAAATTCGCCTGACCGATAGCCAATTTCAAAAATTAGCAAAATGCATAACATTACTTGCAGAGGGTAAGCCTTTACCGATGGAGTTCAGGGACCATGAATTAATAGGAGTGTGGCATGGTTTAAGAGAATTTCATCTTGGAGGGGATGTTTTAGTCATATATCGCTCAAGTGGAGAGGAAATCGTTCTCGTCCGTATTGGCACACACAATCAACTGTTTAAATAAGAATCGCCCGAGTCCAGAAATGGGATAGACAGTACGATACCAACGCCGTTATTTCACCCTTGCCTCATTTCAATGGGGAAACAGACCATTTTATCTGCCCATTCAATTGGAGAATAGCCACTTCTATTTCTTTCTCACACTTATCTTTTCTACGATCTTTCTGTAATACACCTGGTGCCTTTCCAGATTTATTGGCCGTTTTCTCAACATATTGGCCTTCATTATGAGGACATTGAGCTTCTTAGCCTGCCTATACCGTTCGCGCTCGTCACTCATGGCCTCAAGGAGGTCTTCTGCATTCTTGATCTCTTTTTCAGCCTGTAATTCCGGGGGTAAGAACCCAGCATTCTTCAATATCTTGTACGCCATCCTGAGATCTGGAGGGACAAATGAATCGTCTTCAAAGACCAGGGGTTTGCCCTTTCCCTCCAGATTGTCAAAGGCCCCTTTTTCCATGGCCTCGCGTATCCTCTGCTCTGCGATCTTGTGGAAGATGTACATAATATTTCATTATCATTTTACCCTTTTTATGTCAAAATCCTGTGTTATCTTTGCGCGAAAAAATGTACGGAGGAGTGACTCACATGGAAAGAACCTTATCCATTATCAAACCAGACGGTGTCTCACGCGGACTCATTGGCGAGGTGATCAAACGCTTTGAAAAAGAGGGCATACGAATTGCCGCCATGAAGATGATACACATGACCAAAAAGGAGGCAGAGGGCTTTTATGCAGTACACAGGGAAAAACCCTTTTTCGACAGCCTTACTGACTTCATGTCTTCAGGCCCCATAGTTGTCATGGTGCTCGAAGGAGAGGACGTCATCCAGAGAAATAGGGACCTCATGGGGGCAACCAACTACAAGGAGGCAAAACCAGGGACCATCAGGGCAGACTTTGCCACAGATATTGAAAAGAATGTAGTCCATGGCTCTGATTCACCTGAAAATGCCAAGATAGAGATTGCATACTTCTTCAGCGAACTTGAGATCCACTGAAATAGAAATAATCAAAATTATTGAGGCCGCATCCAGGGTAGAGTCCAGAGGGCTTTTGGTTGGGCCAGGGGATGACTGCGCCCTGGTGCGCCCACCGGAGGGGGAAGACCTCCTACTTACCAAGGACTGTATGGTGGAGGGCGTACACTTTAGCACCGACTATTTCAGCCCGGAGGCAGTGGGAAGAAGGCTCGCTGTGGCAAACCTAAGCGACATAGGTGCCTCTGGTGGTAGACCCAGATGGGCACTACTTGGGCTCGGCTTTGATCCAAAGCGTCCCATTTCCTATTATGCCCGCCTCATAGACGGGCTTTTAGGCGCGCTCGAAGAGGATAATGTGGCCCTTGCAGGCGGAGATACAGTGGCATCCCCCAGGGGAGTATTCCTCTCCTTGACCCTTATAGGAAAGACCCCCCAGGGAAGGACCATCTCAAGGAGAGGGGCAAGACCAGGGGACGTGATCCTTTCTTCAGGTTCACTGGGGGGCTCCCATGCAGGGCTCTTGGCCCTGACCCAAAAACTCACCGCCTCAATCCCCTATCCCATGATGAGATGCCTAAAGAAGTTGCACATCTGGCCCCAATACCCCAAAGGGCTTGGAGAGGCCCTTCTTGAGGCAGATTGCGCCACAAGCGCCATTGACTCATCTGACGGCCTTGCCAAGGATCTCAGACACATCGGAGAGATGAGCGGGGTGAGATGCATACTATATAAAGAGAAGATACCAATTCCAAGACCTGCAAGATACCTTGCCCGCATAATGGGGATGAGGCCTTATGAGCTTGCCCTAAGGGGCGGAGAAGACTTTGCCCTCATATGGACCACACCCAGGGAAAGACTCAAAGAGGCCCAGAGGATCGCATCCAGTCTTGGACATAGGGCCTTTGAGATAGGGCGCATTGAGGCGGGTAGCGGCCTTTTTCTCGAGGATTCCCATGGCCTTCAAAAAGAGGTCCTGGAATATGGGTATACCCACAAGTAGTGGCCCTTTATTGGGGAAAGAGTATGTATTTAGACTCATAAAAAATATTGGGCTTTGGGTCCGGATACTCTACATGGAAAAGCGCCCTTTTCATGTAAAATTGAGCCTAAAGGACCTAACGGCGCTGCCAGATGAAAAAATCGCCCCAGAGGAGGGGCTTCTTTCTATCTTAAAGGGCACCCATAAACCAGGGCCAGATCTTTCTCCCTATACGGATTTTCAAAAAAAGGTCCTTAAAAAGACCATGGAGATCCCTTTTGGAGAGACCATCTCTTATAAAGAGCTTGCAGAGTCCCTGGGCACCGCTCCAAGACCGGTTGGCCAGGCCCTTAGATGTAACCGAACACCCCTTTTCATTCCGTGTCATAGGGTGGTTAGCTCCAACGGGGGCCTTGGGGGCTTTTCCCAGGGCCTTCAAGTAAAATCCATGCTTTTGAGGTTTGAAATTGCTCGTAGTGATGGAAAATGTAGTATGTAAAAAATCATTGAGCCCCCTGACGCATCTGTTTTTCAAGGATTGATGGGATCATTTAAACGCACTTTTGAGGCCGAGATATCTCCTGAAGGGCTCAAAGTCCCTATCTGCATACAAAAGTGACAAGCCGTGTTCAATGAAAAAAAATAGCAATAATGACATCAGTGATCTTTCGAACTGTTATTCCTTCCAGTGCACGCTTCTTCCACCTGACAGACATTGACTTTACGATAATGTCATATAAAATTGAGACTATTTATACGATAGGAGCGTAAAAAATATTGGAGACTCTTTTATACCGTTTCAATCCGTGGTGGGAATCAGATAACTGGCCAAATTTTATTCAAAGAGAAGGCTACCTAAAAAATCTTCTGTCCCTTTTAGATACAAGAGATATCATTCTCCTTACAGGACTCCGGAGAACAGGGAAAACTACCTTAATGAAAATGGCAATCCAGGCCCTCATAAGGGATTATGGTATTAAGCCCTCTTACATATTTTATTGTTCCCTTGATTATTACGGCCTTGAGCACTATAGCATCATGGAAATTGTGGAGGAGTTTCTTAAACTCCAGAAGATATCCACATCTGAAAAGACCTTCCTGTTCCTTGATGAGGTGGCCTACAAGGAGGAGTTTAGCCTACAGCTCAAAAACCTTTATGATACATTCAATGTCAAGGTCTATGCCTCCTCTTCTTCAGCCTCAGTACTTAAAGACAAAAAGGCGCTACTTACGGGAAGAGAAAGGATAATTGAGATATTACCCCTTGATTTCCATGAATTTATGAGATTTAAAAACCTTTCCATAAAAAAGGCCGACCGCCATCTCCTTGAATCAGCATTTCTAGAATACATGGAGACGGGCGGAATGCCGGAATATGTCCTTACAGGCGACCCTGAATACATTAAACAGTTGGTTGATGATATAATCTATAAGGACATCATCAGCCGACACAAAATCAAGGATGAAACCGCTGTGAGAGACTTTTTCTGTCTCCTTATGGAAAGGGCGGGAAAGCAATTGACCCTGAACAAAATTTCAAAGATTCTGGGAATGAGCGTTGATACGGCCAGGAGATTTCTAAACTATTTTTCTAGCACCTACATAATCTATACCGTGGAAAGATGCGGCAAGTTAAATGAAAGGCTGAAGGCCCCCAAAAAGGTCTATGCAGGAGACATAGGCATACGTAATGCCGTAACCGGCATGAGAGATCTAGGGGCCATCTTCGAGAACCTGGTCTTTTTTGCCATTAAGCACAAAAGGCCGTGCTATCTTTTGAAAGATGGGGTGGAAATCGACTTCTTTACTGAAGACAGGTGGCTGATTGAGGCAAAATACGGCCAGAAGCTGACTAAAAAGCAGTCCAGGCTCTTTGAGTCCGTGAACGCAAAAGGCCGTCTGGTGGTCGACTCATTAGAGGGTCTTCAAGGGCTCTACAATCTATTGGAGCGCCACCATGGCGCATAAAAAGTCAGGCACAAAAGACAGGCAGTTCTTTGGGCTTATTTTTTTATTTGTCAATGTCCGTTATTTTGCCCCACGTTGGGCCATTAAAATTGCCCCTCCTCAACCCCCTATTTTTACAACTTTTGTAATATTAATGGGGTCAAATAATAGATGACGATGGCTTCTGCAATAAGTCAATGCCTTATGGCCTATTCTGGGATTGTGTCATCTATTTGATGACCCCCTTAATATATTTATCAAAAAATACAATCCATAATAGGGATTTCAAAATCATTTGAAAAAGGACCTCTTTTTTCATGACCTCATATGCCCGCGGCTCTGCAATCTTGTGGAATATGTCAAAGTCCTGTGTTATCTTTGCGAAAAATTGTGGAACCAGTAAATCAGATAAAAAAGACCTTATGGACGGCCATATACTTTTGAGGTTTAAACATGAAAATAGCAGTACTTAGCGACAGCCACGATCACATCTGGAACTTCAAGAAGGCCATAACCGCCATAGAAGGTATGGGCATAGAGACGGTCATACACCTGGGAGACCTTGTATCCCCCTTTGTCCTGGAGGAATTAAACGGATTTTCAGGAACTATGCACCTCATATTCGGGAACAACCCAGGGGATAAGTATCTCCTCTTAAAAAAGGTGGAGTCCCTGGGGGGCCAGGTCATCCACCACGGAATTCGTGGTGAACTTGAGATTTCGGGCAAAAGGATTGCCTTTGTCCACGATCCCCACTATGCATACGCCCTTGCGAGGACAGGGGATTACGATATCTGTCTCTTTGGACACACCCACAGGTGGCACCAGGAATATGTGGAAAAGACCCTTTTACTCAACCCTGGAGAGATCCTCGGTAAAAAAGAACCACCTAGCTGGGCCATGATCGACCTCAACACAATGGAAGTCGAAAGGATTTTCCTAGAATAGTGCATTTTAGAATAGGTATTGACACAGGCGGGACATTTACTGATTTCGTCTTTTTGGGCGAAAATGGGGCGCTCAACAGGTGGAAGACCCTGAGCACCCCGTCAGATCCAGCAAGGGCCATCAAAGAAGGGCTTGATTCGTTCTTTGGTCCAAATCTCCCCACATCACTTGAATGTATACACGGCACCACCGTGGGCACCAATGCCTTTTTGGAGAGAAAGGGTGCTCGCACACTACTTCTCACCACAAAGGGTTTTGAAGACTGCCTTTTTATAGGGAGACAGGCAAGGGAGAGCCTCTACGACCTCAACATCAAACCAAGGCGTCCGATCATACCTCGCCAATTCGTCTATGGTGTGGATGAACGTATGGACTGGCAAGGTAATATTGTAACACCACTTGATGAGGCATCGCTTAAAAAGGCCCTTCGATTTGTGAAGAGAAGGGGGGCTGAGAGTGTTGCCTGTGTATTCCTCCACTCTTACGCCAACAACTTACATGAAAAGATGGTCAAAGAGGCTGTAGAGGCACTTGGCATACCATGTGACATAAGCTCCAGGGTACTTCCGCGCTTCAGGGAGTTTGAGAGGTTGTCTACCACCCTGATAAATGCATATATCGGACCCAAGGTGGTGGATTATGTAAGGCGCCTTGAGGCGCTCTTTGGAGGTAACTCGCTCTTAATTCAGTTGTCCAATGGCGGAACTAGCCCTGCAACGCTTTTGAGGGACCATGCTGTCCAGACACTGCTTTCAGGCCCTGCTGGTGGTGTCCAAGGGGCGTTAGCCTTGGCAAAGACCCTTGGGATCGAGAACATAATGACCTTCGACATGGGTGGGACCTCCACAGACTGTTCCATCTGCCCGGGAGACCTCACATATACCCGGTCTTACACCATAGAAGGTTATCCAGTGGCCATGCCCATAATAGACATCCATACTGTGGGCGCTGGTGGCGGCTCCATTGCATGGATAGATAAGGGCGGAATTCTCAGGGTGGGGCCGGAGAGCGCTGGGGCAGACCCCGGGCCCGTGTGCTATGGAAAGGGCGAAGAGACCACAGTGACAGATGCCAACTGTTTCTTGGGGAGGTTGCTGCCAGAGGCCTTTTTAGGGGGAAGGATGCATCTACAAAAGGATAGGATCACCCCGCGCATGGAGTCACTGGCAAAACGCCTTGGCATGAGCCCTCTCGACACTGCCCTTGGTATCATCAAGATCGTGAACACCAATATGGTCCAGGCCCTTCGGGCCATCTCTGTAGAGCGCGGATATGACCCCAGGGACTTTACCCTTGTTACTTTTGGTGGAGCTGGGGGCCTTCATGCGGCATTCCTTGCAGATGAACTGGGGATAAGGCGCATTTTGTTTCCCTCTTATGGGGGTGTCTTCTCTGCCCTTGGCATGGTGAATTCGTCCATCAGGCTCGAAAGGGAGCACCCGCTCCTTTTAAGATCAGCAGAGGGTGGAGACCATAGGATCTTAGAGGAGATACATAGATTAAAGAGGGCCATCCTGAAGGACCTAGAGCGTGCAAACATATCCATAGGGGATATGGCGAGCATCGGAGAACAGGTCACCCTAGAGGCACGCTATAGGGGGCAGTCCCATGAAATTGAGGTCCCATTCGCCTCTAACTGGCAAGAGACGTTTCACCAGACCCACAAAAGGCTCTACGGATACCACAACAGGGATGAAAAGATAGAGGTCACCTCCCTTAGACTCGGAATAACGGTCTCCACCCACAAGAACCCTGGATGGTCAGATGGTGGGCAGCAATCCACCGAGCATACTATTGAAATACCCAAGAAGGTCCCCATCTATTTTGAGAAGGGCTTGACCTTGACACCGTGCAGATATAGGTCCAAGGTAAGATATGGAGAAGTGGAAAGGGGGCCACTTTTAATCATAGACGACTATACAACAATCCTCTGTCCAGAGGGGTGGACCATCTCCAACAGAGAAGGCCACTTGATCATGGAGAGGGACGGCGCCCCCCGCACATGAGAGTATGAAAGGGTAGATGGATACAGAGATCATTGCCAAACTCCTAGAGACTATTAACTGTGCCATCCTCATAGTGGACCCTGAAGGGAAAATCATCCTATCGAATTCCAAGGCAAAGGAGATCTTTGTACCACAAGACAGGGTGAAGGGAGAGCAACTGGATGGGTCACCAATCAAAAGGATCTTTTTGCCCGACGACCACGATATATTTTTGCCCAATATAATCAATGTCACCAAGACCAAAGGGGAATTTGAGGGAGAGGCCCTCCTGGTCAACTTTGCGGGGAGGCGTTTCTTTGCCCTGATCTCAACGAGCGTATGCCCCTTAGATGGCAGACAGGGCATTGTATTCACCATCCACGACATCACAAATCTCAAAAAGGTGGAGAGGCTTTTACAGAAGAGCGAGCGATTGGCCTTCCTCGGGAGGATGTTAGACGATATCAGTCACCAGATCCGGAACCCTGTGCTCACAATTGGCGGATTTGCCAGGCGCCTTGTGACACTTGGTGGTGGACATGAGAGGTATGCAAAGGTCATACTGAATGAATGTGGTAGGCTTGAACTACTCCTAGAAAGGCTCTCAGACTTCTTACGCCTTCCCAAACCAAGGCCCATCCCCATGACCATCAAGGACTTTGTGGATGCCATCAAGATACCACTCGAAGAAAAGGCAGAGGCCTTTTCAGGACAAATTGTATGGGATATGGGCGAGATACCTCTTGATCTCAAGGTGATAGCTGATGATCACCTCGTACCCATGGCGC
>WGBU01000151.1 GCA_015494155.1 Deltaproteobacteria bacterium | reverse complement strand
GGAAGGTGAAAAAAATGGCTGCCCCTTTAGAGAGACTCCTAAATCAAGGAAATGATACCTTAGGCGCACAACTAGAGGATACCGGCATTTGGCAGGCAGTAGAGGGGATAGACCCAGATCAACCCATCTTTACCATAGGTACTGCATCGAATATGCTCGAGATACACCCCCGTACCCTGAGGATATATGAAAAAGAGGGGCTTATAAAGCCGCTTAGAAAGGGCCAGAGGCGCTACTTCTCACTGAATGACCTCCAGTGGATCACTTGCATAAGGTCCATGATACACGACCAGGGCATCAGCATCGCTGGGATCAAAAAGCTACTCGAGTTTACTGGATGCTGGAACATCGTAAATTGCCCCACTGAAAAGAGGAAGAACTGTACTGCATATAAGGCATATGCCATGGTGAAGAAACAAGGACACTAAAAAAGAATCGTGCTTGCAAGTAAGGCCCCCAGCAATTATGCTTATAGTAGTTACTACACAATATTCGCCAGGGGGCTTTTAAAATGGAGGACATCATCACACTTGCCATAATAATTTTTGGGTGGTTCGCCCTCAACAAGTGGGTCCTACCCAGGCTTGGCGTATCCACGTGAATGGCACCTACATGTGAGGTCGGGTCCCGACCTGGAAAAAAAGATCTCAAGAAAAAGGACGAAAATTGATCACTAGGTGTGCACTAGACGTGTCAACAACAACGATCTTAGATCATCTACACCACTACCACTCCTCGCCGAGACCAGAGAGAGGCAGTCGAGGTCTGATGCGTTGAGACCCAATCCCTTCAACTGGGTGCGGATCTCCTCTGCCCTACGTATACTTGCCCCCCTCCCCAGCTTGTCACACTTATTGAGCACAGGGATGATTGGAATATTGTAGAACCTCAGAAAGGAGATCAGCTCTAGGTCCAGGGCATCTGGATTCCTCCTGATGTCAAAGATGGCCACCACCCCTTTTATCTTCCTTCCCGATGAAAAATATGCACTTATGAGCCGCTCCCACTTCTTTTTTACAGATGCTGGCGCCTTGGCAAATCCATAACCTGGTAGATCTACAAAAAATGCCTCATTCCCTTGGCCCTCTCCACCAATGGTTATTGAAAAGAAGTTGACGCTCTGAGTGAATCCTGGCCTACTACTTACCTTAACGAGCTTTTTGGTCCCCATGATCCTGTTGAGGAGAGAGGACTTGCCCACATTGGACTTTCCAGCAAAGGCTATCTCACCAGGATCAAGACCCGGAAACTGGTCCTTCTTAAAGGCAGTGGTGGCCAGTACAGCCTTTTTTATCCAGACACCCATGATGGATGGTGGCGCCACATTGGGTTTAAAGGACCTTATTTAGGGCATATTCGATAATACCCTCAGCACCCATGGCCTTTAGCTTTGGTATGAGGTCCCTTACCTCCTTTTCGTCCACTACAGTCTCTACTGAGCACCATTTTTCATCGTAGAGGGGTGATACAGTGGGTGCATTCAAACTGGGCAGCACACCCACCACGTCCTTTAGGGCGCCTTTGGGACAGTTCATCTTCAGACCAACGAGCCTGTGTGCCTCCAGTGCGCCCTGGAGCAACATGGCGATCTGCTCTATCTTGGCGCTCTTCCACGAGTCCTGAATGGCCTTTCGATTGGCGATGAGCCTTGGATTAGACTCCATTAGTTGCTCTATGATCTTGAGTCCATGTGCCCTGATGGTGCTACCAGTCTCTGTGACCTCCACTATGGCATCACAAAGCCCACTCACTACTTTTGCCTCTGTGGCCCCCCAGGAAAACTCCACCTGGACATTTATGCCCCTTTCCTTAAAGTAACGCCTGGTGTAGTTGACCAACTCAGTGGCGACCTTCTTACCTTCTAGGTCCTGAATGGTCTCGATTCCAGAGTCACCAGGGACTGCAACTACCCAACGGGCAGGCCGCTTAGACACCTTTGAATAGATGAGGTCGCAGATCACCACAACATCAGAATCGTTCTCCAATATCCAATCCTTTCCTGTGATTCCCACATCCAGGGTCCCCTGTTCCACATAGCGGCTCATCTCCTGCGCCCGACAGATGCTACACTCTATCTCGTCGTCGTCTATATCGGGGAAATAACTCCTATGGTGGACGTCTATCCTCCACCCTGACTTTGCAAACAGTTCAATAGTGGCCTTTTCAAGACTACCCTTGGGTATTCCTAGCTTTAACTTATTCACTTCCCATATTTCTCCTTTGGATCAAATACCATCTCCTGGAAGGTCTCTATGGTATCCTCGCTCAGGATCCTCCTATAAAAACAGCTCCTATACCCCTTGTGACACGCTGCCCCTCCATGTTGTTCCACCTTTAAGACGATGGTGTCACCGTCACAATCGAGGAGTATATCCTTTACCTCCTGAATGTGGCCAGAGGTCTCTCCTTTTAGCCAGAGCTTTTGCCTCGACCTGCTCCAATAATGCGCCTTTTTGGTCTGAATGGTCTTCTTTAGCGCCTCTTCGTTCATATAGGCCAGCATCAGCACCTCACCTGTGGCTGCATCCTGTGCAATCACGGGGATGAGTCCATCTCCCTTTTTAAAGTCTATATCCTTCATCTTGCTACCTGCCTTCTTCCACCCACGTCCTAACCCACTCGCCATAGGGTTCCAGGGCCATCTCTACGGGAAAGGCTATTATCTGGGGCAATTCATATGAGTGAACTCTCTTTATGGCCTCTTCACACTCACGATATTTTCCCTCGAGCGTCTTTATGGAAAGCACCCACTCCTCGTCTCGTTCCACCTTCCCTTTCCATGGATAGACACTTAGTATGGGCCCAGAGACCTGGCAACATGCCGCAAGCTTCTCCTCCACCAAGATGGAGGCTATGCGTTCTGCCTCCTCTTTAGTGGACGTGGTAGTAATTATTCGGATGAGTCTTGCTCCTTGGCTCATAGGCCTGAAACATAGTATTTGCAAAGGAGTTGTCAAGGGTGCTGCTCTAGTATAGATCGAAGGCTAAGGACCCTAAAACCCGCGACGTTTACTGGGGTCTCCAAGAAGGAACGGACCTCATCTGGGTTGACTAAATTTATCCTCGAGATGGAGAGTCTCACACGTACTGGCACTCCATTGTAAACTATTGTTGAAGATATCTCCTGGGGTAGCCGATATTCCACACTTACCCCATCTATCTCCAAGAAAAGTGGTGTAAGATCCGCCTTAAATAGCGCCCTTATCTCATGTGGCCCTGCACCAACATATATCCCTATATTGCCCTCTTCATCCTCTCCAACCTGTGCACCTTTGACCATAGAGACACCCCATGGGTCAAAGACATAGCGAAACAGGTTCCTCACTTGTTCATTGACCCTGTCCCTATAAAGGACCTTATCCCTTGGGAGGATCAGTGAAAAATCACCTCCTAAAAAGCGTGCCTCAAAAAGTGTCATGGAAAAGGGGCCAAGACCGAGGACCTTGAATTGAGTCCCACGAGATGAGTCTTTTATCCAGTAGACCTCGGTACGCACGGCGGGCCTATCCTCTCCCCCCACATCCACCTTGGCCCAGAATCTTCCCTCTACGCCCCTCATCTCCTGAGAACGTCTTATGAGCGCCCCCTTGACGTCACCCCTATGGAGAGAGCTGGACGCCACACCCCACTGGTAAGAAGGTGGGGCCTTTCCCACACATCCAACCAGTGAAAATATCAAGACTAGATAACATGCAATAGACTTGTGCATATACATATTTAAAGTATGATCTCAAACCATAGTGGTATACATCTGTAGACAAGATACCTTATTCGGACTAATGATCAAATCATGGATAAATTCCTAAAAAAGGCCCTATCTCCCCCCTTTAAAGAGTGGATCATCGAGACGAGAAGGGTACTCCACGCCCATCCTGAACCATCATTTAAGGAATATAAGACTCAAGCGATCCTAGCGGAGGTATTAGAGGAGCTTGACGTACCCTTTAAAAAAGGACTTGCAAAGACTGGACTTCTTGCAGCACTAACCCCTGATCATGGCCCCTGTGTGGCACTTAGGGCCGACATGGATGCACTGCCCATGGAAGAGAGGACTGGGCTTGAATTTTCTTCAAAAAATCCAGGTTTCATGCACGCCTGTGGCCATGATGGGCATATGGCCATGCTACTTGGTGCCATAAGACTATTGAAGGATGAGGAGTTGTGTGGCGGTGGCGTCAAGTTCATCTTTCAGCCAGGCGAAGAGGGGGGTGGCGGTGCCAAGACCATGATAGAAGAGGGCGTCCTCGAAGGGGTCTCTATGATCTTTGGTGGCCACATAGACAGACACTTTCCCCCAGGGAAAATCGCCTGCGACAAGGGCCTCATCTGTGCCTATACAGACCCGTTCACCGTCGAGATAATAGGACAGGGAGGGCACGCAGCCAGACCACACGAGACTGTGGACTGCATCGTAGTGGCTAGTCTCATCGTAATGGAGATCCAGACCCTAGTATCGAGGGAGATCGACCCCACTTACCCCACAGTGGTCACTGTAGGAGAGATCCACGGGGGGAATGCCCACAACTGCATAGCAGAAAGGACTGTGCTGAAGGGCACTGTGCGGACTACAAATGAAAAGATCAGGGCGACCATCTTAAAAGGACTCGAGAGACTGGTACATGCCACCGGACACCTGCATGGGGCCAAGACAGAGTTTCTGTGGCACCCAGGATACCCCCCGGTGATAAACGACCCCACCGGTACTGCCATTGCCCACAGGGCGGCATCTGCCATAGTAGGAGAGGAAAATGTGGTCCACCAGCGATATCCAAGCCTTGGTGGCGAGGACTTCGCCTTTTACCTCGAAAAGGTCCCAGGCTGCTTTGTCCGTTTTGGTGCACAGAAAAAAGGGCTTGAGGGAGTGCCTGCACACAGCCCATACTTCGATTTTGACGAATCCATTCTCCCGATCGGTGCAGCCTTTCTGGCCAAAGTGGCTATAGAGGCCCTGAAAGAGCTAAAGGGGATGGGCAAAAATGGTTCCAGAGTTTAAAAAGAGTCATGCCTTTACCATTGGTGTAGAGCTAGAATTTCAACTTGTGGACAGGGAGAGCCTTGCACTCGTCCCCAGAGCCCCAAAGATCTTAGAATCTCTCTCTGACCAGTGGAAGGACAGGATCAAAAAAGAGTTCATCCAGTCCATGCTCGAGGTAAATACTGGTGTGTGCCATACCATAGATGATGTGGCACAGGACTTGAGAGTCGTCACCTTACACCTAGAACAGAAGGCACACGAGCAAGGCGCCCTGCTTCACCCTACAAGCCTTCACCCTTTCTCCAGGGCACTGGACCAGCAACCCACACAAGACCCCAGATATCTCGAGATCCTAGAGGACCTGAGGTTGGTCGGTCAGATGCTGATCACCCAGGGGCTCCATGTACACATAGGTGTACCCGATGGAGATACTGCCATCTGGATAGTAGATCACATCCGTGCCTATCTCCCCCTCATCCTCTCCCTCACTGCCTCCAGCCCCTTTTTCCAGGGGATTGATACGGGGTTCCAGTCGTACAGGTCCAAGCTATTTGAGCAACTACCCCGTTCTGGCATACCAGCAAGCCTTGGCTCATGGGACGAGTATGTGAGACTCTGCAACATGCTCATGGAAGGGGGGATCATCTCTGATGTCAGGGACATCTGGTGGGATGTGAGGCCGCACCCCTATTTTGGTACAATAGAGGTGAGGATTGGCGACCTCCCCCCCACATTCAAAGAGATCCTGGCCATCACGGCCCTGATCCATGCCCTGGTCGTCTACATTTCAAAGAACCGCAACCTACCCCCACCACCCCATAGGCTCATCATTGCCAATAACAAATGGCAGGCCGCCCGCTATGGGCTCAATGGTACGTTTGTGGATCTGGACGTGAAGACAAGGCTAACCCAGAGGGAGGCAGTGACCCATCTCCTCGCCCGCCTGGAGGACACCTTCTTGGAACTGGGGAGTAAAAAATATACAGATGTCCTAAAAGAGGTCTTGACGCTCGGCTCGGGCAGTTATAGACAAAGGACCCTTAAAGAGAGAGGGCTTACCTTCCAAGAGATCATAGAGGAGACAATAGAGGGCTTTTGGAATCCATGAAGAAAAAGGCATGTGTGGCATCGGGACACAGGGAGGTCACAAGGGCCGCCCTTACAATTTTAGAACAGGGTGGAAATGCCTTTGACGCCGCCATCGGAGCGGGTTTTGTCTCCTCTGTTGCAGAGCCGGCACTCACAAGCCTTGGGGGTGGGGGCTTTTTATTGGCCAGGACCTCGGAGGGCAAAACCACCCTCTTTGACTTTTTTGTGAATACCCCTGGCCTTGGAGGCCAAAGGGACCTTTCCCCACACTTCTTCCCAGTGACAGTAGAGTTCCCAGGTTGTACCCAGGACTTCAACGTGGGCATGGGTTCTTGCGCTGTGCCAGGCAACATAAAGGGCTTCTTACATGTACAGAAGCACCTTGGACGCCTTCCGCTTGCAGAAGTGTTGAAGCCTGCAATAGATCTTGCAAGAAAGGGCATTCCCTTAAATGGCAAACAGGCCTACTTCCTATCGCTTCTACGGCCCATAATGACCCTATTTAAAGAGGGAGAAGAGATTTTTTCCCCCAATGGTAGTTATCTAAGAGAGGGAGACATATTTAAGAACCCAGACCTTGCAGATTTTCTAGAGGTACTGGCTCAAGAGGGTGAGGCCCTATTCTACTCAGAAATCGCTGCCAAGATCGATCAAGACATGGCAGAGGGTCAGGGTCTTTTAACAAAAGAAGACCTTGAAAAGTACCAGGTGATTGAGCGAACGCCCCTTACTACCCGTTACCGAGGGTATGACTTTATAACAAACCCCCCTCCATCCTTTGGCGGTTGGCTCATTGCCCAGGGATTGAACTGTATAGAGGCCGTTCCCTTGGGAGATATTCAATTTGGCGGAAGGCAGCACCTAGAGGCAATGGCCCACTTTCTCAGGGAATGGGAGGGCTTGAGGGTGAACTGCCCAGAAGACCCAGAGTGTCCTCAAGTTGAAGAGACTCGCAAATATCTAAGGCGTCTTTTCTCGAGGGGTACCACCCATCTCAGCATTCTGGACCACGAAGGGAATGCTGCCAGCATGACAACTTCCAATGGAGAGGGCTCTGGTTATATAGTGCCAGGGACAGGTATAATGCTCAACAATATGATGGGCGAAGACGACCTCCACCCAGAAGGATTTCACGCAAGCCCGCCTGGTATACGGGTCTCCTCCATGATGGCACCCAGTTTAATCACAAGGGATGGCAATTTGTGCTACGTACTGGGAAGCGGTGGCAGTAAACGCATAAGGTCTGCCATCCTGGAGGTAACCTCCTATTGCATCGACTTTGGCCTGAGCATAAGAGAGGCAGTCGATGCACCGAGGATCCACTATGAAAACAGTGTATTACAGATTGAGCCTGGCTTTTCAAAAGAGGTGATCTCGGGGCTCGAGGACGAATTTGAGGTCAATGTGTGG
>WGBU01000150.1 GCA_015494155.1 Deltaproteobacteria bacterium | reverse complement strand
GGCCGCTACATGTGGTGGCCCCTTTTTTTTATCCACCCACTGCCCCTGCCATTTGGAATATGGGGAGATACATGGCTATTATGATGGACCCAATGGTGCCACCCAGAAATACGATCATGAGTGGTTCAATGGCACTAGTGAGGGCATCCACTGCAGCATCTACCTCGTCGTCGTAAAAGTCCGCAATCTTGTTCAGCATATCGTCAAGTGCGCCAGTGGTCTCTCCTACAGAGATCATCTGGACCACCATGTTTGGGAATATCTTGCTCTCCTGTAGGGGATGGGCAATGGTCTTACCCTCGCTAATACTCGCCCTCACCTTGAAGATCGCATCTTCTATGATCTTGTTCCCAGCCGTCCCGGCTGCCACGTTCAACGATTCGATTATGGGCACACCGCTATTTAGGAGTGTCCCAAGGGTCCGTGTAAACTTTGCAACACTCACCTTCTTTAATAGGGGGCCAAATACGGGGGCCTTTAGTACCCACCTGTCGATGATCCTCGCCCCCTTTTCAGTCTGGTGGAATTTCTTTATGGCCACCGCAATGGCAAACATTGCCCCAATGATGTAGAGGATATAGGCCTTTACAAATTCGCTTAGATTAATCACGATCTGGGTGGGTACTGGGAGGGCGTGGCCACTTTCTGCAAACATCTTCTGAAAGACAGGTATCACAAAGATGAGGATGATGGTCAATACTACAATGGCAATGGTGAGCACGATTGCCGGATACATCATGGCACCCTTTACCCGCCTCTTGAGTGCCTCTGCCTTCTCCATGTATGAGGCCAAGCGCGCCATGACCTCATCTAAGATTCCCCCCATCTCCCCTGCCTGGACCATGTTACAGTAGAGTCGATCAAAGATCTTGGGGTGCTTTTTGAGGGCATCGGCAAAGGTAGAGCCACTCTCTACGTCCTGTTTGATCTCCTGGAGTATCTTTTTAAAGGTCTTGTTCTCCTGCTGGCTTGCAAGGGCATCAAGCCCCTGGACCAAGGGGAGCCCAGCATCTATCATGGTGGAGAGCTGTCTCGTGAATACCACTACATCCTTGGTCTTCACACCAGGTTGAAAGAGAGAGACGTTCTCGAGGAGGTCTTTGGGCTTTTGCTTGATCTTTGTGATCCGTATCCGCTGACGCCTTAGTAAGACCTGGGCGGCCCGTTCGTCTTTGGCCTCGATCTCGCCCTTTTTCTTTTCGCCCGATGGCGTCACTCCTTGCCATATGTAGATGGGCATGGTTGCCTCCAAAAAGGGATGCTTATTTATTTAATGACTTATCGGAAAAAGCCTCATAGAACATGAATGAATTGTCATGGAAGGGGACCAACCATAGGGCCTAGTTTCTTCTCTATGGTATTTAGGTCCACATCCTTTATTAAAAAGGACTTTGACCTGGATGTAGTGCCTGTCTTTAGAATCACCTGTTGCCTCTTTATGCCCAACACCTTTGCCAAGAATCGTCTTGCCTCTTCGTTTGCCTTACCATCCACTGGGGGTGCCTTGAGTCGTATCTTTATGGAATCCCCATGGATGCCTACTATTTCGTTCTTCTTGGCCCTTGGTTGAAGGTGGACCCTCAGAATGATCCCATCCCCTTTTGTGTCGTAGAACTTAGTCACCCTTTCCCCCAAAGGCCTGTACCCTCTTAAATATCTCTATAAAGGAGTCTCTGTCGCCTTTCTTGATGGCACTAAGAAGACCATTGGCATGGGTCATAAAGCCATCCAGTGCCTCCAGGGTGTGTGGGTTTGAAAACTGAATGGTGGCGTAGAGCTCTGGGTCTTGGTGTCTTAGCCTCTCGACGATCTTCATCTGCCGCTCAAAGCTCGGTGTGGCCAGATTGAAGATGGTCTCCTTGTCCAAGGGGAGTTCATCTAAGCTCATCCCAAGAGAGATGAGTATGAAGTGGTTGAGGGCCTGTACCCACGCCATCACAGTGTCGTGTACCTGGGCAGGGACCCTAAAGGTCTTGGCTCCTGCATCTCGAAGGAGCGTCTCCCACCACCTGGTCCACTCCTCACCCCTGCCAGGGCAAATGGCCACCCTCCTTCCTGCAATGGAGTCCTCAAATGGACCAAAGAGTGGGTGAGTACCACAAAATTCACACCCATTGGTGTGTTCCCACATGTATT
>WGBU01000149.1 GCA_015494155.1 Deltaproteobacteria bacterium | reverse complement strand
CGCTATCGATGTCACCACCCATGGCATAGACCCTGACAAGGGCCTGTTTTATGCCTTGATCATTGCTTGTCTTCCCCTCTGCACTCTTTAATAGAGCCACAGCGCGATCTACATTACCCTCTCTCTCATATATGCCGGCAAGGGCAATGTACGGCTCCTGCATATCTGGATGCTCTTTCAAGAAGGAGAGAAGGACCTCTTTTGCCCTATCTGCCTTATCTTTTTGGGCTGCCAACGATAGCCCATAGAGTAGTTTGGCCTTGGTGTTCTCAGGTTCTGTCTCGAGGACTTCTGCGCACAACTTCTCTGCCTTGTCCCCCGAGCGAGTCACAAGATAGAGTTTTGCAAGTGAAAGCTTTATATCACTTCTATCTGGCGCCAATTGAAGGGCGGTGCTAAAGGCCTGATATGCATTCCTTAGATTACCGAGCTCCATCTCAACGCGTGCAAGACTCAGGAGACAATCCACACAATTTGGGTCTACTTGAACAGCATTTTTGTATTCAACCCTGGCGCGAAGGAGCTTGTGCGATTTCTCAAGGCTAGCGCCCCGCTTCATAAAGTGATCCCTTTTTTCCTCACGGCTCGAACACGAGAATAGCGCAGCAACAAGAAAAACTAAAATGAACAATATAATGCTGTTTCTAGCTTTCATGACCATTACCTCTTAAATAACTTTTTTAGTAATCCTGTGTTGGCTGGACTACTGTGACCACTTTCTCCCTTTGCATCGCTAATCTGTCCAACTTTTTTTAATGCGTATTTAAGCTCCTCTACTTGGCGCCTCAATGTGTCCCGTTCCTTCATTAAGGCCTCTCGCTTTATACGCTCTTCATTCAATAAATTTTGAAGCCTATTTAATTCCTCAGCCGTCCTTTTTTCTTGTCCATTGCGCCTTTGGCCACCACACACACCTTCTAGTAGGGCCTTATTCAGTGCTATGAGGTTCTGACTAATCTCTCGCACCTCTTTTTCAACCATCTCCAATCTCTGCTCAAGGTGATTGTCGGCACCCCTAATCCCTTCTCCATCCCTAAGTTTCATGGTCTCATCGCCATCGGCCTGTACGGCCAGTTGCCAAAAACCTCCTCCGCCCCCCTCCTTTACCACTTCCTCCACGTGCTCCCTTGTGGCAGGCCGCCTCTGGTCTGCAAAAGCATTCACTAGTGCAGCATCACAGAGTAGATTAATCAACCTGGGAACTCCTTTTGTATAGTGGTACACCAGTTCCATTGCCTCTGCCGCGAGGACCTTTTGTGGGTCATCGGCCCCTGCCTTTTGTAATCTATGCAAGATGTAGGCCTTTGTCTCTGCCTTGCTCATGGGATCAAGATGGAAGTGCACAGATATTCTCTGTGCCAGTTGGCTCAGCCTTGGGTCTAATAGTTTTCTCTTTAGGTCTGGCTGGCCCACCAACACAATACTCAAGAGGAATTCCTTTTCTGTCTGGAGATTGGAGATCAACCTAATCTCTTCCAGTGTATCAATACCAAGGTTTTGTGCCTCGTCCACAATGAGGATACAATTTTGATGCCTGGCATAGCAATTTATCAAAAACTCATGGATACGCTCTATCTTCTGTGCATGGGATAGGCCTTGGTGCGGTATCTCAAAATCGTCCATAACCATCTCGAGGAATTCCTCAGGCCCCACGGTGGTATTAAACACAGTGGCTACCACATTCTTTTTTGTAAGCCCCTGGATGAGCCTTTTTATGAGCAGCGTCTTTCCTGTACCAATCTCACCAGTCACCACAATAAAGCCTGTCTTGTTATCCAGGCCATAGGTGAGATGTACCATGGCCAGCCTGTGTTGCCTCGATAGATAGAGATAATTGGGATCTGGGGGAAGGCTAAAGGGCTTGTCTCGTAGGCCAAAAAATTCTTCGTACATTATACCTCTTCATATCACCAATGGGATCAATAATATTCTGCACTTAGACAATAATCCAAACGCGCCCTGTTGAGGACCACACCGGCGAGGGGGCAACCCTCTACCAGTTCAAGTGCCCTTCTGAGGTCTTCTTCCTTGGTCTTACCACTACATGTAACCATCAATAGGGCATCTACATAATCTGCCAGGTATATCCCGTCTGAAAAACGCAGAAGAGGCGGGCTATCGAATATGATAATTCTCTCTGGATATCGCCCCCTTATGTCCTCTATGAAGGCCTTCATAGATGGACCATTTAGGAGGTCTGCGGGTGGCTCTTCTGGTGTGCCAGCAGGGAGTATTGTAAGCCTTGGAATGGCGGGATTGATAAGGAGATCCTCAAGAGACCAACCCTTGGTCAAGTGCTCATAGAGGCCGTGTTGGGCATTTATCCCGAGGTAAGACGTTACATCTGGCTTACGCATATCTGCATCCACTAGGAGGACTGTCCGGTGTGCTTCCCTTGCGAAACTGAGGGCCAAATTGATGGCTGTAAGCGTTTTTCCCTCTGCATCACCAGGGCTAGCCACCAACACCATCTTGTATCCATTTTTGGTCAAGACCCTTTCAAGCTTTGCCCTCAGCACATTGTACTGTTCAATTATGCTGGGGTTAAAATTGGGAACTGCCACACCGCGGCGTGAAAGGCTCTCTTTGTCTACATCTACCACCTTAGTACGCGTATAATTAGGGGTGAGTGTCTGGAGGCCACTCACCTCCCCCTCTCCTGTCTCTTTTGCTGACCTCTCGACCAGGTTGTCCACACCTTTTTCTCGAGACTTTTTGGCAAGCTCCAAGGCCCTTTCAAGTTTGCTCATTTAGATCAACCCCTCTTGACATTTTTTACATTGGCAATAGTAGCCAGCACTGGTATGCCTGTGACCTTTTTTATGTCCTTGGGCACCCGTATGGTCGTGTCCATAGACTCTGCTATAGCTGCCATTCCAACCCCTACACCCAGGCCCAATATAAAACCTATCAGGGCAATTACAGGCCTGTTCGGCTTGACTGGCCTTTCTGGAATCTGCGGCGAATCGATCACAGTAAACCTCTCACCCACCTGGGTCTTTTCAAGGAGTTCACCCTGTTTGGCCTCTGTCAATTTGGCCATTATCTCCCTATACTTCCCTGTTGCAATCTCGTAATCGCGCATGAGGTCATTATACTGGCGCTCCACCTCTGGCATCTTCTCCAAGCGTTTTACATATTCCTGCCACTTCTTCTCGAATTCCTGGCGTTTTTTCCTCAACCCTTCAAGTTCCAATTCAGCAGACTTTATCTGTGTCTTGAGGTTGATATAGGCAGGATTTGTGGGTTCATCTTCCGCTAGTTCCATTCGCTCATCCTTGGGCAACTTGGCCAACTTTTCCTCGAGAGACTTGATCTCCTCTTTAAGGCGTACCACATCTGGGTGTTTTTTGGTCACCTTCGACAGGAGCTGCTTGAGTTCAGAACGCTTAAGTTCTAGCATCTCCTGTAACACCTTTCTGTCCTTGGAGGCCTTTACCTGTCCTTCCAACATCTCTATCTCTTTATTCAGTTTAACCACGTCTGGGTGTTTCGAAGAGAGACTGGCCTCTAGGCTCATAGCTTGGATCTTCAATGCCTTCAGGCGTTGAACTGGGTCTGTGGGCAGTCCAGTCTGCCTGTCTGTAAGTGGGACATTGGGAGAGATGGTGGCCAATTGACCTTCCAGGTATATCTTCCTCTCGCGGACAGCCTTTATCTGGTCGTCTATTGCCTCTATCTCGTGTCTCAATTGACGTTCCGTCTCAAAATTAACCTTCATGAGTTCTGGCAACTCTGTAATGTGCTGTTGTTTAAAGGCTGCTAACCTTTCCTCTAGCCTGGCCACATCTTCCTTGAATTTTTTTGCCTGTCTTTCCAAGAATTGGGCAGTAGATTGAGCGATCTCTTCGCGCATCTTTAAATTGTGTTCTAGAAAAAGGGATGTCAGCCTATTGGCCACCTTCATCACCTTCTCAGGGTTTTTACCCTCATAAGATACTGTGAAGGCCACATTCACTGTCGATGGTCTCCCACTGCGCTTATTGGGCACCTCCACACTCACCATCTCAACGCTTATATCAGAGCGCATCTGATCTAATATTTGTTCAATGGGCTTTTTGCCAAATTCCGCCTGGTAGAGGTTGAACTCCTTGATTATGGAAAGGAGGGTCTGCCTGCTCAAGATCTGCTGTGTTATGGCCTTGATCCTCTCCTCGGCAAAACCTGTGACAGTGGTCCTCATGAGGTCTTCAGGGACCTGCTGAGACTCTATGAGAATAGTGGCAGAAGATTGATAAATTGGGGGGAGGAGATATGCGACAATAACGGCAATGCCAGTAATGAGCAGCCATGGGATTATAATGAGCCATTTTCTCCTCTTTAGAAATTCTTTGATCTCTACGTAACCCACTCCCTGTCTTTGTATTTGACTCTGCTCCATGGTAAATTCCCTCAAATCGTTTATTTAAAAAGCCTCGAAAAATCTATTACATCGATATTGAGGCAAAATATGTCTCTATCAAAGTTGTCTGATATCCTCTTGTCGTCTTCATACGAATATCTGTAATAGACACCAATCCGAACATTTTTTGTAACCAGATAAGTAAGCCCAGGGCGAATCTCGTAAAGTGCATAATCCACGCGTCTTCCTGTCCCCTGGTCCTCGACCCTAGAATATTGACCATTGAGATATAGGCGAAGCCGTTCAGTCAGATGGTAATTGATGCCAGAGACAAATCTAGAACGGGTTACTGCCTGCCCATAGCCGCTTTCGCTCACTATTCGTGAAAAACGCCCATTGACATCTCCATTATTAAACTCCCACCTCACATTGGCAGTTACCACCCATTCTAAATTGTAGCTATTTTTATGATATTTTTCTATATAATAAACGAATTCGTTTATCGGCCTTGCACGGTATGCTTCATAGGTAGACTCAGAATAGTTTACACCTGTGAGTACCCCCCATTCAAGGCGCTCGCTCTCCTGACGCTGTAAGCCCGCTGTGATGGTAAACATTTGGGTATCTGAATTGTCGAACTCGAGGTCTGCGAACTGGGGCCTTAAAAGAAGGCTCGTCTTCATGTCTGAGAGCATGTGGGTATATGTTATGGTCACATAGGTTGAACTATAGTCCGAATAGCGCCAAGAATCATAGTTTGTCCAGATGAGTGGTACTGCAAGGGATAGCGAATCCCGTTCACTGTAGGCCCACTGGATTGAAGGGGCTACTGAATAGTGGGTCCTATCGTTTCGGGTAAGGAGTGTACCTGTTTCCAGGAGTTCCCTGTCGGTGGTGGTATCTTCGATGTAGTAGGCGCGTAGGCCAAAGTTAAACCGCTCCGTTAGAGAATGGGTTAGATCCAGTGAATAATCCTGGTCCAGGGTATTGAGATCGTCTTCCTTGAAGAAAAGCTGCCCTCTAAACTTGGCCTTAAGCTTTACATCAGTAGTCTCACTCCTTCGCTCTGCGCCAAGGGTTGGGATGACCTCATAGACCCAGTCCTCCACCTGATCCTTCCTGGTGAATATGATATTGGTGTCGTATTTCAGTTGATTTTTAAGCCTGTTAATCAGCTTTAATTCTGCCCCAAAGGCACCGTGGCTGAATAACATCTGACTAACGGCGACCAAGAGGACAAATGCCCAAAAGTGGTAGATCAGAACTGAATTAAGGGAGGCTCTGACTTTAAGGTACGACAATGACATCTCCTGATTTTAGATTTATGTTTTGCTCAAGATGTCTCCCCTTGGTGATGTCCTTGTAATTAAAACGAATCCTTTCCTGTGTCCCCTGATTTGATACCCGCAGGATAGAGATCTCGTTGCTCTTGGCAAAGGGATTGAGGCCCCCTGCCATACTGAGCGCCTGCATGACATTGACCGGTGGTAACACTACGAACATACCTGGTTTATTTACCTTGCCAATCACATAGATCTTATAACTCTCTATTTTTACTGGCAATATACTGACAACTGGGTTGCTGATATACTCCTTGAGCCTCTTGGTGACGATTTGTCTTAGTTCTCCTACCGTATGCCCAGCGGCCTCCACATCGCCAATAAGAGGAAAACTTATGTTTCCATCTGGCTGTACAACGACCGTCTTAGTGAGGTCTGGGTCCTTCCATACTGATATTTCAATATAATCGCCTGGTCCCAAGACGAACTTTTGACCACTTGCTGCAAAGAGGGGGTGATTAAGAAATAGGAAAGATAACAGCGTAAAAAATAGGACGTTCTTTACAACTTTTGTTGAGGTCATCTCCATCTCCTTAGTCTTTAAATGATTACTACTATGCAGATCACATGACCGCAAGTT
>WGBU01000148.1 GCA_015494155.1 Deltaproteobacteria bacterium | reverse complement strand
CTTCCTCCGTGAGTGGCAGAAAAAGGCCCCGATTACATTCCACATCCTACCAGTCTACTTGGACATGGGGTTTGATTCCTCTATTAAAGATGTACTCAAGCCATACTTTTCAAAAGAGGGCCTATCTTACCGCATAGAAGACACCAACTATGGTCTGCTTGCCCACAGTGATTTCAATAGAAAAAAGAGCCCCTGTTTTTTGTGTTCCATGCTGAGGAGAAAGCGGCTATTCGAACTCACCTATTCACTGGGTTGTAACAAGCTCTGCCTGGGACACAATGCAGACGACATAATAGAGACCTTCTTCCTCAACCTCCTCTATAGTGGAGAACTCAGTACTATGGTCCCGAGGCAGGTGATGTTTAAGGGGCTTATTACCATAATAAGGCCCCTGGGGCTCGTTTATAAGAGAGATTGCACAGCACTTGCTCATGAACTGGGACTCCCTGTGATGAAAAATCCATGTCCATCTGCAGAAAAGACTAAGAGGCGTGAGGTGAGTGGCCTTCTGAGACAGATCTATGAGGTCCACCCTGATGCCCGGGGTATCATTATGAGGGCACTGTCTAATGTGCGCCTGGAATATCTTCTCTCCTGATCACTCCTTCTCTAAGTACCCTGAATGGCCGTGTAGTGGGATCGAGGATGGTGCTGGGCGGGCTCTTGGGAAGTTCTCCCCCATCCAATACATATGAGAGCCTTTGTGATCGAAGGCCTTTTAAGACCTCGTCTGGGGTCCGGGCAGGCGGGGCGCCAGATAGATTTGCACTGGTCCCAGTGATGGGCACACCACACCTCCTAATTAGTGCCTGGGCCAAGGGGTGTGATGTGAGGCGCACTGCCACGAGGCCCTTTGGATTTTTTAGGCGCTGGTCAAGGCCCTTTTTCGCCTTCACTAAAATGGTGAGTGGCCCAGGCCAGAATCTCTCTGCAAGTTCTAGGATCTCCCTTGTAACTTCCTGGGCCACTTCTTTGAGGGACTCTATCTTCGCTATGAGTACGAGAAGGGGCTTTTCAACAGGCCTTTTCTTTATCTCATAGATATCCTTTAAGGCCCCTTCGATATATATGGATGCCCCAAGTCCATAGCTCGTCTCTGTGGGAAAGGCCACAACCCCTCCGGTCTTGATGATCTGAGCGGCCTTCTCGACTGAGTCCCCCACCTCTGTCATGACGATAGCCCCAATTCAATGCTACGCCTCATGGCGAGCTTGAGAGATCTAAGCCTACGCCCAATGGAACTCGACCCAAGGGCCAGCATCTGTGCAGCGAGTATTGCAGCGTTCTTTGCCCCTGCCTTTCCAATACCCACAGTAGCTACAGGGACACCTGGCGGCATCTGAACAGTGGAGAGGAGGGCGTCAAGACCATTAAGGGGCGAGGAGTCTATTGGCACCCCAATCACAGGAAGCGTGGTATGGGCTGCCACTGCACCTGCTAGGTGTGCGGCCATACCAGCCCCTGCGATTATTACCTGGATGCCCCGATCCTTGGCACCCTGCACATACTGGGCGCAGAGTTCTGGCGACCTGTGGGCAGAGATCACATTCACCTCAAACGGTATGCCAAGCCCTTTCAGGGTCTTAGAGGCTGCATCCATCACTGGGCCGTCACTGGGGCTTCCCATGAGGATGCCTACCCTTGGGCGATCGTCACTGAGTGAACTAGGATACTTGAGGGCCTTTAATCCAATGTCTAACCTATAGTGCATCCCGTCCCAAGAGATCTTTTCCACGGCCTCATAGGCCCTCTCGATGGCGGCCTCAATGGTGTTGCCAAGGGCGGTTACCCCAAGGACTCTACCTCCGTTGGTGTAGAATTTGCCTTGCTCCTCACGGGTGCCTGCATGAAAGCAGTAGACGTCCTCCATCTTTGCCACCTCATCGAGGCCAGTGATCTCCTTACCCTTTTCATATGACCCCGGATAACCCTTTGAGGCGAGCACTATACATACAGCGGCCCTCTCATCCCATTCAAGCTCAATGGTGTGGAGTTGACCCTCCATGGCCGCCTCGATCACCTCGAAGAGATCGCTTTTCATGCGCATCAATATGGGTTGAGCCTCTGGGTCGCCAAATCTACAATTGAATTCTAGTACCTTGGGAGTGCCTGCCTGTATGATGAGACCTCCGTAGAGCACCCCTTTATACGGCACTCCCTTGGACTTCATGGCCTCTATGGTAGGGGCCATGATGGTGTCCATGGTATAGCGAAAGAGTCTGTCGTCCACTACAGGCGCAGGGCTGTATGCCCCCATGCCACCAGTGTTTGGGCCCAGGTCTCCATCGAATATAGGTTTGTGGTCCTGGCTAGTGGCCAAGGGGAGTGTGGTGTTACCGTCGGTTATGGCCATGAATGAGGCCTCTTCTCCAGTGAGAAACTCCTCTACCACCAACCTTCTGCCTGCATCTCCAAATTCCCTGTCCACCATGATTCGCCTTGCAGTCAAAAGGGCCTGGTCCTTGGTGTTACATATGATCACACCCTTGCCTGCTGCTAGGCCGTCTGCCTTGAGGACTACTGGGAAGGTCTCCAAAGACTCAATATATTGAAATGCCGCATCTGGGTCGTCAAAGACCTTGAATGCCCCTGTGGGTATGCCGTGGCTAGAGAGGAGTTCCTTGGTGAAGACCTTGCTCGCCTCAATCTGTGCCGCGTTTTTGGTGGGGCCAAATACCCTCAGACCGTTGGCCTCGAATTCGTCTACCAGGCCTGCTGCAAGAGGGGCCTCTGGGCCAACAATGGTGAGATAGACCCCTTCTGATTTTGCAAGGGAGACAAGCCCCTCAATATCCCCTGAAGAGACATCCACACACCTTGCCTCCTTTGCTATACCTGCATTCCCTGGTGCACATATGACCTCTTCTACGTGCGGGCTTTGGGCAAGCTTCCAGCAAAGCGCATGCTCCCTTCCCCCAGAACCCACTACCAGCACCTTGTGTCCTGCCATGTTCCCTCCTTAATATCGAACAAGGATTTAAATTATGAAAGACTAGGCAAATAGCGAAGGTGTGTCAAGCCAAACTGAAAAGGGGGTTGGGTTGGCGGGGCAGTCTTTGGTGCCCAACTTGCACCAATGGATTTCTTTGATTATAAATAAAAAATATGACATCTAACAAGCTATTTGCAAAATGCCTTAATTTTGGTGTGCTTTGTCTCTTTTTTGTCCTATTGAGTGGCTATTTAGCGCCCTATTCTGTAAATGCAGGCGAACCAGACTTCAAAAAGACCATCTCCTATGTGAAACGCCTTGAGGGGCGAAGTGATTTCCCAGTGAGTGTAACCTTTTCATATTACTATCTTGCTTCCCTGTCGCTCTTGGGAGAGAAGGTCCCAGAGGACACCAAGATGAAGGTCGTGGCATTTGTACTCTCTTCCCAGAATAGTGATGGGGGCTTTTCCGATGGAACGAGTTACAATAAAAATTCGTCTCCTGTAGGTACATTTTATGCCCTAAATGCACTGAGAGAGGCAGGACATCTGGACAAGATAAGGAGGGACCGTGCAGTACACTACCTCCTGGGCCTTCAAAACAGAGACGGCGGTTTTTCGTTTAAACGGGGCGGACAATCCCTGATCTCTGCCACATATTACTGTGTGATGTCGTTAAAGGAACTGGATGCCATAGATCGCCTGGAAAGAGAATCGGTCAGGCGTTATGTCATGGGGCTATACGATGAAAAAAGCGGAGGCTTTGCCATATTCCCTGGGATGCCTGGCAATCTCAGGGCAACCTTTTGGGCAGCCACTACTCTAAGGGCCATTGGGGCATTGGATCGGCCTACTTCCCAGAGAATTGCTGACTTTTTTTCTAAAACCAGATACTCTGGCCGCTCCAACAGGCGATTCGTCGGTCCTCCCAAGGTGGACGAGGCCCACATGGTCTATGAGGCGCTTTACCACATGGGACACCTAGAAATGGTGGACAGGGCAAGGGCAATCGCCTTTTTAAAGGGGCTCTATATAGATTTTAATGGGGGCTTTGGCCCATTTCCAGGCTATGGTTCCACTCATCCGAGTACCTTTCACGCCTTGAAGGCACTCTACTACCTAGGTGCACTCGAGACGGCATCAAAAAATCGGGTCGGTGAATAGACAGCCACTACTCACTTGTTCCATCATCTTCCTACTCCTCTTTTATACGGTACTGACCCTCTTCAGTGCCATGGGCACCTATCACATATCTGTAGATGGTTCAAAGAACCTCTTGAAGACCAAGGCTACAGACATCGCCATAAGCATCAGTTTTGCCCTAGAGCGGGTGGGTCTCAAGCGAGATCTCTTCTTTGACATGATCTCAAAGTCCAGATGGGACGATGTGGCCTATCTTGCCCTCTATGATGCAAATCACACCATCGTCCTCCACTCCAATCCAAAACTCATTGGCACCGTGGATGAAAGACCCCATATTACCCAGACCTTTTACACAAAACACCTCTTGGTCCACGATGAAGTGTTGGCTACTGGTGAAAAGGTATTTGTGCTCGATTTCCCAGTGACACTCCATGTGCGCGACAAGGCCCAGATTTACTGTCTAAGGGTGGCGCTCCATCCATATCCAGCAGAGGCCATAGTGAGAAAGGCAAATTATCAATTGTTGCTCATTGGCATCTCCCTTGTACTCCTATGGCTTGGCACACTCTTCTTTTTGAGATTCTGGCAAAAAAACCTGGCCCTAGAACAAGAACTCAGAGAGAAGGAGAAGATGGCGGCCCTGGGTGAGATGGCAGCGGTGCTCGCCCATGAGATAAGGAATCCATTGAGCAGCATCAAGGGCTTTGCACAGGTCTATCAGGAGCTGGCAGAGACCGAGGAGGAGCGCTCTGATTTTTCCATCATAATACGTGAGGCAACGAGGCTCGAGCGACTCACCACGAATCTCCTCATCTACTCAAAACCACTCACCATAAGGCCAGAATCCTTTTCCATTGGGAAGTTGTGTGAGGACCTAAGGAAAGAGGTAACGCTCTTGGCGGAAAAGGACAGGGGACAGGAGATAGAGGTACAGTGCGACCAAGGTGGGAAAGTGATTGCAGACAGGGAGGGGCTGCGCCAGATACTTTTAAATCTCATCCAGAATGCAATTGATGCCACCAAGGAGACCCAGCACATTAGGCCTCCGAGGATCGCGGTGCGCCTGGAACCGACTCCTTCGGGCCTTACCGTCACAGTGGACGACAATGGCCCTGGCATCTCAAAGGAACATAAGGAGCACATGTTTGAACCATTCTTTACCACCAAGACTAAGGGTACGGGCCTTGGCCTCGCCATTGTAAAGCGCCTTTTGGACAAGATGGGAGGAGAGATCAGGGTGGAAGAAAAGGATGGGCCTGGAGCTAGAATAGTAGTCTTCATTCCAAGCCCCAAGGGGCACAGTGAGAGTGCTCGAATGGAGAAAGAGGAAAAATAGAACAAGATGGCCGGTTCAAAGCGGGTCTATACATGTAATCAGTGTGGCAATGTAGAGCGAAAGTGGCTTGGTAGGTGTCCAGAGTGTGGGGCGTGGAATTCCTTTGAAGAGACGGTCAGTGAACCCCAAGGTCCAGGTGATGCGTGGCGTACTGGGGAAAGGGGTGGGGTGAAGCCCCTTGAGTTGGCAGACATTAGTATGGAAGATGGACATGGGCGTCTAGAGACAGGTTTTCCCGAGCTAGACCGGGTACTTGGTGGGGGATTTGTGCCAGGCAGCATGGTACTTATCGGCGGGGAGCCCGGAATCGGGAAGTCGACACTCCTCCTTCAAGTACTCATGACCATGGCAGAGTCGGGCAAGAAGTGCCTTTATATAAGCGGAGAGGAATCCCTTGGCCAGATAAAGATGAGGGGGCTCAGGCTGAGGCAGGGTGAGATCCCCAAAGGGCTTTTCCTCTTATCTGAAGTAGACATACACCTGATCGAGGGTACCATCAGGGACTCTACCCCCGACTTTATAGTGATAGACTCCATACAGACCATGTACGCCCCTAATATTGCCTCTGCCCCTGGTACTATAAGCCAGGTCAGGGAGTGCACTAGGCGCCTCATGGACATAATTAAGATGGGAAGCGCACCACTCGCCATCGTGGGCCACGTGACAAAAGAGGGTTCTATTGCCGGCCCCCGAGTGCTTGAGCACATGGTGGATGCAGTGCTCCTCTTTGAAGGGGATCGCCACGAGGGGTTTAGGATATTGCGCACAGTAAAAAACAGGTTCGGCCCCACGTTTGAGGTGGGCATCTTTGAGATGACCGAGCAGGGGCTCTTGGACGTACCCAATCCATCCCAATATTTTCTCAGTATGCGGCCAAGCTCATCTTCCGGTAGCATAATAGTCCCCATCATGCAGGGGACTCGCCCGATATTAGTGGAGATTCAAGCACTTGTTACGAGATCCTATCTTGCCGTACCCAGGCGTACTTCACTTGGAATAGATTCTAACAGGCTCTCGCTCATGTTGGCTATCTTAGAAAAGCGACTTTCCATGCCATTTTTCGACAAGGATGTCTTTGTAAATGTAGTTGGGGGCATGAAGGTCCAGGATACTGCTGCAGACCTCGCCCTATGCCTTGCCTTAGTGTCCAGCATGAGGGATAGCCCACTTCCAAGCGATCTCGTCGCCTTTGGAGAGGTTGGACTCGCAGGGGAGGTGAGACCAGTATCTCACGGAGATCTCAGAATAAACGAGGCAATACGCCTGGGCTTTAATAGTGTCCTCTTGCCAAGGTCGGACAAGGTGTCAAAGGGTGCGAGCCCACCTGGGAAACTAGTGTTTATAAAGGGGCTCAGCGACGCGATCGATGCCTGCTTTTAGGCCATATGGGCTCGATGGGATTGGGGGGATCAAAGGAATAGCCAAGGTTTTCGATGTCTGCCTGGAAGTAGTCACCCACCATCTCTGCCAACCTGTCTGTGTAATATGTCCTGTAGTCCCTCTGTCTTCCTGTGGCCTTTCTTTTGTGGGGAAGAGGTGGAGGTGATATGCCAATATGGTTGCATGCCTCTATGAAGTGTGTGTGAAGTGCCTCGTATCGCCCGACAAAGTCAACCACTGGTCTCCCAGTGAGGTCCACCAGGTAGTGCCATTGAAGTTCTATGGATGTGTCTATGATGTAGTGATAGGGCCTCTCTGGGTCGAGCTTCCACCTGATAAAGTCCTCGAATGTGTGTACGTATTCTGGGATGATGTGTGGCCTTTCCCTGCGTATGTGGTGCCAAGAGCTCACCTGGAGGTCCCATGGATTCCTCACAAAGGCAAACTTAAAGAGGGTGGAAAAGGTCTCCCTGGGGAGCATCTCCAGGGCACAAATGATCTTTGCGTGTCTTGGGATCTTTACACCAATCCTGTGGCCCCATAGGCCACTAATCCTATTGCATATGGCCTGGCACCATGCACTTGGGTCTCGCCACCTATAGCGCTGAAGGGATGAACGTATGCTAGTCCCACCTGTCTTTGCAATGTGTACGAACAAAAATCTGTATCTCAGTGAGATGAGCATTTGCCCTTTCCCTCGAGTGTACATTCATTGTAGATCCGCTCCCACACCCTTCGGGCATTGTCAGAGAAGAGGTAAAAGTAGATCTCGAGGTCCTTGTAACACGGCTTCATGCAGACTGAAAGGGCCATCTTGGCAGCATCTTCCATGGGATAGCCATAGGCGCCGCAAGATATAGCTGGGAATGCAATGGATCTCAGGCCGAGCTCCTTTGCAATTTTGAGGCTGTTCTCATAGGCCATGGCAAGGAGTCGCTCTGGATCCTTATCAATCCCATATCTGGGCCCTACTGTGTGGATCACATAGCGTGCAGGTAGGTCAAAACCAGGTGTGATGCGTGCCTGGCCCACTGGGCACCTTATTCCAGGTGCCACCTCTTCGATCCTTTTACACGCCTCGTAGAGCCTTGGCCCTGCTGCCCTGTGTATGGCACCATCCACACCGCCTCCCCCTAGGAGCCTTGGATTGGCGGCATTGACTATGGCATCCACCTGTGCCTTGGTAATATCGCCCTTTAGTATGTGTATGTTCGACATATGGACTACCCTCATACTTCGAGTGAAAGTTTTACTTTGAATATATCACATGGAATGAGGCCCTTTCACATCATTTTTTAGGTTGTAGGGCCTGTATTAACAAGCGAGAGAGCCTGTATCTTTTTGTCGCATATAGATATTGAACAGTTGTGGATTTAACGCCTTCATGGCAGCCCTTGCCTCTCCAAGTGAGATATCATTTCTGGAGAGGAGATCCATACCCTGTTCCGAGAGGATCATCCAGATGGCAAACCTTATTCCTTTAGGTATGGTGACATCGTTAGACCTCAGGCGCTCCCACTGGGACTTTATGGACTTTTGGTCGCTAAGTGTAGGGACATTGAAAAATCCAACAAGGAGACCAACGGCAGCCGCCCATTCAACATTAAATTTGCTATCTAGGTCCATGGTCTCTCCGAATGCTTCCTCCAGCACCAATATGGGTTCTGACAAGAGCCTCGATATCTCTGGGCACCTGACCTCATTGGTATCGATATCACGTGGGTCTTCAAGAAGGCCTCTGAGATAATATGACTTTGCCAGCGCACGTTCCTTTAATTCCCAGTATGCATCTGCCACATATCCAATAATCCTTGAATTGGTTGGTGAGGCCTTTAAAGCAGCCTTTCCAAGCCTTACAACCTCCTTGTAAAGACCGGCCCTGAGACAGCAAAGTACCATTGGGGTATCTACCCCGCCCTGGCCTTCCTGGGTCTTTATCATGACCATTTTTGAGAGCACCTGGAAGTAGCGTCTTCTTACCTGTGCAATGATGCCCTCTGGCAGGGGAGATTTTCTATACTCTCCCTCCATCATCTCGTCCCAATATCTTAAGGCCTCCTCTGGAGCCGAATCCATGGCTCTTTTTACATCACCCCTTGAAAGAAAGTCTATTAGCCTCCATTCCATGGTGAGATCTCGGTTGGCCCTGGCCTTGGCCTCCCAGTTTCTAAGAAGGCACCTAGCACCATCCGCATCCAGGTTCAGGAGGGCCTTTATTGCCTTGTTATAGCCAATAAAGATAGAATTAAAGAGATCAAGCTGCATAACACTGAAAGAGCAGCCTTTTCACGTGGTTAGAGGATGCCCATCTTTTTTAGGATCAATGCAAGTTCGCTATCCGATTTGGCCTTCTCTTGGAGCACCATGACCACCTTTCTGAGAAGGCTTAGTCCATATTTTGCTTCAAGTTGATCCTCAGATTCCTTGAGGGCATGTTTTACTGCGGTGCGCCGATCCCATATGAGGAGTGCTATAACGGCTGCGGTTATCGAGGAAAAAATACCAGTAAGCATCCAAAGAAACGACAACTGTGCCTCCATCCTCTTATCTACCTGCTCGAACCGCTTATTTGTGTCCTCGCGCATCTCTTCAAATCGTCTATTCATGTCCTCCTTGAGTTCTGTTATCCGCTTGTCCACCTGTTCAAACCTTTTGTCAATTTGTTCGAAACGTTTATCAATCTGCTGAAGTTGTCCTTTGATCTCGCCAAGTAGTTCAAAAAGCCTCTTTTCCTCCGAAGGGCTCATACTATATGCAGAACCCACAACCAACTGAAATAAAAAACAGAATATGAAAACCCTTTGAAGCATTTCCAATCTCCCCAAAGCACTTTTTACTATTAAAACTATAGCAAATTCATGGGTGGTTACCAGGTTTAATT
>WGBU01000147.1 GCA_015494155.1 Deltaproteobacteria bacterium | reverse complement strand
CCAAAGAAGAGTTTGAGGCAGCGAGGTATATCGAGTTCTCAGGAAATCCTGAGACCTTAAAAGGCCTTGATATGGTGATAATAGCAGTGCCCACCCCCATTGACGAGAGCAAGGCCCCAGACCTCAGATATCTCGAAGGCGCATCGATGATCACAGGTGAGAACCTCGAAAGAGGTACAGTGGTAGTCTATGAGTCCACTGTATATCCAGGGGTTACAGAGGACTTCTGTGTGCCGATCCTGGAGAAATTCTCTGGTCTAAAGTGCGGTAGAGACTTTAAGGTGGGATATTCCCCTGAAAGGATCAACCCAGGTGATCCAGAGCACACCCTCCAGAAGATAGTCAAGGTAGTCTCTGCCCAGGATGAAGAGACGTTGGAATTTGTTGCTCGAACATATGAATTGGTGGTGGATGCCGGGGTATACAGGGCCTCAAGCATCAAGGTGGCAGAGGCCGCTAAGGTAATAGAAAATACACAGAGAGACCTCAACATCGCCCTTATGAATGAACTCGCCCTTATTTTCAACAGATTGGGCATAGACACTGTGGAGGTACTCAACGCCGCTGGTACAAAGTGGAACTTTCTACCCTTTCGTCCAGGACTCGTAGGCGGCCACTGTATAGGGGTCGATCCATACTATCTAACCCACCTGGCCAAACGTATAGGATACCACCCAGAGGTAATCTTGGCTGGACGGCGGATCAACGACTCTATGGGTACCTATGTAGCCCAGCGCACCATTAAGGAACTCCTCCGCAAAAAGATCTCTGTAGAGAGAGCCACATGTGCCATACTGGGTGTAACGTTTAAAGAGGACTGTCCAGACATCAGAAACAGTAGGGTATTGGATATTGTTAATGAATTTAGGGACTATGGAATCGAGCCCATACTCCATGATCCACTGGCAGACAAGGCAGAGGTCAAAGAGGTCTTTGGCATACCGCTTACAGAGGAGATCCCTTTGGACGTAGATGCACTTTTGCTCACAGTCCCACACAGGGAATATCTCGCTCAACTGGATGACATAGTAGCCTCTTTTAAACAACGTGGAAATGGGGTTATAATCGATGTAAAGTCTGTAATCGATAGGGATACATTTAAAGGCACTGGGGTGGTTCACTGGAGGCTTTAGAGATCGAGGAGTAGGGGGGCAGTAGATGTTAAATCGTACCCAGAAAAAGATACTCATCGAAATGGCAAAAAAGGCCATATTGGCAGAGCTACAGGGTGTCCCGCTCTCAATGCCCACGATCACCGATAGCGCTTTGCTGGAACACCGGGGTGCATTTGTTACCCTAAAGATAAATGGCCAGCTTAGGGGATGTATAGGTACGTTTGTGGCCAGCAAACCACTCATTGAAGTAGTGGCCGACATGGCCGTCCAGGCTGCATTTCATGATCCCCGTTTTCAACCTCTCACCCCTAGTGAGTTCGACCAGATAGAGGTGGAAATATCAGTACTATCGCCATTGAGGGAAATAGATTCCATCGATGAGATTGAGGTGGGAAAACATGGGATATATATTATTAAGGGACCATATCATGGGGTGCTTTTGCCACAGGTGGCCACTGAATATGGGTGGAACAGGAACCAGTTTTTAGATCAGACATGTATTAAGGCAGGTCTTTGGCCAGGATGCTGGAAAGACCCTAATACCAAGATCGTGATCTTTAGCGCGGAGGTCTTTGACGAAACTTCTCTTTGAGCCTTTCTTCAACTATGGGAGGTACCAGTCCCTCTAAACTCCCGCCGAACTGGGCCGCCTCTTTTACTATGGTGGAACTGATGAAGATCCACCTGAACCCTGTCATCAGGAACACTGTCTCGATGTCCCTATCGAGCTTGCGATTCATAAGTGCCCTTTGAAGTTCAGAATCAAAGTCTGAGACTGCCCTAAGCCCCCTCAGGATGGCACACGCCCCAATCTCTCTAGCAAAGTCCACTACCAGGCCATCAAAACTGGCAACCCTTACCCGTGGGTCCCTGCCTGCGGTTAAGTTTAGCAGTTCAAGGCGCTCATTCAGGGTAAAGATGGGTCGCTTCAACGGATTCTCACCCACTGCCACCACCACCTCGTCGAAAAGCTTGAGGGCCCTTGTTACCAGATCGAGATGTCCATTGGTCACTGGATCAAATGTCCCTGGATATACGATGCGCCGCGTCATTCTTGCCTCTTCTCCCACATTCTTATAACGGTCCTACCATACACCCTTGGTTCAAGTTCAAAGAGCCCTGGGTGACACGTAGATGTACGGACTGGCTCGGTCCCCTTGAGCCTCTCCTCCTCTATAATCAGGAGGCCACCCTCTTTGAGGAGCCCTAATCCCGCTACACGCTCTAAGACAAAACCCGTGAGCCTTTTTCTGTAGGGTGGGTCTGCAAATATGAGGTCAAATGGCCCCTCCTGACACAACCTCCCCCAGGCATGTCTTCCCTTTAAAAGATCCAGGCACAAAAACTCTGCCCTCTCCCCTGCACCCAGAACAGCCACATTATCCTCTATGGTCTTGAGTTGTCGAGGACTTGAATCCACAAACACTGCCTTCTGGGCGCCTCTAGACAGGGCCTCTATCCCAAGGGCCCCAGACCCTGCAAATAGGTCTAAGACGCTACAATCGACTATGCCTCCCCTGGACCAAAATCTGTGCTCGATGCGGTTAAAGATCGCCTCTTTTACGCGGTCGGCAGTGGGGCGTACACCACCCCACCCCCCTTTGGGCAACTTGATCTTCTTACCTTTAAAGCGCCCCCCTATTATACGCAAGAGGGTATCCCCAAGGCCATCTAGTCGTCAAAATCCCCCTCAGGCCCCCTATCGCGCTGGATCTCCTTGGCCCTCTCTCTGATCTTATCTTCAGTCCATTCTTCTTCTGATTCTATCTTTTCTGCCTTGGGTCCTAGATCGTAGCTCCCCTTTTCTGCCAGTATCTCCAGGGCAATGGGCGCTGTGTCTGCTGCATTGAAGACATCAGTCAACAGGTGAAATACAAACTCCTCCACACGCTTTGCCATCCGCTCTCTCACTTCTCTAGCCTGACCAAGGAGCTTATTCTCAAAGGGTAGATTGAGCTTTTTAAAATTACCGCCCTTGAGCCCCTTTTCTCGGGCATACTCCAGCATCTCAGCCCAGAGTTCCTCTGTCACACCTTCGCCCTTGACCTTCTTTGGAGTGCCGTCTTCGTTGAGCACGGCATTTCCATAGTCATTCACCTCTACTCCCCATGAGAGCATCTGAAGGGCCGTGGCCACATTGGCCTTTGTAGTGTTGGTCTCCTTGGCAATACGCCTCAGCCTCTCTGAGCTATTACCAGAGGTCCCATGTTGTGCCCCAGACACCTTGTAAGGCTCAAGCGCCTTGTGGATCTCCCTTGTAAGCTCCACCTGTATGCCCTGGTCACTCTCCTCTATCCCATGGGTGGTCCCATTGTTTAGGGCAATCCAGTCGGGAAAGATGCCATGGGCATTCAATCCCTTAATGAGAAAAAGGGCCTCTTCTGGCGTACTTAGGCCTTCTTTTCCTTTAATCTCACCTACTTCTGTCTCGTAACCTGCCCAGGTGGGGAGATATGGGGCGAGTTCAATATTTGCCAGGAGATTCTCATCATCTGGCATGTGAGATGCGTCTATGGCAATAGAAGTGATCCCTGCATCAAACATAGAGGGGATCTCTACCTTTGCCCTCTCTATGTCCTCCCTCTTCTTAATGCCATAGTGATCGGCATGGATCGCCACAGGGACTGTGATGCCCAGTTCGTTCATCAGTTGATCTGCGATGCGGGCCAGATTCCAGAAATTTATGGCACAATAGGCATTGGCACCGCCTTCAGATTTGGCTATCTCGAGGATAATTGCTGCATTGGCGCGCTGTGCGGCAAGAAGAGCGCCACGAATTACAAAATAATTTCTGCCATTTGCAGCGATAGTCATGGCGTGGCCCTTTTTTATGAGCGCCCTGTCGATCACCTTACCGCTTACTATAAGTGCCCTGGAATTGGGAAAGAGGCGCTTCACATTAGGTGGTCGCCCTACTTCAAGCGCCCTTTCAAATAAGTCCTTTGCCATACCGCACCTCCTTTCTTTCGTCTTTTTTAAGAATTATTTGGCCAATAGCTCTGCGATTTGGACCGCATTGGTGGCAGCACCCTTTCTGATGTTGTCTGCCACTATCCAGAGGTCCAAACCATTCTCATTGGATATATCCTGCCTGATGCGGCCGACCAGTGTCAGGTCCTGATCTTCCGCATCTAGTGCCAGGGGATATAGATTGTTTTGAACGTCATCTATCACCTTGACACCTAGGGCCTTCTCCAGCAGACCCCTGGCCTCGTCTACTGAGATCTGTCTCTCAAACTCGATATTCACTGCCTCGCTGTGTCCATAGAAGACTGGTACCCTCACACACGTTGCACTGACACGAATATCGGGATCCTCTAGGATCTTCCTGGTCTCATTGACCATCTTCATCTCTTCTTTGGTGTAGCCATTTTCAGTAAACACATCGATGTGGGGCAGGCAGTTGAACGCTATCTGATGGGGATAAGCACTGTAATCATACCCTTTAACCTCCCCATATGCCACACCAGATAGTGCCTTTGGGGACCAATTGTCTCCTTCGCTCTTACGTCTGTCTGCCCAGAGGATTATTTCATCTTCGAGCTCGCGAATTGCCTTTAGGCCCGTACCAGATACGGCCTGATAAGTAGATACAACGATCCGATTTATCCTGGCCCTGTCATAGAGTGGCTTTAGGACCACCACCATCTGTATGGTAGAACAATTTGGATTGGCAATGATCCCCTTTTTAGAAGCATCTTTGATGGCATGGGGATTGACCTCTGGGACCACAAGTGGGACGTCTGGGTCCATCCGCCATGCACTGGAATTGTCGATCACAGTTGCCCCTGCCTTGGCTGCAGATGGTGCAAATTCTAAGGACCGCGACCCCCCTGCAGAAAAGAGGGCAATATCAACCCCATTGAATGAATTGTGGTCCAGTTTCTGCACAGGGATCTCTTCACCCCTAAACCGCAATTTTTTCCCCACAGATCGCTCCGATGCGAGAAATCTAATCTCGTCAACTGGAAAGTTGCGTTCCTCCAAGACCCTGATCATCATCTGGCCCACAGCCCCTGTGGCACCAGCTACAGCTACACTAAAACCCTTACCCATGGCAACTGCCTCCTCTTCTCTTAGACACCCTCTTTGACATACTTGGCCACAAGGTCTCCAACCTCTGTTGTGCTGTAACCCATCTTGCCGGCAGAGAGGCTCTTTAAGTGTTTGGAAACCACTACCTTCACTGCATCCTCTACGGCACGTGCGGCCTCTGTCTCTTCAAGATAGTCCAACATCATCTGGCCGGCACATATGGCTGCTAGGGGATTTATCACGTTTTTACCTGTGTATTTTGGGGCAGAGCCACCTATTGGTTCAAACATCGATACACCCTCTGGGTTGATGTTTCCTCCAGCAGCAATACCCATGCCCCCCTGAATTATCGCGCCAAGGTCTGTTATGATGTCTCCAAACATGTTATCTGTCACTATAACATCAAACCACTCTGGATTCTTGACCATCCACATACAGGTCGCATCTACATGGGCATAGTCGGTCTCTATATCAGGATACTCCTTTGCCACCTCGTAAAAGGTACGCTCCCATAGATCAAAGGCATAGGTCAAGACATTGGTCTTTCCACAGAGGGTCACCTTTTTCTTTTTATTGCGCCTCCTGGCATATTCGAAGGCAAACCGGATACACCTTTCAATGCCCTTCCTAGTATTGATAGATTCCTGCACTGCCACCTCATCTGGTGTCCCCTTCTTCAGGACACCTCCTGCTCCTGCATAGAGGCCCTCTGTATTCTCTCTGACTACCACAAAGTCGATGTCCTCAGGCCCCTTGTCCTTGAGCGGGGTGTCCACCCCAGGATAGAGGACGACAGGCCTCAGATTCACATATTGGTCCAATGCAAACCTTAGCCTGAGGAGTATTCCCTTTTCCAATATACCAGGCTTTACATCTGGATGGCCAATGGCCCCCAGATAGATGGCATCGAATGCCTTTAGCTGCTCTTCTGCATCGTCTGGAAGGACCTCCCCTGTCTTGAGATATCTGTCTCCGCCCCAGTCGAACCACTTGTACTCCATGTCAAAACCGAAACGCTCTTTTGCTGCATCGAGCACCTTCACACCTTCCCTGACCACTTCGGGCCCTGTTCCGTCACCAGGAATAACAGCAATCTTGTAAGCCTTCATCGTGTAGCTTCTCCTTCCAATTATTTTATCTTTTCACCTTACAGCCTGTGGGATCACAGGTCATCTGGCTACTCGTAATATTTTTCCTCTCCTTTAAGATGTGGGCTATGAGACCACCGTCACGTATGAGCTCCTGCATGAATGGGGGTATTGGATGGGCTTGGTATGATTTTCCTGTGGTAAGATTCACTATCTTCCCGCTGTCTGCATCTACTTCTAGCTCATCCCCTTCTCTGATCTCATTTGCAGCCTCTTCACACTCGAATATGGGAAGCCCCATGTTGAATGCATTCCTATAGAAGATCCTGGCAAAGCTTGGGGCTATCACACATGAAACCCCTGCCGCCTTTATGGAGATGGGGGCATGTTCCCTGGAAGAACCACACCCAAAATTCTTTCCTGCAACTATTATGTCGCCTGGTTGCACCTTTTTTGAAAACTCTTTGTCTGCATCCTCCATACAGTGTCTGGCCAGTTCCTGTGGATCAGAGGTGTTGAGATATCTAGCTGGTATTATAGCGTCTGTATCCACGTTCTCACCAAATTTCCATGCCTTGCCCTTAAATTTCATAAGACCCCCTACTTTCTTAAGTGAATTAAATTGATGCAAACTCTATTCACTCCATAAGATACAATGTCAAGCTCTTTTTAAAAAGCCCTAAAAAGCCTCCTCATAGGACCTTTACTCGCAGATTAAATATCTTAAGATGGTCCTATAAAGGAACATATCTTTTAGCCTAGACATTAGACAATTTTTTGACATGCATAATGACCCACTGGACTACACCTCATTTTTTGGTTTAGAAGAACCACCCTTTAGGCTCTTACCAGACCCGGCCTTTTTCTTTCCATCTGATGCGCACATAAAAATCAAGGATGTTCTCCTGTATGGTATTCGCAGAGGTGAGGGTTTTATACTCCTTACAGGAGAGGCAGGGACTGGCAAGTCCTTGTTGCTTCGTATGATATTACAGGAACTCCCACCTGAAAAAGAGACGGCCTTGATAGTTGCTCCGCGGGTATCGCCTGCTGGGCTCTTAAAGCTGATCTTAGAGGATCTAGGAGTGGACACTGGTGATATTCAAGAGACGGCCCTCTTACAGAAGATGCTAGAGGCACATGTGGTGGAGCTGGCCCAGGAGGGCAAAGAGTTGGTCATCATCGTAGATGAGGCACAGAACCTACCACATGATACCCTGGAACAGTTGAGATTGATGTCCAACATCGAGACCCCAAAGAAAAAGCTCCTCCAAGTGATCCTAATTGGTCAACCAGAATTGGCATCACTGGTCACGTCTAGTTCCCTAGGACAACTTGCACAGCGAATCACCATTAACGAGACCCTCCGCCCATTAAAGGAACAAGAGGTCAAGGATTACATTTTATACCGGTTACACAAGTCTGGAGGAGGTGGGATACACATTGGCGATCCTGCAATTCGAGAGGTCTTTAAAGCATCGGGCGGTATTCCAAGACTAGTAAATAAGATCATGGACCGGGCCTTGCTAGTGGCTGCATCGCGAGGGGAGCGAGACATATCGCAAAAGGTGGTCAAAGAGGCCTTAGAGACCCTACCCAACTTATGCCCGCTCCCTGAGGCAGAGAATGGTAGACGTAAATGGAGTATAATATCCATAT
>WGBU01000146.1 GCA_015494155.1 Deltaproteobacteria bacterium | reverse complement strand
GGTCTTTAGATATGACATACTAAAGACTGGCCCATCTTTGCAGACATAGATCGGGCCAGAATTACAGTGGCCGCAGATCCCTATCCCACACTTCATCCTGTTTTCAAGGGAGAGATAGACCTGTTCTTCTGTCCAGCCTGCATCCAAGAGTGGGGGCATTGTGAATTTTATCATGATCGGGGGGCCACATATGAGTGCTCTGGCATTTTCAGGGCTTGGGCTCACCTCTCCCACAATGGTGGGTACGAACCCAACAAGTCCATCCCAGCCAGGCGCCTCTCTATCTATTGTGACGTAAAGGGCTAGGTCATCGCGCCGCTGCCATTCTTCTAGTTCTCTTCTATAGAGGAGAAGGCCTGGCGTCCTTGCCCCATATACCACTGTGATGTCGCCATAATCATTACGGTTCTCAAGGAGATATAGTAATGTGGCCCTTAAGGTGGTAAAGGCAAAGCCACCTGCAATGATGACCACATTCCTACCCTTCAGGTCATCGTCCACAGGAAACCCATTTCCCAGTGGCCCGCGGACCCCAATTCGAGCACCGACATCCATCTGATGTAGCGCTGTAGTCACCACCCCTGCCCTATTGACAGTGAAGAGGAGGCCGTCTCGCTCGTGGGGCGCAGATGCTATTCCAATGGGGATCTCACCCTTACCAGGTATGGACAACATGGCAAACTGGCCTGGCGTGTGGCGCCAACGGGCCCACTCCTCTCCATCTTCGAACACCAATTTGAACGACTTTAGATTTCCGTCGTCACTTTCTACAGTGATCTCTTCAATCCTGGCACTATAGGGAAGATAGGGGTTTGCCTCTCTCATGACCTAGCCACCTCTAGCAAATTGTCCAAGACCTCCCTTATATCGATGTTCACAGGGCAATCCCTCACACACCTACCACAACCTACACATGATATGGCGCCAAAGCGGTCTGGAAAATACTTTAACTTGTGCATAAACCGGTTTCTAACCCTAAAGATTTTACCACCCCTGGGATTGTGTCCAGAGGCGTGCTGGGTAAATAGTGGAAACATACAGGAATCCCAGTAACGAATCCTTCTGCCCTTTGCCCCAAGGGTCTCGTCCTGGATGTCAAAACAATAACACGTGGGGCACCTGAAGGTACAGATGCCACAGTTGAGGCAGCCATCCTTTAACTGGTCCCAGAATGGGGCATTGTAAAGGGCCATGAGGTCTGAACTGAGAAGGGTGTCTAATGTATTGGTATCTTTTGGATATTGCCTTGAGCCCAAACTTTGCTCGATCTCCTCTTTGGCTCCCCCGCATTTTATGAGTAGTGGGCCAAGCTCTTGGGACAAGAAGATCATTCCCTTCTCTGTAATCCCATGGAGAAGCAGGGCATCGTGGTCGCCTTCCACATCCATCATCACAACGTCCATGTAACGTGTGTCATCTGGACCAGAGCCTACGCGCTGGCAAAAGCAGGTGGATAAAACGGTCTTACAGAGATAACCCACTATAATGGCCCCTTCTATGCGGTGCCAAAAGTAGGTATCCTCCTCGTAGGCGAGTCCATTTAGATGGATGCTCCTAGCGTCACACGGGCGGATGCCAAAAAGAAGCGTAGTAGTGTGAGGCAAAGAGGGTTCACGGAGGAGATCGACATCGTCAGCAGTGGGAGGGGCCTTTTTAAAGGTGAATAAGACCTCTGGTTGGGGGAACATGAACGTCTTTACCATGTTTTCACCAGGCCCACTCTCACCAGTCTCCAGATGAGGGGCGACCCTCACGTCAAACCCTGGACCAAGCATGTTTATGGCCTCAATCAGCCTTGCCCTATCGATCCTGTACGCGCTGTATCTCATGTGCCTTTTTCGCCCCCCTTCAGGATGGCAATGTCAGGGTCATCTGGCGAAAATGAGCCAAGGAGCGGCGCCTCCTCCAGACTCATCCCTGGTTCCCAGTCGAAGAGCATCTGGGCCTCCTTTATCAACTTCTTGGTTAGGAGCCTCATGGGAATCCCCACTGGGCAGACACTCTCGCAGGCCCCACAGTCTGTACAGCGCCCTGCACAATGATAGGCCCTCAGGATATGGAAGGTAAGGGCATCTGGCGTCTCAATGCTCTTTCCTACCCACTGGGGCCTGGAATCGTCCACAAAGCACGTTGGGCAATAACAGAGCGGACAGGCGTTCCTACAGGCATAACACCTGATGCAATCCTTAAAGGCCTCTTCAAACCACTCCCAGCGCCCCTGGGAGTCCTTGGCCTCGACCTCTTCTATTTCCCTAAATCTCTCATCTACAAGGCGCCTTCCAGGAGGAGGCCCAATGGTCTCGTCTGAAACCACTGGCCCTGGGTGTATGCACGTCTTACAATTGGGCCTTACATACTCCCACCTGGAAAGGACCATGGTCTCGCCATGAGAGAGGGTCACCTCTATCTCATGGTCGTTTTCCACTATCTTAAGGGCCTCTTTGCCGCCCAGTGCCTGCTTGAATGAGTGTCTAGATATCATACCACGGCTCGAGATGCCAATTATGTGGACCCTCGATCTATCTACCTGATTTTCTTGAACTTGAATGACGATATTTCTAGACCAACACCCAGTGGCCACGATCCCAACCCTGGGAAGTGTTGATGGATCCACCTGTTCTCCCCGCCTCCTCGGTGGCTCAAGTTCCTTCAAGACCCCTGGGAGATAATTTGCTAGATTGAGCGTGAGAAAACTGTTCCAGACCAGGCGATCGGCCTCCTCTGGGCTCCTCACCACGATTGGACGGGGCACCCACGGAAGCGAACCATTACCATAGCCGATAAAGGCCGCTATCTCTCCAGAGGCCAAAAGATCCCGTGCCCTCTTCCTCAACTGTTCCTGGCATTCCCTGTGTTGTCCTGTGACCTCTAACATCTCTTCAAAATACCTTTCTAAGCCGCGTATTCGGCCCAAGCACTCTTATGCGCTCTGTGACCTCTTTCGCCTTGGCTGCAAACTGTTCACCCTCTGAGGCAGATATCCAGGAAAACTCAAGTCTCCCAGGCTCGAGCCCCACAAATTCCATAAGCCGTTCAAAGAGGACAAGTCGCCTCCTCGCATAGAGGTTCCCTGAGATGTAGTGGCAGTCTCCAGGATGGCACCCAGACACCCACACACCATCTGCCCCCTTCAAGAAGGCATCCAATATGATGTTCGGGCTGATGCGTCCAGAGCAGGGCACCTTTATGATCCTGATATTAGGCGGATATTGAAGCCTCGACACCCCGGCGAGATCCGCCCCAGCATAGCTACACCAGTTGCACAAAAATGCTATTATCTTAGGCTCCCAGTTCAAAGAGCACCCCCTCAATCGCTGCCATGATCTCCTGGTTACCCTCGTTGGGGAGGGTTATGGCATCAGACCTACAGCCTGCAACACATGCGCCACACCCCTTGCAGAGTCCCTTGTTCACCTCTGCCTTACCACTCTCCCTGTTCACTACCACGGCCCCATAGGGACAGATCCTCTCACAGAGGCCACAACCAGTACACTTCGCTGCCAAGACCTCTGCCACCACTGCCTCCTGGGGGATATGGTCCTTGCTAAGGATGGTGGCGGCTCTCCCTGCTGCGGCCTTTGCCTGGGCTATGGTCTCTTCCATTGGTTTTGGATAGTGGCACAGGCCACAGAGAAACACGCCCTCTGTGGCAAAGTCCACTGGCCTTAACTTCATGTGCGCCTCAAGCAAAAAGCCGTTTTGATCTATGGCGCACTTAAAGAGCTTCGCAAGCTCATGGATGTCGTCCCGTGGCCTTACAGCCGATGCAAGGACCAGGAGGTCTGGTCTTAGCTCGACCTTCTCTCCAAGAATCGGATCTATGGTCTCCACTGTGATCACCCCTTCATTCCCCAGGACCTTGGGCAGGTGCTCGAGATCGTAGCGTATGAAGATTATCCCCCGCTCCCTCGCCTGCTCGTAAAGGTATTCACGACGGCCATAGGTACGTATGTCTCGATAGAGCATATAGATCTTCATATCTGGCCGTTTTTCCTTAAGGTAGAGGGCCTGGGTGATGGCGTGCGTGCAACAGACCTTACTACAATATGGCCTATCTTCTATTCGAGAACCCACACAGTGTATGAATACTGCCTCCTTTGAGGTCGAAAGTATGTCCCCGCTCTTTTCCTCGTCCATCAACATCTGGTCGAATTCAAGGAGGGTAAATACACGCGGGTTTACGCCGTGTAAAAATTGCTCCCGGCCCCAAGGTGTCTTCATCCTGTCTCTGTGCTTCCTGGGCTTGTACGATTCTGCCCCTACGGCCACTATGGCAATGCCGTGGGAAATGGTCTCCCCGCCCTTTAGCCTCGTCTTGAACTGCCCGACTGAACCAGTGACATCCTCTATGGCCTCGCCCAGGTGGAGGGTTATGGAGGGGTGATTCTGTATGCGCTCCTTAAGACTCTCAACATAGCCCTTTACTGGAATGCCTTGGGAATCGCGGAAAAACTTCCTTGAATGACCGCCTAGAAATGCCTTTTTCTCTACAAGGTGCACCCTGAACCCCTTGTCTGCAAGGTCCAAGGCCGCCACCATCCCTGCAACTCCGCCGCCGACAACGAGCCCCGCCTTCTCTACTGGCACCTCGCCCTGGGCCAGTTCCCTCTTTAGACGCACCTTCTCCACAGCCATGCGCACAAGGTCCTTTGCCTTCTGGGTAGCCTTTTCTGGCTCTCCCTGGTGCACCCATGAGTCCTGGTCGCGGATATTGGCCATCT
>WGBU01000145.1 GCA_015494155.1 Deltaproteobacteria bacterium | reverse complement strand
CAGCCCAAAAGTTCCAAAACTCCCATAAAAATCCACAGATAAGGCCGCCCAGGAGTAAGGAAAAGAGATTGGCCTTTCGGCCAGACATGTAGTCCAAGATGAGGCTCTTGGCGCCCAATCTACCATTGAGGGGATCTAAGATAAAGAAGGTGAATCCCCAGACTAGTGGGAAGAAGTATCTTGGCCACGCCATTGGAAGTAGAAAAGAGACAGTACCTAGGCCGATCCAGAGGGAGAGCATTGGTACAGTGCCAGAATGCAAAACACCACTTTCCCCAAGGCATTTCTCCCTAAAAAGGCTATCTCTAACCAGGATCGAGGTGAAGAATATGCCTGGCAATACTGTGGCAAAGGACAATGTATAGCCAAGCCACCTTATTGGCGTAAGAGGTGTTATATTTACATAGTGCCAGTTTTGGAGCCTTAAGTTTATGAGCTCAAAAATGAGCCAAAAGGTTACAGACCAGATACAAAGGTTTATAAAAGACCAAGGGTTTGATGTTATGGGAGATGTGCCCTTTCTTGCCTTTATCAAAGCATCGAGAAGCAGGATATAGGGCCACCAGACAAAAAGATAGAAGAATTCTTTGACAAGATCGATGCCCTTAAAAAGGGCCAGTTCTGAAATGGCGAGGATTAATAGTGAAATCCAGCCATATAGGGCCATTTCCTTAGCCTATTACTCAAGTGAAATAGTTGGACGTGCCCCAGATCTACCGGGGCACGTACCATATCATTTTCTCTTATTTTACACCAAGCCTTTTTAAGAGTGCGTCCTTTTGGAGGACTCCAGAGTGATATCTCCCATCCATGAAGATATAAGTGGGCGTCCCAGTAATTCCCTTTTGCTGGAGGAACTTCACCGTATCTTCCACCTGCCTTTTCCCTGCGTCACACTGGTTTTCAGACCTATACTGTGTCTTCAAACCCTCAAGGCCCTTCTTGTCGCAGATTATGGATATGCACTGCTCCTTGGCACCCTTGTGGAACCTGAGTGGGAAGAGCAAGAACTTGACCTTTATCTTCCCCTCTTCCATGAGGGGCTCTAGTATCCTTTCTGCCTTTTTACAGTATGGACACATGGGGTCTGTAACAAAATAGAGGGTCTTCCCAGCCCCCTTTTCAAAGGCAACCAGGTTGTCCAGTGTCTTCAACTGGGCAGGGGTAAACTTGTTTAGTTCTGCAATGCTCTCACGGGTGATGTTGGTCCTATTGGCCACACTAAATATCTGGCCATTTATGATATATTCGCCCTTTTCATCTGTATAAAGCAGTCTCTTTTGCCCATTCAAGTTCACCACTGCCTCGCACAGGCCCTTCACCTTGGAGGCCCTTACCTTCTCCACAGTTATGGTCCGTCTAAAGGTCTTCTGAATGATCTCCGCCACGGTCTTTTTGTCAGGGCATGAGGATGCGGCCCAAGAGGACCCATAGATGGCTACAGACAATAGGGCTGCCATGGCAAAGATGAGCTGTTTGTTCTTCATAAAATACTCCTTTCTCCTATCTGTATGATTTTATTCCACCCACCAAGTGGGCCTTATTCTACGAATGACATTCAGGCCTCCTGGAAGTACCATGAGCCTTTCGAACCCCATGGCATCGAGGAATCGCTGGATCTCATAGGAGCGTGTGCCAGCGTTACATATTAGTATGATGCACTTTTCCCTGGGTAGCTCGTTGTGCCTTGATCTCACCTCATCATAGGGGATTGAGAGCCACTTGTCGCCATACTTTTCCACCCAGGGCGCTGCCTCTTTGGAGTGTCTGAGGTCGAGGGCAATCCAATCGGGGTGATCCTCCTCGCCTTCCATCCACGCCGAAAACTCCTCTATGGTCACGGTCTTCAACCTTCCAGAGACCAGGTTGTCTGCAATGTTTCCAGCAGTGTTGAGGACATCTACAGCATTGGAGAATGGAGGTGCGTATGCAAGTTCTAGGTTACTGATATCTGAGATGATTGCCCCTTTTCCAAGAAGCCCTGCCACGGCATTGATCCTTGCAAGCACCCCATCTCCCATCTTGCCATACCCCTGGAGCCCCAGGATGCGCCTAGTGGACCTGTCAACTACGAGATTCATGAACATCATGGCCTGATTGGGGATAAAGTGTGCCCTGTCTGCCTGGGCGGCAATGGCCTCCACTGCATCGAACCCCTCACGCCGTGCCACCTCGAGGCTGAGTCCTGTGGCACCAATGGCCACATCAAAGGCCTTCATGATGAAGGAGCCCACCACGCCCTCGAACTTGGTGGGGAGGCCGGCAAGGTTGTCTGCCACCACACGGCCCTGCCTATTGGCCAGGGAGCCTAGGGGCGCATAGGCCTTTTTCCCTGTGATGGCATTTAGGACCTCCACACAGTCACCAGCAGCATAAATGTCTGGATCTGATGTCTGCATCCTCTGATTCACGCATATTGCACCATAGTGTGAGACCTTGAGACCTGCCTCTTTGGCAAGTTCCCCCCTTGGCCTTACCCCTGCCGCCATGATCACCATGTCGCAAGGTAGCTCCCTCTTTGGGGTGATGACCTTTTTCACCCTGCCATCTCCATCTCCCTGTATCTCTTGGGCACCCTCTCCAGTAAAGACCTTGACCCCGTTTTCCTCTAGGTGGGTCTGGAGCATCCTAGCCATATATGGGGGCACAATGTTCGGAAGGAGCTGCGGCATGAACTCAATTATGGTGGTGTCTATACCCCACAGGTCTTGGAGTGCTTCGGCCATCTCTATACCGATGGCACCGCCCCCAATGACCACCGCACCTTCCACCTGGCCCTTGGCGATCCTCTCCTTTATCTCTATGGCCTTATGGAGACTGCTTATAGTGAAGACACCATCCAAATCCGTACCAGGGATCGGCAGGACATTGGGTCTAGACCCAGTGGCGATCACCAGCTTGTCATAAGGTAGTTCATCCTTTTGACCACTTCTTACATCTTCCACCAGGACCTTTTTCTCCTTTCTGTCAATGGCCACGGCCCTAGTGAGTATCCTGACGTCCACCCCCTTTGCATCCTTAAAGAAGTGGCTGTCCCTCACCATGTGGAAGCTAGTGCTCCTCAGCTCCTTTTCATCCTGCACGTCTCCAGATACAAAGTAGGGGATTCCACAACCTCCATATGAGATTAGATCGTCTTGGTCGATGAGTGTTATCTCAGCATCTGGCAAAAGTCGCCTGGCCCTACAGGCGGCCTTTGGCCCAGCAGCTACAGCGCCAATGACTACAATCTTCATGGAAAACACCTCCTGGACCTGGTAAAAATATATTTTCGCAAGCTATCACACTTTGATTCAGTTTGCAAAATAGTTTTAGCCTCAAAAGATATGCTTAGCCGTTCACTGTTTGCATTGTCCCTTTTTTTTTGTATAAATAAATATTGTTAAAATCTAGTTTTTTACCAGGAGTAGCAATGGAGAAACAGAGCGACTCGTCGGGCATCCCATCTCAGAAGGAATTAGAAAAAGAGATCAGCGATTACCTTACCAAAAAATATGGTTCCAAGGTCCGTGTGGTCTCGCAGATGATCTTTCCCAACAAGCAGATGCCGGATAAGGAAAAGCGAGAGCCATCCGGCCCTTCGCCTGGAGCTACTTTACCCTTTAATTTTGACCTACAACCAGAGGAATTGGAGGCATATCTCGACAAGTATGTGGTGAAGCAGGAGAAGGCAAAGGCCATCCTTGCCACCAAGGTGTGCACGCACTTTAACCGCATTGCCTACATGCTAAAAAGAGGGCGTGACACCACTCCCCAGGGGCTCATCAAGAGCAATGTAATACTCATCGGTCCCACCGGCGTGGGCAAGACCTATCTCGTAAGGCTCATAGCCCAAAAGCTTGGAGTCCCATTCGTAAAGGGGGATGCAACTAAATTCAGCGAGACAGGTTATGTGGGAGGTGATGTAGAAGACCTCGTCCGGGAACTCGTGCAGGAGGCAGGGGGCGATGTAGAACGGGCCCAATATGGGATCGTGTATATCGACGAAATAGACAAGATTGCCTCTTCACGTGGGATCATCGGACCAGATGTGTCTCGGACAGGGGTACAGCGTGCCCTCCTAAAACCCATGGAAGAGACAGAGGTGGAGCTCAAAACCCCCCACGACCCTATTGCACAGATAGAGGCCATTGAAAGGTACAAGAGGACTGGCAAGAGGGAGAAGAGGACCATAAATACACGCCACATTCTATTCATTGTGAGTGGGGCCTTTTCTGGTCTCGCAGACATCATAAAGAAACGCTGCCAAAAGACTGGGATTGGGTTTCATGCAGATATCGATATAAAGGAAGAGCAAGACTGGTTAAAGCTCGTAAAGCCACAAGACCTGGTGGAATATGGTTTTGAGCAGGAATTCATAGGGAGATTACCTATCATAGCCATACTTGAGGATCTAGAGGAGGAAGACCTCTTTGAAATCCTCAAAAACCCAAGGAGTTCGGTAATCCTTACCAAAAAGCAGGACTTTAGGGCGTATGGTATAGACCTTCGTTTTGAGGAGTCTGCCCTCAAGCTCTTGGCCCATATGGCCAAGCAGGAACAGACAGGGGCTAGGGCACTTGTAAGTGTAGTGGAACGGGTACTTATGCCCTTTGAAAAGAAGCTACCCAGCCTTGGGGTGGACTACCTTGTTGTCACCAGGGAACTTGTGGAAGACCCAGAGGGCGAACTCGCCAAGATCATTTTAGACCCCTTTGATGAGAAGAGGAGGGCCTATTATGAGTCGATTCTTAGAGAAGAAGAGGAGGCGTGCATACGGGAGATCGAATCTAGGGGGCTCTCTAAGTGGAAGCAGTCTGGCATAGAGCTCACACCTGTAAGACAGGAGATGATTGCGCACCTCGTTGTCCACGAGGATATGGACATTGAGGAGGCAGAGTCATATGTTAGCTACCTTGTACTCCAGGCCAAAAGCTATGAAGAGAACCTCTACAACAGGTGTGGGATAAAGATAAAGTTTACAGACGAGGCCCTGGACTACCTCATAGAGGGTTCGCTCCAGGACAAGGGCTACCTGTATGAAAAGTGCGAAAGGGTAATGAACATATTTGAATATGGGCTGCCGCTCGTCTTTGAAAAGTCTGGAAAGGCGGAGTTTTCGATACCCCTTGAAGGAGTAGAAAACCCAGAAGGCTATGTGAATAAACTCATCAGACAATCAATATAGGGAGAAAGGACCATGATGTTCCCAGAGTATAGGCCCAGAAGATTGAGAAAGAACGAGACCATTAGACGGATGGTCCAGGAAACGCGCATCTCAGTAGATTCCCTGGTGTATCCACTATTTGTAGTCCCTGGTAAAAAGGTGAGGGAACCAGTAGAGGCCATGCCAGGGGTGGAGAGGTTTTCAGTAGACCTCCTTGTGGAAGAGGTAAAAGAGGCCCACGGGCAGGGCGTGAGATCCATACTCCTCTTTGGTATCCCAGAGAAGAAAGACAAAAAGGGCACCCAGGCCTGGGTAAAGCATGGTATTGTCCAAAGGGCCATTGAGGCAATAAAGAAGGAGTGCCCAGAGGTCTATGTAATCACAGATGTGTGCCTCTGTGAATATACCTCCCATGGACACTGTGGCCTCATAGACGAGAGGAAAAAGGATGTCTCCAACGACCCAACGCTTGAATTCCTCCAGAAGACAGCGGTCTCCCATGCCCGTGCTGGGGCAGACATGGTGGCGCCGTCTGACATGATGGACGGAAGGGTGGGGGCCATAAGAGAGGCCCTAGATGAAAACGGTTTCGAAGATATCCCTATTATGTCCTATGCTGTCAAGTATGCATCCTCCTTCTATGGTCCTTTTAGAGAGGCGGCTGAGAGTACACCTCAGTTTGGCGACAGGCGTTCTTACCAGATGGATCCGGCCAACCAGCGAGAGGCCCTACGCGAGGCCACCCTGGACCTAGAGGAAGGTGCCGACATCCTCATGGTAAAACCGGCCATGCCATATCTCGACGTAATCCACCTCCTGCGTCAGGAATTTACCCTCCCCATTGCGGCGTACCAGGTCAGTGGTGAGTACTCCATGATAAAGGCCGCTGGACAAAGGGGTTGGATAGACCAGGAGCGTGTCATGATGGAATCGCTCTTGGGGATTAGACGGGCAGGGGCAGACATTATCATTACCTATTTCGCCAAAGAAGTTGCGTCTAGGCTTAAGTAGGTCCGTCTCTTCCCTGGCCCACCCAGGATTTAGATGGCTCCTACTGGGACAGGCCCTAAGCCTCCAGGGCACATGGATCCAGAGCACTGCCCAGAGGTGGCTTGTGCTGGACATCTCCAACTCTCCCTTCTATGTGGGGGTTCTGGGGGCAGTGGCAGGCCTTCCAGTGCTCCTGTTTTCCTTTTTTGGGGGCTATCTCTCAGACAGATTCAATAGGTTCTCTGTACTCTTCTTTGCCCACTCACTGATCTTCCTCCAGGGGGCCTTTTTGACCATAGTGATCGCCATTGGCCACATAGACCTCTTGACCCTGATTGGGACATCCTTCTTCCTCGGTACTGGCATGGCATTTGAAGTGCCAGCAAGGCAAGGGCTCGTCTTCGATCTAGTGGGCAGAGAGGACATAACCAATGCCCTGGCACTCCACAGTACTGCGTTTAACCTGGCCCGTTTCATAGGGCCAGCCATAGCCGGCTATCTCATGGCCATTGGCTGGCTCGCTGCATGTTTTGCCATAAAGGCGCTCACTGCCCTTTTGGTCATAGGAGCACTCATCATTATCCTAAAGAAGGGCTATGCCAGGCCCAAGGGCCACTCACCGAGTAAGAGGCCTGGTATGAGAATGGGGATCTCTTTTGTGCGCTCCCACAGGGTTGTGAGGAGTGTGCTCCTGGTCATCTTCGTCTTTGGTATCGTACTCCTCCCATATTCCGTATTGCTCCCCTCCCTCGGTAGAGACGTGTTGGGACTTGGGGCAAAGGAGTATGGGTTATTGTGTTCATCCAATGGATTCGGGGCATTGACTGGTGCAATCTTCGTGGCCATCATGGGGCACAGGGGAAAACGCATAGACTGGTGGTGGACAGGGGCGCTCGCCTTTCCCCTTGCCCTTGGATGCGTGGGGATGGCCAGTGGCTATCTTCAGGCTGCGATAGGACTCTACATATCGGGCTTCTTCATGGTGATTTGCGCTACGAGCGCCATTAGCCTCATACAGATCCACGCCCCAGACGAATTGAGGGGGCAACTCATGGGGCTCTTCACCACGAGTTTTATGGGCTTTTTCCCCTTGGGGAGCCTGGCCATAGGCGGGCTTGCCTCGCTAATAGGTGTACAGGCCACCCTGATTCTACAGGGTGGCACTGGTCTCGTCTTTGTCTTATTGATGAAGTGGTTCTCGTAGAAGGGATTGTGGACAAACTGCCCTTATTGCACTACTTACCTCAGCCAGACCCCCCGCAACTGGTCTTTGGCTTCATCTTCTTCATCTTGTTCTCCATCTTCTTTTGCATGTTTTGGCCACACGAGGTACCACCGCATCCTGACTTGGGCTTGGTCATGTTACCACCACAAGACGTCATCCCCTTGGTCATATTGCCACCACAGGATGTCTTGTGCATCTCTTCCATCTTTTCTTTCATGTTCTTTCCGCCACAGGAAGAGCCACAACCCGTCTTTGTGCCCTCTACCTTACTCTTTCCCTTTCCACACGAAGCACCACAACCAGACCCCCCTGAGGCGGCACTTGGCGATACACCAAGGCCTCCAGCCATGATGAGGCCTGCAATCCCCACTCCTGCCAATGCCTTTTTGATCTTCTCTTTCTTAGCCATGTAAGACTCCTTTTTTTGTTATTTAATCTTTGTCCCCAAAGGGGCAAAATGGATCTCTCTCTTTAAATATATCCCGATTGAAAGTCATTGAACTGGCCAGACATCCCCCACATGAAGGGCTCAGGACACAAGAACGACACTCTAAAGGCCTAGACCTAAATCTCCTTGCAAGATTCGAAAAATATATTTCCTCAAGCCCCCCTTCAAAGATGTTCCCTAAGAGCGAGGGGAATTTCCTGCATGCATGTACCTCACCATCAGAGAGCAGTGCAACGAAGTTGAAGGCAGCACCACACCCAAAGCCAGTACATCCATCAAAGGGCTCTTCTCCCCTCTCGTACAATATGGGATTCAAGAGGTTGTCTTTATAGTATAGGCACCTTATTTCATGGTATGAGTCCACATATTTTGACAAAAAGTCCAGGAACTCAGCCTTAGAGGGGAGTGCCAACCTGGCCCCCTCACCTACAGCACTCAACCTATTGAATGTAAAACTCTCTGTGTAATCGTCCAGCACCCTCCCCAAAGGGAGTACCTCATGGATGTTCATGCTTGTGAGGGTCAACATTACTGAAGATTCCACGCCCAACTCATTTAGGAGCGCTAGAAACTTCAAGGTGCGATCAAAGTGGCCCTCTCCCCTGATGGAGTCGTTGGTGGCGGCTAGTCCTTCAAGGCTAACCTGATAGTAATTGGGCATCTGGATCTCGATGATCTCCTCCACCCAGTGGCGTGGAACAGGGTTTCCCAAAATGGACGTCATGAATCCCATGTCGCTCGCAAGTCGGTATATCTCTACAAAATCTGGGTGCAGGAATGGATTCCCACCGCTAAAACACACATGCCCCCTCACACCACTTTTATGGCAGAACGAGCGAAGATCCTCCAAGACAAATTGTGCCCTTTCAAGGGTAAGGGGTACCCTGTCGCTCCTATCGTAGCAGTGCTTACAGTGGAGGTCACACACCTGGGTGATGTGCCACTGGAGACTAAACACCCTTGTGGCCAAAAGCCCTTCTGTATAGGCCCCTTCTGGGTAGGTAAAGGGTTCTCTCACCAGCCTTGGCCTCGGGGCAAAGATCACTCCACTTTCAACAGCAGACCATATTGCCCTATCTATGATGCCGGGTTTACACCCTGCCTCCTCTGACGCCTCAACTGGGTCGAGGTCTCCAGATATGACCTTAAGGGCTATGAGTTCCTCAGGCGTTGCGCGCCTTGCCTCTATCTCGTTCGTCTCAGGATGCCTGAATACGAGAAAAAAGTCTAGTTTACCCTCACCCCCTATGATCTCGAGAGTGGGATTGACTGTGAATGCATCCAGTGGTTCAATCTCGTTGGTAGAGCCGCTTACCTTTGAGATGGCCTCTTCTAAAGATGTGCTAATGGTTGTATCCTTGTCCATATCGTGGCGGAGGAAGGTAAATTTTTCTTGAGTCATCATAATCAATCATCTATCTTAATATTCAAAGTGTCAAGGTATTTTTATGCCATCTCAAAATGCCCTTGAACGATTGGTAAGACACCTTTCTCTTGAAATCGGTCCAAGACCCTATTTGCACCCGCAGACACTTGAAAAAACAAGGGATTTCATCGTAGAAGAGTTCAAAGGGCACAATAGATCCATTTACCTTCAAGATTATACCGTAGGTGGAAAAAGGTACTCCAATGTTGTCTGTAGCAGACTGCCATTTGAGGCCTATAAGGCCTATCCAAGGCCACTCCTCGTCATAGGTGCCCACTATGACACCGTCTCATCTACCCCTGGCGCAGACGACAATGCCAGTGGCATTGCAGGTCTTCTAGAACTATCCAGGGTCATGGGCGATGACCTGCCAGAGGAGGTCTTGCTTGTGGCATTTACCCTGGAGGAACCACCCTTTTATCGGACCAGAAAGATGGGGAGCTACAGGTTCGCAAGGCTCTTAAAGCGAATGGGGGTCAGGCTCAAGGGGATGATCTGTCTTGAGATGATAGGCTATTTTAGCGACAGGCCTCAAAGCCAGCACTTTCCGCTCCCATTGATGGACAAGGTCTATCCGAGCACTGGTCATTTCATTGCCCTTGTAGGAAACATCTGGTCTAAGGCCTTTACGCAGCAGGTGGAAGCTGCCTTTAAACGCGCCAATACCATACCAGTTTACAGCCTCAATGCGCCATTTCTGGTATTTGGAGTAGACCTCTCAGACCACTGGTCCTTTTACAAATGTGGCTTTAAGGCAGTGATGGTAACAGATACCGCCTTTTACAGGAATCCCCATTATCATAGGCCCACTGACCTTCCAGAGACCTTGGACTATAGGAGAATGGCGAATGTAGTGGCTGCCCTAAAAAGGGCAGTGGAGGAGTTGACAGGAAGTGGCGGCGAGAGGGGTTAAAGATTGGGCCAGCTCCCTATTAAATGGGAGGACCATGGCAATGCTACCCCTTGGCTTTGCATCTGGTCTTCCCCTGGCCCTAAGCGGAGGCACACTCCAGGCGTGGCTCACCACTGCTGGTATAGATGTAAAGGCAATTGGGCTATTTTCACTAGTGGGATTGCCATATACACTAAAATTTCTCTGGTCACCACTAGTCGACCGGTTTGTACCACCATTTTTGGGCAGGAGAAGAGGCTGGATATTGTTGTTCCAGATCTTCCTCACCCTTGTCATGGCATTCATGGCTACCCATAGACCTCAACATGCCCTCTATCTCTTTGGGGTCTCTGCACTCCTACTCGCCTTTTTCTCTGCCTCACAGGATATCGTCATAGATGCCTACAGGACAGACATTCTAAAACCAGTTGAAAGGGGGTTTGGAGCTGGAGTGCACGTAACTGCCTACAGGCTAGCCATGATAGTATCTGGGGCAATTGCCCTTATACTTGGCGATAGGCTGGGCTGGGGTACTACCTACTTCCTGATGGCCATGATCATGGGGGCAGTTGCCCTTACCACACCTGCGCTTCCAGAACCCAAGGAGGCCCCCTCTCCCATGGATCTCAAAAGTGCCATAATTGCGCCTTTTATCGACTTCGTAAGCCGTCCTCGATGGCTTGCACTCCTAACCCTCATAGTGCTCTACAAGCTGGGAGATGCATTCTGTGGTTCCCTCACCACCTGCTTTCTCATCAGGGGGGCTGGCTTTAGCCCTACAGATGTGGGTGTAATCAATAAGGGTATGGGACTTGCCGCCACCATAGCAGGGGCAGTTGGTGGAGGGGCACTAATGGCACGCCTGGGCCTCTTCAACTCCCTCTTCTATTTTGGGCTCTTACAGGCCTTTTCAAACCTCGCCTTTATGGCACTTGCCCTTGTGGGAAAGGACTATCCCATGATGGTTTTGGCAGTGGCCATAGAAAACCTGAGTGGTGGCATGGGGACTGCCGCATTCGTGGCATTTCTCATGTCGCTCTGTAACAGTCGGTACAGTGCCACCCAGTATGCCCTTCTATCTGCCCTCGCCTCCCTTGGAAGGGTCTTTGTAGGTCCACCAGCAGGGATCATAGTCTCTGGTACCTCCTGGTCCACCTTCTTTCTCATATCCTTTCTCACTGCCATCCCAGGCCTTGCCATACTCATCTATTTGAGGCCATACCTCATTGCACACTCAAAGACCGATGAACGGTTGGTCTAGTCTCCCTTCCAGTTTTCCAGACTTTTAGAATTTTTTTCCAATTTTTTGGAAAAAATTGTACGGCCATACTCAGAATAAAACAAAACAACTTAGTGTTTTAACAAAGAAATCTTTTATTTGAATACAATAAAAGAATACTGGCATTTTTCTTGCTATAAGCACTAGCTAAAAGGATTAAGGAGGGTTTCAAATGAAGAAGTTTTACTCGATCTCAGTTGTAGTCACGGTGCTATTCTCCATAATCCTCTCGGCCCCCTATGTATTGGCCTCAATGATGGGAGAAATGCCACCTTATTCTTCCAGTTCTATTGTGGGAAATTCCTATTTCGACTGGGACGTAGGGACCAGTCATGCCTTTATCGAAGATTGGAGCAGTGACGCCTATGGTTTTGCCGAGGCCAGGGCCAACGGCTGGGATGTAGGGGTACGATTGTATAAGGCTCTACTCCCAGAAAATGAAAGTACTTTTCTCTCTGCAATTGCAGGCTTTTCCCAGAGGTTCAAGGTAACTGCTCCTGGACCTGCCCAAATCCAATTTACCTACCACGGGACCATGGACATCACTGGGGATACATCTAACCTAGATCCAGATAAGTTATCCAGTGACTTTGATCTAATTACTTTTGATTCTCTTAAAATTGGATATTATGAATACTATACTGAAAGTTTTGGTTACTATGCCGATTCGTTTGCCTTTGATTACAACTTTGAAGAAGATGATGTGGGCAAGACATTTAATGTCGATGTTTGGCTTTGCAACTACTTGAATGTTGATCCCAGTGCTTATACTGGCACTGAGTCAGTTCACATCTCATCTGATTTCTACAACAGTGCAAAGATCACCACATATTCTGGCGGTATATCCCCCGTCCCGCTACCCAGTGCCGCATGGCTATTGGGCGCAGGTCTAATAGGCCTTATAGGTGCGGGAAGGCGTAGGAGAAATAGACAATCCTTAGAAGAAAACGACCTTTAAAAGAAAGGCAAAAATTAGGCATCTCCAAGACAAGAGATCTTGGGGATACCTAAAGATTATGATCCAATCTCTTCCAGTCTTCCACTAAAAAGGGGGACTCTCTGGCAGTAAGGACCGGGAAAAGACTTGATCTCTTCCATTGCCAGTAGCGCCTCCATGGTTTTGGGAACCTCTTTTTCAAGAAGACGACTCGTGCGAAGCCGCCTCTTATCTATTAACAGTTTTGAAAGCCAAAGAAAGTCCTGTAACAACACATCGTCCCTCAGGTCTTGATGGGATCTCACGGTGTTTTCGTCTACTTTTGAATCGCCCTGTCCTCTCCCCTCCCCAGACCTGTCGCCTCTACCAAATAGTGAGTCAGAAAGGGCCTCAAACGATGAAAAGTCATATTGCTCCGTATCCCACATGGCCCTAAGGATGTCATCCCACCTGTGGTGGCGAACAAAGGAATGCGGCCTCTTGATCCCTGCATCCTTATAATATTTGGCCTCAATTGCCCTTCCCAGGGTGCCAAGCACGTCCCACAAGGGATCTTTCCCTCTTACCTCATCGACCACAGAAATGGCATCTTCTGACACATGCCTTCCAAGGGCACGGTATGCCTCGAACTGCTCCTCTGTAAAGAACTGATTTGCCGTGGTCTCATGGGGAAAGGCCGCTACCCGTCTCTTGTAGTTCAAGATGGGGGCAAGCTCGTCTCCAGTAAGACTGCTCTTCAGTACCACCAGCCAGCTCGCCTGCCATGGTCTATCGGGGTAGAGTATCCTTCCTACGATAAAATGGGTGCTCTTGAGGCTAGAAGGATGTGGCTTGAGGAAATCACTGGGCATCTCAATGTCCACCTTTATGCCTTCGTCCACATATATCTCTCTAAGCGAACTATTGAGTGAATTGAAGAGGTAGTGCGGATCGCACTCTGCATCAGAGGCAATGATGAGCCTCGCCCTCCTCTTGAGTAACGGTACTATGCCAAGGTTGTCTCCGCAGTGGCCCCCATCGCTTATGTAGACATATTTTCCTGCATCCACACTTCCTACAAGCTCTTTAAAAAGGAGGAAAAAGAACCTCCACCTCTCCGTCTTGTTTTGCCCCGATCTTGAAAAATCATCTGCAATGT
>WGBU01000144.1 GCA_015494155.1 Deltaproteobacteria bacterium | reverse complement strand
ATGATTGCAATGACGATCATGAGTTCCACAAGGGTGAAACCCTTTTGACTTCCTGTGGCCTTTGGCAAAAATTTTTCCATTAACATAATCTTACCTCCCTTTAATAGGTTTTTGTTTGCTCTCTTGATGTTTTTTTATTGACGACCCATGAACAATGACATCTCTAATACTAATAATTCTTCCGCTATTTCATCCCCCCTTTCATCTGTTTTTTTATATTATTTCTTCTGCCTTAATCTACTGCATATGGTGTGCCACTTTTTTGCTTTGCACTTGATCACTTTCACCCATACACTTACTTATTTTTGTGACATTTTTTGTCATTCGTCGTGGCCCATGACATTTTTTGTCGCAGTTAAAACATTTTTTGTCACATACCTCTATGGGGCGAGGATGATCGTCCCATCAGAGGACTTGCTCACATGGAACGTATCGAGAAAAGTCATTCCCAAGAGCCCAGGGCCAGACCATGTATCTGAGAAGGCTGCCCATACACCTGTTTTTGAAAGCCTTCCCTCTATTTCAATATCAACCTGGCAGTACTTTGCGGTCACTTCGCCTCCCACCCCTATTGCTGTACCTTCTATACACTGGGCAGGATCATCGAGATTCACCCCCATGTATTGTGCATAAGAGGCATCCAGGAATACATGTGATGCGCCAGTATCTATGTAGAACCTCATGGGGTAGCCATTCACAGTCCCATCTACCAGATAGCAGTTACACTCCCTGTCTAGCGGGACTACTACTTCCTGTCGAACGGCTGTAAACCTCTCTGGAGCAGACCATTCATTGGAACCAGGGAGCTTATATTGCCAGGTCCCCTCTATATAGCCCTGGGTGTCTATAGACTCAATCTTGTAGAGATACTCCACAAGGCCATAAAGTGGGCTTGGCTCCTGAAAGTAGATCTCGTAGCCTCCCTCTGGCCTCTCCAAATATTGGACAGTGAGATTGGTCGTGGTGTCGGCCAATATCCACTGCCCACTAATGACGCCATCTTCCTCATGGAGTACCAGGGGATACGTATTTCCGTCGTCATCTGTATAGGTATAGTTCCTTCCATTTATTTCATCTGTAACGACCCACGTTCCACTAATGGGCATTACGTGCACCACCTTGTAGAGGAGTTCCTTCCAAATGCGCCAGTTGGCCACGTCATCTGGGTCTCCAACAAGGGCCCTGATGATTAGGTCTCCCTCAACACCATGAAGTGGGATGCCCTCTCCAATGTTTACTGGCAGATAGCCCTGAATATTGGGGGCAGTCCCATTGACAGAGCCAACCTGGGGCATATCATAGTTTTGATAAGGCTCTGGTGGATACGATTGGTACATACTGTAGGGGACACTCACAGCAGGCACACTTTGGATGTCGCTGGCATAGTAAAGGTCACCTGCACCTTCCACCAGATGTCCACGCTCGCTAAATAGGTCGAACCTAGCCCCATTCTCTTCGTCATAGCGGTAGGCAAACACCTGATGGGGAAAGAGCCTTGGATGCTCTACGAGGATATAGAGAGCCCCTTTGAGATTGGAGGAGATGGGGATGTTCAAGGGTAGAGATAGCTCCTGGGATGTGGAGACTGTGTCTTCTTCAACAGTCCTTAGACTATTTACATAGACCATAACTGGGATGGTCTTTTCTCCTGATTGGGAAAGATTGGTTATAATAGTGATGTTCCCCTCATAGGTGGTGCTTCCGCCATTCAGATAGACCTCTTGGGGGATGGCTAGCTTTGATGTATCGATGGCTACAGTAAAGTTCCCCTCTTGGCCCTGTCCCTTCAAGATACCATCGTCATCACCTACAAAGTGTATCCAGTCCCTTGAGGCAGAGGCCATCCAGCAAAATGAGGCCCTCTGAGCAAGTGTGACATTGGATGGATCCTCCAGATACAACATGCCCTCGAGCTTTACATTTACTGGTAAAGGGGCCTCTGAGTCCTGGGCACTTACATAAAAGGTCAGACTACTTGGTGAGGCCATCAAGACCCCTTCCTGTGAAGTAATACAGTTTTGATCTACAAATGGTTCAAGATGGACCGAGACCGGGATCTCTATGGTCGGGGTGTCTGTGAGGGTAGTGGAGATAGTAACTGTACCCGTCACTATAGATGGCCTTGTGGTCAAAGTATTTAGATATTGTTCAAGGGCAGATTTATTTATTCCTATGGTAAGCGTCCCTTGGCCATCGGTATTTCTCACAATACCAGTATCAGAACCATTAAGAGTGATCCAATTTACGTCTTTACTGGCTATCCAGCAAAATTCAGTAGTCTCACCCCAGGTATATTTGGTGGCACATCCGTCGTCCACTGGATAGGCAAAACCAGCAATAGTGATGGTGGCAGTACCAAGATCGTCCAGAGATCCTGTGGTGGAATAGAGGTCTACCCTATCTGGAGATGCCACAGCCGCACCACCCTTTTTTGTATCGCAAGAGGCGGCGTGGACAGTGCTATGCACTAGGCCAAGGATTCCAATGAAAAAGAGTGCAAGGAAAAAGCTCTTGTAGTCCCTCATGTCAAGGCCTCCCATCATGACTAGGACCCCCAGTTCTCTGGCGATGCATTATTGGATGGGGTCTCCCCCTGAATACCTGTGGATTGTGGCTTTATCTCCCTCTTTTGGGGTATCTTGGTGGCCCATACAGCATGCTCCTCTGTTGCCACCTCTTGTTTGAGTTTAGGCAGTACTGCAGCCAGGTCTCTCACTAGAGTACGTGCTGCCTCTTCCACTGCCACATCCACCTGGGTGCGGACCCGTGTATCGGACCAGACACTTACAGGCTCCACCTCCTTCTCCACCCTATTCGCCCACACCACACGTCCAGTATGGGCATCCTGGAGGGCCAATGCCACCTGGACCACTGCCTCAGGCACCTTGCCACCCTTGGATGCAAGGTAGGCGGCCCCAGCCGCGGCAGTGCCCCAGAATGCAGCATTGAGGCCTGCCGAGTCCTCAAAACCACCGCTTTCATGTACGACTGTCCTGGCCAGTCTGGGATGTCCGCCATTTATTATTTTGGTCTCATCGTCTGGGGCATTGAATGGATGGTTGGCAGATGCACCAAAGGCAGCACCCAACACCCCACCAATGGCTACATCTTGCCACAGGTCATATGTATCCGACTCTGCCACGCCAAATATGGTGGCTGAACTGAAGTCAAAGAAAAACGGGAGAATGCCCCTTTGGAATGGATTAAAGGTCTTTCCATCCCTGACCTCATACTCTATAATCCTACCCCTCAACACATAGTCAGTATCAAGGCGCTGGGCTATCTCGTTCAACACACCACGATCGAGGCCAATCTTCTTGGTCTCGAGCCTCTGTGACTCTTCCAGCACCCTCGCGCTTGCAAGGACCTTTTCCACCTCCATGCGCATATCGTCGCTCCAGTCACTGGCCATTTCCCTCTCGATAAATTGACTGCCCAGGCCACGGCTCGAACCATTTATGATCTTGATGATCCCTAGGTCTGCAAGGCACTGAATGACATCCTCATCCACAGGAGAGTAGACGCCGAGACGTGAAAGCTCATGGCCAATGGCACTCAAGAGCTTTACCTGCCTCCTTATTCCGTCATCGGGGCTGACGCCTGCCGTATAATCCGCCAGTGGCAGTAACGCGATCTTGACCTGTGGCTGATCTTCGATAGAAGGGGTATCCACGTGGTTGATGGTCTCCTTGATCTTTGTGCCACACCCAGAAAGGACAAATAGACCAAGGACGACACACAAAAGAAACAGGGATTGCTTCTTCATAAATGGCCTCCAACCGTTTTCTCTCTTTTATCTTTTTTGATAATCGGCTGGAGGCCAGCTTTACATTAAGGTTTTTTTTATTTTTTGGCTACAACACTCCCTGCAATCTGATTTCTCAAGACCTTTACTCGCACCTTTTCCGCAATCTCCAGGGTTACCACGTCATCGGTTAGGGAGACGATCCTACCAATAAGTCCGCCATTGGTTACAACCTCGTCTCCCTTCTTGAGATTTGCCAGGAAATTTTGGTGCTCTTTGGCCCTCTTTTGCTGGGGTCTAATCAGCAGGAAATAGAAGATGGCAAAGATGATGATGAGTGGCAGGAATGCAACTATTGGATTTCCACCACCCTGACCATTTTGGGGTGGTGCCATGGCAAACGCCTGATTTACTAAACTGAGGTCCATGTTTCATACTCCTTTATATTAAATATTTTCCTATTGTGGCGATTAACCCATTAGACAGTAAAGAAACAGGGATTTCAAGAGACTTGTCTCATTCCATAGAACTCCCGCCTGAACTCCTCGAAGGTCCCACGTTCAATATTTGTCCTCATCGCCTCCATGAGCCTCATATAATAGTAGATATTGTGGATGGTGAGCAGCCTATAGACCAGAAGCTCTCGAGCCTTGTAGAGGTGCCTTAGATAGGCCCTTGAAAACCTTTTGCACGTATAACAGTGGCACCCAGGTTCAATGGGGGATGGGTCCCGCTCGAACTGTGCATTCTTGATATTTATTGACCCTGTAGCTGTAAAGGCCATTCCATTTCTGGCATTCCTCGTGGGAATGACACAGTCAAACATATCTACCCCTCGTCTCACTGCCTCTACAAGGTCCTCTGGCATCCCCACGCCCATGAGATAACGTGGAAGGCTGCGCGGTACGATCGAGACCACTTCTTCCACCATCTCTAACATGAGTTCATGTGGCTCACCCACACTAAGGCCCCCTATGGCGTAACCGTCAAAGGGGAGTTCTAGGAGTTCCTCTGCACTCCTCTTCCTAAGCGCTCTGTCCATACCACCTTGCACAATGGCAAATAGCTTAAGATCGTCCCTCTTTCGTGATGCAATAGAACGCCTTGCCCAGAGTGAGGTGATCCGGACCGCCTCCTCCACCTCTTCATATGGCGCTGGATATCCAACACACCAGTCGAGGCACATCATAATGTCCGACCCAAGACTCTCCTGGATGGCCACCACCTTCTCTGGAGTAAACTCGTGGTATGAGCCATCCAGATGGGACCTGAAGAGGACCCCCTCTTCAGTGATCTTTCGCATAGATGCAAGACTATATACCTGGAAACCACCAGAGTCTGTGAGTATGGGCCTTGTCCATCCCATGAATGAGTGGAGCCCACCAAGGGCGTCTACTACCTCGACCCCTGGCCTGAGATACAGGTGATAGGCATTTGAGAGGATCATCTGCGCCCCTACCTCTTCTAGTTCGTCAGGGCTTACGGCCTTTACAGAGGCAAGTGTACCCACAGGCATAAAACATGGGGTCTTGACTGTGCCATGGAGGAGGTTGAGCTGGCCTGTGCGGTATGGAGCACCCTCTGGAGAAACGAATACTTCAAAGGTCTGGTTGGAGTTCATGCCATCACGCCCTCAGGTAATCTGCGAGACTGCCCACAAGGCCTTCAAAGCCACCATTGGACATCACCACCACCAAGTCCCCCTTCTCCATCTCTTGACATAGAAAATCAAAGATCTCTCTCCCATCTTTGAATAAGACAGCACTCGTCCCCATGGCCCTGAGATCTTCTACCAATCGGCTTGAAGAAAAACGGTCTCCCTCTGGGGCCTTTTCAGGGTCTGGGACATCTCTGACCAGTATCAGATCCCCTTGGGAAAGGGCCTTTGGGTAGGCACCTTGAAACACAGATCGCCTGCTCGTATTGGTCCTGGGCTCAAAGGCCACTATCATGCGTCTTCCAGGTCCATACCGCATGCGAAGTGCAGAAAGCGTCTCTCTCACTGCTGTGGGGTGGTGGGCAAAGTCATCTATTACGGTGATCCCATTGGCCTCTGCCACCACCTCCTGTCGCCTCTTTACACCCTGGCACTCCCGCAACCCTCGAAGGATCTCGCTATGTTCTAGGCCGATCTCTCTTAAAAGCGCATATACACCCAGGGCATTCAGTGCATTGTGTCTGCCTGGAAGGCGTATCTTTCCCTCAACGTGCTTTCCCCGTGCAGTAAACCTAAAGAGGGTCAGATCCCCATCTATCTCCACACCGTCTAGACGATAGAGAGAAGAAGGGCCCGTACCATAGGTGACTACCTTACACGGTGCCTGGTCTAAGACCTCTTCCACGCATCCCCCATCCATACATGCAGCGATGATTCCCGTCGAGGGCATAGAGGCGACTAGCTTGCGAAACACCCGCTTTACTGCCTCAAGGTCTGGATAGATGTCTGCGTGATCGAATTCCACACTGGTAAGTACCACATACCTTGGGTCGTAGTGTAGGAACTTTGGGGTCTTGTCAAAAAATGCCGTGTCGTACTCATCTCCTTCGATCACGAACCACGGGGGCTCGCCTTGGGAAAACCCCTTGCCCGTATCTTTTAAGATCCCGCCTACCAAGTACCCTGGCCTCTTATCCTTTAACGCAGAGACACATAGGCTGGTAGTGGTGGTCTTTCCATGGGTACCACATATGGCAATGACGTCCCGTTCCTTGAGCCAAAATTCTCTTAGTGCATCTGGAAAAGAAAGGTAGGGGAGTCCGAGGCGCATCACAGCCCTTGCCTCTGGATTGTCCCTCCTTATGACATTACCTATTATCACAAGGTCTGGGCGGGGTTCCAGATTGGATGGGGAATATCCTTCGAAAAGCCGCACACCGATGGACCTCAAAAAGGGCCCTATGGGTGGATAAAATGCGGTGTCCGAGCCCTGTACCTTAAATCCCTTTTCAAGTAACAGGCCTGCAAGGGCCCCCATCCCTGTACCAGAGACGCCTATGAGGTGAATTAGCTGTCCATTCATGGAGTAGGAGTTTTACCTGACATGAAAAGGGAGTGCAACCTGGGATGCTGGCTGATAAGATTTTTCATGAGTATTTATGATATCTTCTATAAGTTCCGATAAGATATGTGAGAGCCTAAATAGGAGTAAGAGGATATGCGCTGCACAAAATGCGGAAACATCTCTTGGGACCATTCGAGCATCTGCAATGCCTGTGGGCAGGATCTCACAGAGATAAAAGAGGCACTTGGCAACTTCCCCCAGCCAGAGCTAGGGTTTTCCTGGTTTGAGGCCATAAAGAGGGAGACAAAAGCAGTAGACAGAGGAAGCGACGCCCCAGTAGATCTGTCAAAGATTGACGTCTCGGACCTCGTAGAAGAGAAACCCCCTACAGACATAGACCTCGATGAAATAGATGAACTGGTAGAAGACGAAGAGCTACAAGAGGTCTTGGACAAGAGCCTCTAGGCGATCTCCACCTCCCACTTGGTCCCCTGAGGGGTATCCATGAGGATGATCCCCTTTTCTCTGAGCATCGCCCTTATGCCGTCTGCCTTCTCCCACTCCTTTGCCTTTCTGGCTGCATCCCTCTCTTCAATAGCCGAATCCACAAAGTCTCTCGTAATCCCCATGGAACGAAGGTGCATTTCCTTTTTCTCTTCTATAAAGGCGGCAGGGTCCTTAAGTAAGACACCCAGTACATCACTAATGGTAGAAAACCCCTCTAAGACCCCCTTAAGACCCTCTTTATAGAGGAGTGAAGGGCGCTTTTTAAACTCCTCGATTACGGTATTTAAGAGCCTTATCCCCTCAAACAAGAGCCCTGTAGCGCGCGCTGTGTTGAAGTCGTCGTCCATGGCCTGGAAGAATTCATCTTCCAACTCTCCCAGGCGTTCTAGTGCCTCCTCTGCCACACCAGTCAGAGGGCGTCTCTTCTTGACAGGCGAAGACAAGATCTCTTGGGTCTCATAGAGCGCCCTGTAGCCACGCCAAAGGGCTGTCTCTGTCTCCTTAAGTGCCTCTGGGCTATAGTCGAGGGGACTCCTATAGTGCTTTGAGAGGAGGAATAACCTCAGGGCCTCTGGGTGGAACTCCCCCAGTATTGCCTCTATGGTGATAAAGTTACCCAGGGACTTGGACATCTTTTCACCACTTATTGTGACGAACCCATTGTGGAGCCAATAGCGGACAAATGTCTTGCCTGTAGCCGCCTCTGACTGTGCCTTTTCATTCTCGTGGTGTGGGAAGATGAGGTCGAGCCCACCCCCGTGTATGTCCAGGGTCTTGCCCAAGTACTTCATGCTCATGGCAGAGCACTCAATATGCCAGCCTGGCCTCCCCTCACCCCAGGGGCTAGGCCACTTGGGCTCACCAGGTTTAGAGGCCTTCCAAAGTGCAAAGTCCAGGGGATCTTCCTTCTTCTCTCCCACCTCGATCCTCGCCCCTGCCCTGAGCTCGTCTATGTTCCTATGGGATAGCTCTCCATATTTGGGAAAGGATCGCACCCTGAAGTAGACATCGCCCCCAGATTCATAGGCATGGCCCTTTTCAATAAGGGTCTCGATTAGCTCTATGATCTCCCCTATGTGCTCTGTGGCCCGTGGCTCATATGTGGCCCTAAGGACCCCCAGTGCATCCATGTCCTTATAGAAATTGTCGATCTCTCTTTGGGCCAGTTCCTGGGTGCTAATGCCCTCTTCGCGTGCACGGTTTATGATCTTATCGTCTATGTCTGTGAAGTTTCTTACAAAGAGTACGTCAAAGCCCCTCTTTCTCAGATACCTGTAGATGGCATCGAACACTACTGCACTACGGGCATGTCCGATGTGGCATCTGTCATAGGCAGTGATGCCGCAGACGTACATCCTGACCTTCCCTTCTTCCAGTGGGACAAAGGGTACCTTCTTCCTCTCTTTTGATGAATAGACTTGGATAGGCATGGGGCTCTCAATAGTTTGAAACACCCCTTGTGTCAACCCCCTGCTTGTAGCCATGTTCACCACTAAAAGGGATGAATGACCAATGGCCCAATTAGAGAAATTGGGCATGTGAAATAAAGGCAGATCTCCCCATTGTGCCGCCAAGAGGCCGACCTCTTGCCATAAAGGTACCTTGCCACCTGTTTTGGCCAGTATTATTATGTCTCTTTCTTAAATGGAAACGATAAAAAAGAGACCCATGGAAAGAAAAAAATGACAGCTCCACGATACATTATTGGAATTGACCTTGGCACCACAAACTCGGCCATAGGCTATGTGGACCTTGCAGATACTAGCCCCACTACCATCGAGATAAAGAGCTTTGAGATCATTCAACTCATTACAGAGGGACTTACAGGAAGCCGCCTCATACTGCCCTCGTTTCTCTATCTATTAGATGAAAGGGAGCGTGCCCAGGGATTACTAGCACTTCCCTGGGACAAGGCGCCAAAAGGGGTATGTGGTGAGTTTGCCCGAATGAGGGGGCTTAGTGCACCTGGAAGGCTTGTCTCATCTGCGAAGAGCTGGCTCTGCCACGGAGGGGTCGAGCGGCGTGCAAAGATACTCCCTTGGGGCGTAGAGGCCCAAGACCTTGAAAAGGTCTCTCCAGTAGAGGCGTCCTCTGCCTATCTATACCATATGAGAATGGCCTGGAACACCACCATGGATGCCCCCATGGAGGAACAAGAGGTGATCCTCACAGTACCTGCCTCCTTCGACGAAGTGGCACGGGAACTCACCCTCGAGGCAGCAAAAGAGGCCGGGCTAAAAAGGGTCACCCTCTTGGAAGAACCCTTGGCTGCATTTTACGCGTGGCTCTCCCACCATGAAGGAGAGATGAAGGGTGTCTTAAGGGACCAAGACCTCATACTCGTCTGTGACGTGGGTGGTGGCACCACGGACTTTACCCTAATTAGGTGCCTGGGAGAGGGGTCAGACCTTAGGTTGGAGAGGATCGCAGTGGGAGATCACCTGCTCCTTGGAGGAGACAACATAGACCTCGCCCTTACGGCCAAGGTCGAGAAGATGTTGGGTAAGGAGCTGTCCACCATGGAATGGCACGGCCTCTTGAACCAGATACGCAACATAAAGGAGAGACTCCTTGCAGATGACGGGCCCAGTACAGAGACAGTGCGAATTGCAGGGAGGGGCCGCGGACTTGTGGCCGGAACCCTTACTGCTGAACTAAAGAGGGATGAATTAATAGACGAAATCCTCCAAGGTTTTTTCCCAGTCATAGATTTTTCTAAGCCTGTTGAGGCCAGCGAGGGGAGTGCTCTAAGAGAGATGGGCCTCCCCTATGAACAAGACCCTGCCATAACGAGACATCTGCTTAGATTCATAAAGGTCCATGGTGAGGGTAGGCTTCCAACCAAGATCCTATTTAATGGTGGTACCCTCAAGCCAGCCCCAGTGAGAAACAGGCTCCTTGAGGTACTTTCCAACTGGGCAGGCTCCCAGGTCACACCACTAACCAGCATGTCCCTGGACCTTGCCATAAGCCACGGCGCGGCCTACTACGGACTTACTCGACACGGCCTTGGTCTCCGAATAGGTGGTGGCATACCAAGGGCCTACTACATTGGAGTGGAAGGCCGAGAGACAGAGGGTGAAAGGGCAGTCTGTATTGTGGAACGTGGCACTGAAGAGGGCCAGGAGATCGAGGTCCCAGGTAGGTATAACGCCATAACCAACCGGCCCGTCTCCTTCAAACTGTACAGCTCTACCACCAGAAAAGGGGATAGGCTGGGTGACCTTGTGGATTGCCAAGGATTGCACAGCCTGCCCCCCCTAGTCACTGTGCTCAAATATGGAAAAAAGGGCTCGCACCAGGAGATCCCAGTAAGTCTAAGGGCAGTTGTCACAGCCATAGGCACCCTTGAACTATTTTGCACATCTCTAAAGGGACCGCACAGATGGAGGCTCCAGTTCGATCTTAGGGGCGCGCAAAAACATCAGCCTAAGGGGGGTGAGGAAGGTGTAAGGATCAGGCAAAAAGTGGGGCATGGGCCCACTGCCCAACTCTCACCAGAAGACAGGCGTGCCATTGAAGAGGCAAGGCCTGTTATCGAGGACTTTTTCTTGGGAAAGGTCAAGGGCCGCCCACTCTTAACATCTATCCAAGAGATTGTTGGAATGGAGAAGGGCCTGTGGACACTGCCCCTTTTAAGGGCCATTTCAGACATACTCTTAAAACTCGAACCAAAACGCTCCAGTGCCCCCCAAAAAGAGGCCCAGTGGTTCAACATCACTGGATACACCCTGAGGCCAGGCATTGGGGACGAACTGGACCCGTGGCGCATAAAAGGCGTCTGGCCCATCTGGTTCAAGGGACTCTTCTTCCCATCGGACAAGGGCACAAGGCTCCAGTGGTGGATCTTCTGGAGGAGAATTGCACCTGGCCTCGGTCCTGGTCAACAGGAACAGATTTTTGGCCAGGTGGCAAAGGCGATCATGCCTAAGACTAAGGGGAGGAAAAAGGGGCCTAAACCCACCAAGATTGGCGGAGAAGAGCGGCGTGAGATACTACTCCTCCTGGGTGCTTTGGAAAAGGTATCTCCAGACAAGAAGGTGGGACTTGGTCGATTTGTATTGGAAGAACTGGGCAAAAAGGGGGTGGTAAGGTCCAGTGAACCACACACCAAGGCCCTCGTCTGGCTCATTGGAAAGCTTGGGGCAAGGGAACCCTTTTATGGGCCAATTGACAGGGTAGTGCCACCCCAAGAGGTGAGCCAGTGGCTCAAGAAGTTGCGCACCATGGAGATAGAGCCCTCAACACCATTCTTTTACTCACTAATGGGGATGACCAGGTTCACAGGAGATAGGGCGCGAGACCTCACCAAAAAGGACCGCGAAGAGATAAGGCTGTGGCTGGAGGCCCTTGGGGCAAATGATGAGTTCACAAGGCCACTTATGGAGCTCGTACCATACGATCGGGCAGAGCAGACCTATTCATATGGAGAGGAATTGCCCCAGGGCATCATCCTTGCCAAGGATGAGTGAACTGGTATATAGGATCTATGGGCTACAAGCTTTTTTCCATCTTCTTCATGGCCTTCGGACTGTGGGCCATGATAGACGGGACTCAGAGGGCCATGGAGGGTATTCGAGCGAGGTCATGGCCAGTTGCCGATGGACGCATCCTCCTATCGAGGTATGATCAATGGCGCACCCAAAAGGGCATACGCATTGCCGGTCTTTGCATAGATGTACAATATATATATCAGGTGGGCGATAAGGTCTATGATGGCCACCGCATCAACAGTGGGTGGAGGTGTTTTGGGAACCAGAAACACCTCGAAGGTTTTTTGAGAAAGTACCCGTCTGGCAAGAAGGTTCTGGTACACTACAATCCAGATGACCCTGCCCAGGCACTGCTAGAGCCAGGACTAGACTGGACCCCTTTCTTCCTATGGGGCCTTGGCCTCATCTCCATGTCCGCGGCCTGGCCTCTTTTGAAAAAGGGTATTATGCCTTCGCATAGGTCCAAAACATAGAGTGTATCCTGGACCTTATGGCGCGTTCTTGTTCAGGGTTTTCAAAAAGAAACTGGACACCCATCACATACTTGATGCCGTCGCGTTTACACCACCTCACAATGGCGCGCAACCTTATAGGTGGAGGCCCAAAAGAGAGGATGAGATGGGTATTGGGTTTGAAGGCCACAGGCGATTCCAATTGCATCCCACCAGTACTCATATCCCTCACAAAATCGGTAAACGAGCGCTGGCCATCTGAAAACGTGACCTCCCACAGTGTAGGAAGCCTCTTAGCCCTCCTCTTTTCCACTTTATTGGTCATGAAATCACCACCCCGTCAAGCACTTCACGAATGACCTTTGCCAAGGTAGACAGTTCATACGGCTTTTGAATAAAAGAGACACCATGTTCAAGGACCCCATGGCGGGCAATAATATTCTCTGTGTAACCAGATGTAAACAGGACTTTTATACCAGGGATCTCCTCCTTGATCCTTTCATAGAGCTCTTTTCCATTCATCTCTGGTAGGACTACGTCTGTAAACAAGAGTTGGATTGTGCCAGCATATAGTTTTGCTATTTCAATTGCCTCCTGGGCATCTTTGGCCCTGAAGACCTTGTAACCAAGAGATTCCAACAGGCTACTAACAGTCTCCAATACTATGGGGTCGTCTTCAGTGACTAGGATAGTCTCCCCTCTAGATGCAATGCCTTGCGGTTTATCTCGTTTAAGGTCAAAGATTTTGGTCTCTTGCCCGTCCTTCTCATGGGAGACTGGCCAGTAGATCTTAAATGTGGTTCCCTTACCTTGTTCACTGTAGATACTAATGTGGCCCCCGTTCTGTTTGACAATTGAATAGACAGTTGAGAGGCCAAGCCCGGTGCCCTGTCCCCTGGGCTTGGTGGTGAAAAATGGATCGAATACATAGGAGATGATCTTGGGATCTATGCCCTCCCCAGTATCAGATACACTAATGATCACATATTCCCCCGACTCAAGGCCTATCTTTTCTGGGAAGTCTCCTCCCTCTACACGAGCCATGTCAGTCTCTATTTGAAGCACCCCGCCTGTGGGCATGGCGTCTCTGGCGTTTACAGCCAGGTTCACTAGAATCTGCTCCAGTTGATTGCGATCTGCAAAGATGGTCCCCACATCGCTTCTTAGTATGGTCTCAAGCCGGATGTCTTCTCCCAAGAGCTTGGAGAGCATGTCAAAGAGCCCTTCGATCACCTCGTTTACATCTAGGAATTCTGGACGGATTATCTCCTTTCTACTGAAAGTGAGTAGTTGTCGCGTCAAGGAACTCGTGCGCTCTACTGCCTTTAAGATCCTCTCTAGATTCGCCTGCACATTTCGGGGATCAGAGGTATCCATCAAGGCCAGTTCTGCACTTGTCCTGACCGCAGTGAGAAAGTTGTTGATGTCGTGGGCCAGTCCACCTGCCATTCGACCAACGGTCTCCATCTTTTGGGCCTGCAAGAACTGTTGTTCAAGGCGCCTTTGCTCTGTAACATCCACTCCCATCCCAAAGACGATGGGCTCCCCATTTGGGTCTTCAAGGAGCATACAGTTCCACATTATTCGCCTTAATTGGCCAGACTTGGTGCGCCAGGAAAACTCAAATCCAGGTTCAAAGCCTCCACTCAACACCAACTTACAGTGCTGACGCACTCTCGGCATATCATCTTCAGTGACAAATAGATCGAAAAGATCTTTTCCCAGCACCTCTTCCCTGGAGTAGCCTGTAACCCTTTGGCACTCCTCATTAAAAAGACATATCTTTCCATTCTTATTGCCAAATATCATTATAGGGGCATTCTCTATGATTTGTTCGAGGAATCGCGCATACCGTTCTGCCTTCTTCCTCTCAAGATCACCTTCGCTGATCCTATTCAAGATGTGAAGACATCCAGTGGTGCCATTTTCAAGGGGTACTGGGATGACCACTAGTGAGTAGTGGGCTGTGTCGCTGGGGCTGAAAATATCTCTTTGTACCGCCCTACCCTCTAAGACCCTTTGCTGCTGACACCAAGGGCATTCATCTGTAATATAAAAGAGGAGTTCATGACATGTGGTATCATCTCTAAGCCCACCTCTATCCTCTACAAGTGCCCTATTGGCAAAGATCACACGCTTTTTTGAATCACATACCAGGCAATATGAGTCGAGCTTATCCAGGATTTCCTTGTAAAATCCTGCTATCCTATTCATCTATTCCCCTTGTAGGATTTTTTGATACAGAGGTTTGTATCTATAATTCTATCGGATTAGTAGAAAAAAATCTTTAGAAAATAAAAAAACTATTTCTTCGAAGCGAGGAATCTCTTTTTGCAAGACTCACTACAAAAATGGTATTCCCTACCGCCTATCCTTGCCTTAACCGCCTCTCTTTTGGCCACGTAGATGCCACATGTAGGGTCTTTTACCAGCTCGTCGTCCACACGGGTGACGCCTGGTGGTCCTTTAGCACCATGTGATACAGAGCGACTACCCTTTACAGAGGCCAGCCCCCCTGCCACGGCCTTAAAGAGGCGATAGAGCAAAAAGATGAGTATCAGATACAATATGAGTCTCAGCCCCACTCCTCTACCCCGTCTTTTTCCACTTTGTCTAACAGTGCCCCAATGGATTCATTCCATGGCCTCAATATAAGACCAGGACTTATATCCGACCAGGGGATGAGCACGAATCCCCTCTGGGCAATGGAAGGGTGTGGGATCTTGAGGTCCTGTTCCCATATGATGCAGTTGTTAAAATACAATATATCGAGATCGATCTGCCGATCTGGCCCTAGGGCCCTATCACGCCCGAATTCCTTCTCTATACCAAGACACAATTTCAAGAGTTCCCGTGGAGCCAGATCGGTCTCAATCTCGCACACTGCATTGATGAACCAATTCCGAGATGCTATACCAACAGGCTCTGTCTTGTAGAGCCTGGAGCACGACCTGAGGGTGATTCCAGGGGAATTGGCCAAACGCCTTATAGCATCTGATACCAGTTTATGCGGTTCGCCAAGATTAGAACCTATTCCCAGGAAACACCGGGCCACAAGTTAGAGTATCCTTTTGAGCCTTTCCCCCACCTCCATCATCCGTTCTTTTGGTACAGTGAGCGCCATTCTAACATACCCCTCGCCCGGATCTCCAAACCCATTTCCAGGCGTACATACTATCCCTGCCTCATCCAAGAGTAGCCCAGCAAATGAGGCCGAGGTATGTCCCTGAGGCACCTTGACCCACATATAGAATGTGGCCTTGGGACAAGGGGGCTTGAGGCCTGCGCCCTTGAGGGCCTCCATGAGGGCATTGCGTCTCTCCTCATAGATGCGTCTCATCTCCACGACACAGCTCTGGTCGCTCAAGAGGGCCTCCCTTGCAGCATCTTGTATTGCCTCGAACTGGCCAGAATCTGCATTGGATTTGACCTTCTTGAGCCCCTCTACTATGGCAGGGTTACCCACGGCGAAGCCAATGCGCCATCCAGTCATATTGTATGTCTTTGAGAGGGAGTGAAACTCTATCCCCACATCCATTGCCCCTGGGGTCTCCAAAAAACTCGGCGCCCTGTAACCATCAAAGGTCATCTCTGAATAGGCGGCGTCGTGACAGACGATTATCCCGTTTTCCTTTGCAAAATCCACCACTTGAGAAAAGAAGTCCCCTGTAGCAAGCCCGGCTGTGGGGTTGTTGGGATAGTTGAGCCATAGGATCCTTGCCCTTTTGAGCACGTCTGAGGGGATGGAATTTAGATCTGGTAAAAAGTCGTTCTCCTCCTTTAGAGGGAGGTAAAATGTCTCGCCACCTGCAAAGAGGGTACCTATGTGATACACTGGATAGCCTGGTGTTGGCACCAGGACCACTTCCCCTGGGTCCAAGAATGCCAGAGGGAAGTGAAAGATCGCCTCTTTTGAACCTATGAGGGCAGTAACCTGGGTATCTGGATCGAGATCTAGTGAAAAACGTCTATTACAAAACGTGGCAGCAGCCTCTCTAAAGGCCTTCATGCCGTTGGAGGAGGGATACCTGTGATATGGCGCGTGTGCCACTGCCTCCTTCATCCTATTTACAATAAACTCTGGTGTGGGAAGGTCTGGGTCTCCTATGCCCAGATCGATCACATCCACCCCCTTGGAAATGGCCTCCCTCTTCTTTCGATCGAGTTCAACAAAAAGGTAAGGTGGTAGTCTGTGCAGTCTTTCTGAATATCGAATCTCCATGGTAATTGTTACTCCTCTACAACTGGATTTTTCAACTCCCCAAGCCCCTCGATCTCAACACAGACCTCATCCCCTGGACTGAGCTTGGAGACGCCAAAGGGGGTACCTGTGGCGATCACATCCCCTGGCTCAAGGGTCATGATGGCAGATGTAAAACTGAAGAGTTCCTGGGGAGAGTGAATGAATTCGTCGATGCGAGAATCCTGCTTCACCTGGCCATTCACAGTGCACCGTATCCGCTGATCACCTGGCCTAAAATCCATATCTATCCATGGCCCTATGGGACAAAATGTATCGAAGCTCTTGGACCTAGTGAACTGGACATCTTTTCTCTGAAGGTCCCTTGCCGTAACGTCGTTTAGACACGTATAACCCAGGATATACCTATCCGCATCCTCTTTGCCCACATTCTTTGCCCGTTTACCCACGACAATTGCAAGCTCTCCTTCGTGCTCCACCTGTTTGCTTATCTTTGGTAACCTTATAGCATCGCCTGGTCCGATCACAGATGAAGGTGGCTTCAAAAAGATGAGTGGCTCCTTGGGAAGCTCCATATTGAGTTCTCTGGCATGATCCTTATAGTTGAGCCCGACACATACGATCTTTGAGGGGATGGTTGGGGCCAGAAGATCTACCTCTTCTATGGGGTAGGTCTCTGAGGTCCCCACGATGAGCCCTTCAAATGGACTCGCAACAATGGCCACTACATGATCTCCAAAGTGGAGTCCATACCGCGGTGCACCACCCTTCTTGACCCTGAATCTGATGATACGTGATCCTTCCATGGTGGAGATCAGCGGAGCCCCAACACATCGTGCATGTCATAGACGCCGGGGGACTTGTCCACAACCCATAAGGCCGCGCGAACCGCCCCTTTTGCAAAGGTATCACGGCTAGAGGCCCTGTGTGTTAGTTCAATACGCTCACCAATGCCAGCGAAGAGCACCGTATGCTCGCCCACGATGTCGCCACCCCTTATGGTCTGGACACCGATCTCCTGTTGGGGACGCTCTCCGATGAGACCCTCCCTACAAAACCTGGCACACTCATCCTTTTTCCAGCCCATGGCATTGGAGGCCACATCCAAGAGCTTGATGGCAGTACCACTCGGTGCATCCTTTTTCATCCTATGGTGCGCCTCTATAATCTCTATGTCATAGCCCTGGCCCAACACCTTTGCAGTGAGTTCCACCAGTTTGTAGAGCAGATTTATACCTGTGCTCATGTTATATGCCTGCACCAAGGGGAAATTGCCCTGGGCTAGGCTGTGTACCTCCTTGAGCTCGTCATCAGTAAAGCCTGTGGTGCCAATAACCATGGGCTTTTTGGCCTCGGCAGCCACTCTTGCATGGTTTAGGGATGCCTCGTGGAAGGTGAAATCAATAATTACATCGCCCTTATCCAACACCTTCTCAAGGGAATCTTCTACTTGTACACCCAACTCTCCAACCCCTGCTACTACACCTGCATCTTGTCCAACGTGAGGAGAATCTGGCCTCTCAAAGGCACCTCCCAGTTCGATCCCCTCAGTCTCATGGATAATATTGATTATCCTTCCTCCCATCCTACCAGCAGCACCAGCCACTATCGCTTTGACCATCTTTTGACCTCCTCTCTAGACCAACTTGTATTGGGCAAGGACCGACTTCAACCGCTCTACATTCTCCTCTTTCATTGGTGCAAGTGGTAGCCTCACCTCTGGGCTTTCAATACGTCCCATGAGGTAGAGCGCCTGTTTTGCAGGCACTGGATTGGTCTCTATGAACATGGCACCAAAGAGATCGAACAGCTTGTAGTGGATCTTTTTGGCCTTTTCCCACTCGCCCTGGAGACAGAGGTCCATCATCTTTGCCATCTCCTTTGGCATCACATTGGAAGTCACGGATATGACACCCCGTCCCCCTAAGGCCATGGTAGCAAAACAGGTGGGGTCATCTCCAGAGAGGACTATGAATTTTGGGCCACAGAGCTTGATCACCTCTGAGACCTGTTTCAGGTTCCCACTAGCCTCCTTTATACCCACTATGTATCTCAGCTTTGAGAGCCTGGCCACGGTCTCGGGGAGCATATTCACACTGGTCCTTCCAGGTACGTTATAGAGGATGATGGGTACCTTCACCTCTTCTGCAACAGTCTTATAATGTAGATAAAGGCCCTCCTGGGTGGGCTTGTTATAGTAAGGTGTCACCATGAGGATGGCATCGGCCCCTGCCTTCTTGGCAAAACGGGCGAGATCCAATGACTCCTCTGTGTTGTTGGAACCAGCACCGGCAATTACTGGCACCCTGCCCTTTACCTGATCGATACAGATCTCAATGACCTTCTTGTGCTCATCGTGAGAGAGGGTGGCAGACTCGCCTGTGGTGCCCACTGGGACAATGGCGTGTGTCCCACTCTTCACGTGCCACTCTATGAGCTCCCTGTAACCCTTTTCGTCTATCTCACCATCTTTGAAAGGGGTTACAATGGCAACTATTGCACCCTTTATCTCCTTGTTCCCCTTGCCCTTATTCTTTGCTGAACTGGTCTTACATTGTCGCCTGCCGCAACCCATAATAAAATCCTCCTATATATATTTAAATGGCAAGATCGCCATCCAGTACCCCAGAATAAACGATAATGGCCTCTCCCTCAAGAAAGACGTCTCTAACACCCTCTGGTGTTAATTCAAAATAGACTTTTAAGCGCTCTCCTCCCCACGTCTCCACTGTGATAGGTGGGATACACCTGTGGAGGAGGGCACATGCTATGGCACTTGCCACTGCCCCGGTACCACAGGCAAGGGTCTCGTCCTCAACACCACGCTCATATGTACGAACGACAATGTAGTCTTTATCGCGCACCTCCACGAAGTCACAATTGGTGCCATGGGGTTGGAATGCCTCGTGGTGCCGCACAAGCCTACCCATTTCGTACACTGGTACTGCTTGTACATCTTCTACAAAGTTGACAAAGTGCGGCACACCAGTATTTAGATAACTGCCCGTGAGGTTCCATTCACGCACACTTATGGTCATAGATGGTTCTATGACCTCTGGGGTGGGTAACTGGAGTTTCACTGTCTTTCCAGAGACCTCAGCACTGATGATCCCGGCAATGGTCTCGAACCTCATGGAGGCATCTGCAATGCCCTCGGTGTACGCAAAGCGTGCCGCACATCTCCCCCCATTCCCGCACATCTCCGCCTCTGAGCCGTCTGCGTTGTAAAAATACCACTTGAAGTCTGCCACCTGAGACTCTCCGATGAGTATCAACCCGTCTGCCCCTACGCCAAACTTGGGCCTACAGAGCATTTGGGCCACCTCTGGCCCCCTCTCCAAGGGTATGGCCATTTTTCTATTGTCTACGAGGATGAAATCATTGCCACTCCCGTGCATCTTCTTGAACCTTATTGGATCAGCCATGGAAAAACTCCTCTCCCCTTATGAGATCATCATAGGTCTCTCTTGCCCTCACCACAGAAAAGTGGTCCCCGCGCGCCATCACCTCAGCCACCCTTGGCCTAGAATTGTAGTTGGAGCTCATGGTAAAACCATAGGCACCTGCGCTCCTTATGGCCAAAAGCGCCCCAGGATCTACATCCTCAAGCTCCCGTGAGCGGGCAAAGAAATCCCCTGTCTCGCATATGGGGCCCACCACGTCAAAGGGCCTGCTCTCTCTTCCTCCCCTCTCAACTGGCACGATCTCGTGGTGCGCCTTATAGAGACTAGGACGGGCCAAATCGTTCATGGCGGCATCCACTATGAGGAAGGCCTTTTTTCCAGTCTCCTTCTTGTATAGCACCTTGGTGACCAAGATACCTGCATTTCCAACAATGCTCCTGCCTGGCTCGAGCACCAGGGTTATAGGACGCTCTCCCAGGGTCTCTCGCAGTGCATCGGCGTATTCTTCTGGCAGTGGTGGGGTCTCGTCACTGTACCTTATGCCAAGCCCTCCACCCATGTCCAGAAATTCAATATCTATCCCCTTATCATGAAGTGTGTCCACCAATCTCAAGACCCGCTTGAGGGCATCAATAAAGGGACTGAGATCGGTCAATTGGGAGCCTATGTGGCAGCTTATTCCCTTTATGGCAAGGCAATCGCTCGACTTTGCATACTCATATGCCCTCAGGGCATCCTCCACAGGGAGTCCAAACTTGTTCTCTTCAAGGCCAGTGGATATGTAAGGATGTGTCTTGGGATCCACATCAGGATTCACCCTGAAAGAGATTGGGGCCACCTTGCCCTTTTCCTGCGAGAGCCTCTCAATGGCCTTCAATTCACCAAAAGATTCCACATTGAACATCAATATCCCCTGGTCCAAGGCCATTGATATCTCATGCTCACTCTTTCCAACGCCAGAGTAGACTACCTTCTGAGGCGATATACCCGCCTTGGTCACCCTAAATAGTTCTCCGCCAGATACGATATCTGCCCCTGCACCGAGGTCTCCCAAGAGCTTCAAGACCGCCAGGTTGCTGTTGGCCTTTACAGCATAACAGACTAGGTGGGGGAGGCCTGTTAATGCACTCTCATAGGCCTTTAAGTGTCTCTCTATAGTGGATGCGCTGTAGAGATAAAAGGGTGTGCCTACTTTCTCAGCAATTACACTAACCCTGACATCTTCGCAGTAGAGTTCCCCATCTTTGAAGACAAAGTAGTCCATAGTCCTATTCCACCTTTACTACAGCGATATTTGAAGGGGGTCCCTCAGACTCCACTGGTCCTCCCCTGACTATAGTTACCCAGTAGGTGTACGTGCCCTTGGGAAGGAGAGTAGTATCTTTAAACCAATGTTCCCTTATGGGCCTCTTGTTGAGGGCATCTGCCAGGCCAGAAGGCCCCATACGATAGACCCTAAAGCCCTCATCTTTCCCTATTCTACCTTCCCAGCGGAGCTCTATACCATCTTTTGAACGCAGTGCAACGAGGTGTTGTGGTTGTCTCGTGACTGGGGGTGACCACTTGACAAGAGTGGTAACCTCGGCCCCCTCGCCTGGAATAAGGACGCCATGGTATTTGAATATGGGCACTACCCGATACTCATAGTCCATGCCTCTGAAGGTAGTGCGATCCTTTAATGTGTGACCTTTTACATGGCCTGCCACGAGCCTCCACTCCTCTTCCCCCTTGACCCGCCTCAACACCTTGTAAAATGTGTTCTTCCTGTCTTTGTCTGTGAGAGGGGTCCCGTCAATAAATGCCTTTGGAGGGGTCCACCTAAGTACGATCGCATCTGCACGCCTATCCCACTCCAGCTTTGCTGGCTTCCCTGGTGGTGGGTGCCAGAAGAGGGTGAGTTTTTCTGATAGGGCACTCTTTGAAAAGAGCCCCTTTACTGTCCTTATGGCATATGTATAGCGATACCCCTCTTTTACAGTATGATCTTCGTAGGACATTCTGAGGCCATTTCTAAGCTTTCCCTTGAAGGGGATCCAGATGGGGCTTTCAAATTGCTTTGGACACTGGTCGCAGAACTCTCCCGGAGACTCTTCTGCCCTAAAGACCTCAAAGCCCTTAAGACCAAAGATAGGACTACCGTCCACATTCTTGGTGGGTACGTCCCACGAAATGACAACGCCATCTTTGGTAATGGCGTATTCGAGACCCTGAGGAGGACGTGGCTTCAAGGTACCTGGGGGCACTGGAGGGCTCTTTCGCCCACACCCCGTGGGCCCAGCCAAAAAGATGACCAAAAAGGCCGCTAGTAGCCTTCCTATTCCCCTATGGAATGGGACCTCAGCCAAGCCTCTGCCTCCTCTAGTGCATCCTTTACACGCCCTGGCGCTGTACCCCCAAAAGAGTTCCTTTTCTCTATAGAGCCCTGGATGCTCAATCTTTCAAAACAGTCTTCTTCTATCTCTTGGGAAAAGCCCTTGAGTTCATCAAGGCTCAACTCCCAAAGTTCCTTGCCGTTCTCTACACAGTAGGCAACTACCTGTCCCACTATCTCATGAGCAGAGCGAAATGGCACCCCCTTTTCCACAAGATAGTCCGCAAGGTCAGTGGCAGTGAGAAAGCCACCCCTTGTGGCCTGGTGCATCCGATCGCGCCTTGGCCTTGTGCCACGGAGCATCCTTGCCATCACATCTACGCAGAGCCTCACTGTGTCGCAGGTGTCGAAGAGTGGCTCCTTGTCCTCCTGGAGGTCCCGGTTATAGGTCATGGGAAGCCCCTTGAGTATGGTCATTATGGCAGTCAGGGCACCGAGGACCCGTCCAGTCTTTCCCCGTATGAGCTCTGGGCAGTCTGGATTCTTTTTCTGTGGCATGATGCTCGAGCCAGTGCAAAAGCTATCGGGCAACTCCACAAAGGAGAACTCATCACTTGCCCACAGAATGAGTTCCTCAGAGAGCCTGCTCAGGTGTATCATCACAAGACTTGCGCAGAAGATGAACTCTGCCACGAAGTCGCGATCAGAGACTGCGTCCATGCTATTTCGCGACAGGGCAGAAAAGCCCAACTCCCTTCTCACAAACTCGCGGTCAATGGGAAAGTCTGAACCCGCCAGGGCAGCAGACCCTAGCGGACATACGTCCACCCTTTTAAAGGCGTCTTTGAGCCTCTCACGGTCCCTCCTGAACTGTTCAAAGTAGGCGAGCATGTGGTGTGGCCAGAGGACTGGCTGGGCGTGTTGAAGATGGGTAAAGCCAGGCAAAACGCAGTCAAAATATTCCCTTGCCTGGTATAGAAGTGATTCTTGGAGGTCCTTTAGCGAGCTATCCAGGGCAATGATCTCATCCTTTAGATAGAGACGCATGTCTGTTGCAACCTGATCGTTCCTGCTCCTAGCAGTGTGTAGCCTCTTACCTGCCTCTCCTATGCGCCTCGAGAGTTCGTGCTCGATGTTCATGTGGACATCTTCTAGGTCCACACGCCACTCAAATCTCCCCTCATCTATCGCATCTCTTATCTCCTCGAGTCCTTTAACTATGGCCTCTGCATCCTCTTTAGGGATGATGCCCTGCCTTGCCAACATCCTTGCATGGGCGATACTGCCAGCGATATCATATTTGTATAGGCGCCTGTCAAAGCTCACGCTCTCGGTAAAGCGCTCAACAAGTACATCTGTGGCCTCTTTAAATCTTCCACCCCAGGGTTTTTTGGCCATGAGTCTCCACTCTCCTCCCAGGCTTCCATTCAACTGCGATAGTCTGCATTTATTGACACATAATCTTTTGTGAGATCAGTGGTAAGCATGGAGTATTGGTAGTCACCAGTACCGATCTCAAGGGTCACTGTAAACTCGTCCCTTTTCATTACTTCATGGGCCCTTGCCTCTTGGTCCTTTCCCTGGAATTCTCCATTTGTTACGAGTAGGACATCGCCTATCCAAAGCGTTAGTGCCTCTTCAATCAGGGGATGACCAGCCTTGCCAGCAGCGGCCACGATGCGCCCCCAATTGGGGTCTTCTCCAAAAAAGGCCGTCTTTACAAGGGGTGAGTTGGCTATTGCCACGGCGCAATCTCTGGCCTCTTCTAGGCTCCAACCACCCCTTACCACTATCTCCACCACCTTAGTGGCCCCTTCGCCATCGCGGACGATCATCCTGGCGAGCTCCTTCGATACACCAAAAAGTGCCTCCTTGAACCGTTCAAGGTCAGGTCCAGATGCCATATCGAGGGGTGCTGTGCCAGATGCACCATTTGCAAGGAGGAAGACTGTATCGTTTGTGCTCGTGTCACCGTCCACTGTTATTCGGTTAAAGCTCGCATCCACTGCCATAGAGAGGAGCCTTTGAAGCGTCTCATGCTCTACAGCTGCATCAGTGAGAATAAAGGCGAGCATAGTGGCATGGGGTGCAGCCATTTTGGGGGCGATCATCCCAGCGCCCTTGGCTATCCCCACCATAGTCGCTTCCCCCCTCTCCATGGCGATCTTTCGTGAGACCACCTTTTCCCTAGTATCTGTAGTGAGGATGGCCTGTGCCACACCCAAAAGGCCCTCTTCTGAAAGCCCATCAACGAGCCCTGGGATCGCCCTAATGATCTTTTCATGGGGAAGGGGCTCACCAATTACACCAGTAGAACTCATAAGGACCTGATCCCCTGAGACGCCAAGTGCGCTTGAGAGGGCATCGAGTATGAGCTGGGTACTCTCAAGGCCTTGCCGCCCAGTACAGGCATTGGCATTTCCGCTGTTTACGATGAGTGCACTAAGCTCTACCTGGCCCATCTTTTCTAAAAATCTCTCTATACCGATCCTCACAGGAGCGGCCTTTATGGCATTCTCAGTAAAACACGCCGCTGCCGCTGCCGGAGGGTCAGATGCAATGAGCCCCACATCAAGTCTCCCCTCATACCTTACGCCGACCTCCAAAGAAGAGGCCTTGAACCCCTTGGGAAGCCTCAATACCTCTGACATCTAGCCCTCCCTCGCTCCTATTTTCTTCCACAGCACTTCTTGTATTTCTTTCCGCTCCCGCATGGACATGGGTCGTTTCTCCCTATCTTTTTCCCCTGTCTCCTATAGGTCTTTGGCTTGTTGGCCTCCTCGTCTCCATGGCTGAACTGGAGGCGCTCCTGCTTCCGCCGCCTCTTTTCCTCAAGCCGTTCGATCTCCACCTCGCGCATGGGCCTTATTCTCAAAAGGAGGCTCAGGGACTCCTCCTTGTATCTATCCACCATATCTAGGAACATCTGGTAGCCCTCTCGCTTATACTCCTGAAGGGGGTCTTTCTGGCCGTAGCCCATGAGTCCTATCCCCTCCCTCAGGTGGTCCATGTTGAGTAGGTGGTCCTTCCACAGGTTGTCCAGGGTCTGGAGCACGATAAAGCGCTCTATCTGACGCATCTCCTCCTCACCAAAGCGCCTCTCCTGCTCCTCATATGCCTTAAAGAGCGCCTCTTTGATCCGCTCCTCGAGTTCATCTTTGGAGATATCTGCCCTTTGTTCGTCAGAGAGCTGGAGATCCACCCCAAAACCACCATAGAGGCGTTCCCTGAGTGCCTTCCAGTCCCATTCGCTCGATGGGGCCTTTTCATCTGCATAGAGGTCTGCCAGGCGTGCAGCCACCTCCTCTGCAAAGCCCAAGATCGTCTCCTTGAGGCTCCCACCAGAGAGTATCTCACGTCTCTGGGAATAGATCACGGTCCGCTGGGTATTCATGACATCGTCGTACTCGAGGAGGTGTTTTCTGATCTCGAAGTTGTGGGCCTCCACCTTTCTCTGGGCATTCTCTATGGCCTTGGAGAGCATGGAGTGCTCAATGGGTTCGCCTTCTTCCATTCCCAGACGATCCATGATCTTCTGGATCTTTTCCCCTCCGAAGATCCTCAAGAGATCATCTTCAAGGGAGAGGTAGAACCTGGATGAACCAGGGTCACCCTGTCTTCCTGCACGTCCCCTCAACTGGTTGTCTATACGCCTGGATTCGTGCCTTTCTGTCCCGAGGATGTGGAGGCCGCCAAGCTCCTTCACCCCCTCGCCCAGAACGATGTCTGTACCACGGCCCGCCATGTTGGTGGCTATGGTCACCTTGCCCTTTTCGCCGGCATGCTTTACGATCTCTGCCTCGCGTTCATGGTGTTTTGCATTGAGCACCTCGTGTGGGATGCCGCGTTTTTTGAGCATGGCCGAGAGCCGTTCAGAGTTCTCCACACTGGTGGTTCCCACAAGGACCGGGCGTCCAATCTTGTGGAGTTCTTCTATCTCCTTTACTGCTGCCTCAAACTTCTCCCTCACGGTCCTGAAGACGAGGTCTGGGTGATCTACTCTGATCATGGGCTTGTGGGTGGGGATCACTACCACATCGAGGTCATAGATCTTTTTGAACTCCTCTGCCTCTGTGTCCGCAGTACCAGTCATGCCAGCGAGCTTTTCATACATCCTGAAGAAATTCTGGAACGTGATGGAGGCCAGGGTCTGATTTTCACTCTCGATCTTCACCCCTTCCTTTGCCTCTAGGGCCTGGTGTAGCCCATCGGAATAGCGGCGCCCTGGCATGAGGCGTCCTGTAAACTCATCCACTATCACCACCTGGCCATCCTTTACGATGTAGTCCACGTCCTTTTTGAATAGCACGTGGGCCTTGAGGGCCTGTTGCACATGGTGGAGTAGCTCTGTGTTCACAGGGTCGTACAGGTTGTCCACCTTTAAGAGCTTCTCGCACTTGGCCACCCCCTCCTCAGTGAGGGTCACAGTGCGGGCCTTTTCGTCAACAGTGTAGTCCACCTCCTTTTTTAGGTGTGGAATGACCCTGTCCACCCGATAGTAGAGTTCTGTGGACTCTTCAGAGGGGCCAGAGATGATTAGAGGGGTCCTCGCCTCATCTATGAGGATAGAGTCCACCTCGTCCACAATGGCATAGTAGAACTCCCTCTGGACCATGTCTTCCAGGGAGTACTTCATGTTATCTCTCAGATAGTCGAAGCCAAACTCGTTGTTAGTACCATAGGTGACGTCACTGTCATATGCCTCTTTCCGCTCTGGATCATCCAGACCGTGTACTATCACTCCCACTGAAAGGCCCAGGAACTTGTATATTGCCCCCATCCACTCTGCGTCCCTGCGGGCGAGATAGTCGTTTACTGTGACCACGTGTACACCGCGGCCAGTAAGGGCATTCAGATAGACTGGCATGGTGGCCACCAGGGTCTTTCCCTCACCAGTCTTCATCTCTGCGATCTTGCCCTGGTGTAGCACTATGCCACCAATGAGCTGTACGTCGTAGGGCCTCATGCCTAGGACACGCTTTGAGGTCTCGCGCACCACTGAAAAGGCCTCTGGGAGGAGCGAGTCGAGGGACTCCCCCTTTTCGATCCTCTCTTTGAATTCCACAGTCTTTCTCGCCAGGGCATCATCGCTCAGCTTGGACACCTCTGGCTCGAGGGCATTTATCCGATCCACCAATGGGCGTATCTTCTTGATCTCTCTATCATGTTTGGTACCAACTATCTTTGTTAAGAGCTTTCCTATCATAAAATGCACCTAATCCACAATTTACCAAGATAAGGTAATCCGTCACGCCATATTAGCAAGAGAAGTGCCATTTTAGCAATGGGGACCGTGGAGTACAATAGGCCTCCTAGGGTCAACCATTAAATCAAAGCTGGAGAAGCATGGCAGTCTCGTCACAGTCTGGAAACTTTGGGCACTTGAGACAGTCTGCCCATACCTTGTGGGGAAGCACCTTTTTATCCACCTCTTTGAAGCCGATCTTTTCAAAAAAACCAGGTTGATATGTGAGGGTAAAAACCCTGTAGATGCCCAAGGTGAGGGCCTCTGAGACTGCAAATTCCACAAGGGCCCTTCCTATCCCCTTCCCCTGATGAGACTCCAATACTGCTAGGGAGCGGATCTCTGCGAGGTCTTCCCACGATATGTGCAGTGCCACGATGCCCACCACTCGTTCCTCGTCATCTACATAGACGGCATAGTCGCGCAGGTGATCATAGAGGTCACTGAGGGGTCGTGGCAGGAGTAGGCCCTTTTCCCCAAAGTGTGCCAATATGGAGTGGATAGAGTGGATATCGCCTATTTTGGCCTTCCTGATCAAGGTTATCTCACGGGTCTGATGTAGGACTTCTGCTTGAACTTCTTGGCGAGTTCAACTGCACCCTTTCGTGCCTCGGCGATGGTGGCATATCTGCCCACAAAGACCCTGTACCAGGTGCCCTTTTTGGGGCCTAGATCCACCTTTCGAATGGTGGCTGAATAGCCTAGGTTCTCCCACCTTATCACCTCTCTCTGGGCATATTTTAGGTCCTTGAAGGATGCCACCTGAAGGGCGAAAAATGGTCGCGGTCTGGCCTTTGATAGCCTCTTGGCCTTGACTGTTACAACAGGCTTCTTTGCCTCTTTCTTTAGATGGTGGGCCTTCTCAGGAAGGATTGGGGCCTTTGCCTCTTCCTTTGGCTCTTTCTTTGGCTTTACTACTTCTTCCTTCAAAGGGGCAGCAACCTTACCTCGTTCCTCTCTGGCCTCCTTTTCAATAGTCCTGGGCGCACTAGTTGGCACCTCTGGCCCCTCGGGCACCTCTTCCACCACATTTGCCCCAGGGGCTACCTTATTTTCCATGGTAAAGAGCGGTGCACTTTGGGGTACTTCGGCCTTTTTAGCCCCCAGATTGCCTTCGCCGTACCTAGATTCCATTAATGGTGCAGTGAGTTCTCCCTTGGGGGTTGCCACCTTCTTTCCAACCCATACCCCCAAGACAAACGTCCACAAAATGGCCACAAATGCACCTGTGACAACGGCGATTACGCCACCCCAGCCCATCTCCAACCTGAAAGGTGGCCTTTTCTTCTTCTTTTTAGCCATAGTGTAGGCCCCTTTTTGTTACATCCTCTCTGGAGCGCTTACTCCGAGAAGGCCCAATCCATTTTTGACCACCTGTCTGACCCCTTGTGCAAGGCAAAGGCGGGCCATGGTCAACGGGGAATCATCTGTAATAAATCTATGTTTGTTATAATAGCCGTGGAGCCTCGACGCAAGTTCCGTAAGATAATATGCAATAAGGTGTGGCTCGGAGTTGATTGCCGCACTCTCTACCTGTTTTGGGAATGCCTCCAAGGTCTTCAAAAGCTGTATGTCCTCTCGGGTATCGAGCTTGGATAGGTCACCACCATTGAGCGCCTTTTCTACGTCTATTCCCTTGTCCTTGGCCTTTTCAAAGACACTGGTGAGACGGGCATGGGCATATTGAACATAATACACAGGGTTTTCTTGGCTCTTTTTTCTGGCGATCTCTAGATCAAAGTCCAGGTGGCTATCTGAACGCCTAGTGAGAAAGATAAAGCGGGCAGCATCCTTACCCACATCGTCTAACACCTCCCGAAGGGTGACAAATTCCCCTGCACGGGTACTCATGGCCTTGACCTCCCCACCCTCTAGGAGATTCACTAATTGAACAAGGATGACCTTGAGTGCCTCCTTGTCACACCCCAGGGCCTGGATGGCTGCCTTCAGCCTGGGCACATATCCGTGGTGGTCTGCACCCCATACGTCCACCAGTACATTGAAGCCCCGTTCGAGCTTGTTTCGGTGGTAGGCAATATCCGCTGCAAAGTACGTAGTAACGCCATTTGAACGCCTGATTACCCTGTCCTTTTCATCGCCAAACTGGGTGGCCTTGAACCAGAGGGCGCCATCCTGTTCGTAGACATACCCAAGTCTCTTTAACTCGGCTATGGTCTCGTCCACATATCCCGACTCATGTAGTGTCTTCTCGCTGAACCAGTGGTCAAAGCGACAGTTGAATCGGTCAAGGTCCTCTTTTATGCCACTACTTATCTCTTCCACTGCAATGGATGTGAAGAGGGAAAGGCACTCTTCCAAGGGGGTATCCACAAATCTATCACCATGCTTGGCTGATATACCCCTTGCGATCTCTTTTATATAATCGCCCTGGTAACATTCCTTGGGAAATTCGACCTCTTTTCCAAATATCTCCTGGTACCTCAGATATACACTCTTTCCCAGTGTATCCATCTGATTGCCAGCGTCGTTTATGTAATATTCTGTCTCCACAGAAAAGCCTGCAAAGGAGAGTATGCGTGACAGGCTATCACCAATGGCTGCCCCCCTGCCGTGCCCCACATGGAGAGGACCTGTGGGGTTTGCACTCACATATTCCACCAGGACCTTCTGGCCCCTGCCCACATCTAGGCGGCCATAGTCTCCGGCCTTATCAAGTATGACCCGCAGATTGTCCTGCCAATAGGCATTGGATACGAAAAAATTTAAAAAACCTGGACCTGCCACATCTATCTTTTGAAACAAGGGGTCCTTTTCTAACTCCTCTGCGAGCACCTCTCCGATCTCCCTGGGCTTTCGCCGCAAAGGACCAGAAAGCATAAGGGCGATATTCGATGCATAGTCTCCATGCGCCTCCTGCTTTGGCTGCGAGACCTGGTGCCTCAGGGCCAGATCAGGGGGTGGGGTTGTGCCAAGATCACCCCTTTTTACACACTCTTCAAGGGCCTTAAGTACCTTATTGTAGATGATTTTCTGTATCATGGGGCATGAAATTACGCTTTAAAGGGTAGCGTGTCAATAGTTTGAAGGGGGAAGGGGTTAGGGCCGCACCTTCTTTTGGCAGTTGTAACAAAACGCCCGTCCCTTGAACCTTTGCCTGTTATTCCAACAAAATTGTGCTTCTTTTTCTGAGATACTGGCCTTACATCTGGCGCAAAAGTACCTGGAGGCCTTTTTCTGCTTTTGCCCTCCTTGGTCCACTATGCCAAACTTTTTCTTCCAATCAATTGATGAAGGACGATGGAAACGTACGAGCCTTCTTCCAAACTCCTTAATATCAGAAAAAGGAACCATTTTGGCAAGGCTCGACACTGCATCCAGAACGCCTATCCCATCGACCCTTTGCTCAATTACTGTGTTTAGTGTGTCTGCCTTTATGACATTGGATGAATCAAATTGTCTCTTGGGCGGCCTTTTTATGATCGACGATGGTGACATGAGTACATAGTTGAGAAAATTTGGGCTAATGGGGATGGAAAGTCTAGTTGGCATTAGCCTGTGCCGCTTAATCAATTCGGCCAATAGGACAATATGCCGTTTGTTCTGCTCTAGTGGAGAGGGAATTCCAATATAATGGCCCCGGTAGTAGACCTCAAACTCCCCTGTTCCCGTTATTCTAATCCCATATCTGTAATTTTTGGATTCGAGCACATATATATCGAATAGCCTATTTATGAGAATATGATCTATTTGAGCTACCTTACCATTTAATTCAATCCTCAAGTCATGAATGACTACCCACCGCTTTGAATCACCATAGTAAAAATTAATATAATACGCCGAATCATCCTCCCCAGACTCACCCTTTTTTATAGAAGCAATCTCGCGTTCGATTAAAAACCTCTGTTTGGGGGTCAAATCATATGCTAGGAGTCTCTTAAGCTCGATAATGTCTCGTTCCCGTGAATCGCGTTCCTTGAGTATCATAATAGAAAATCACTCCAAAAAGCCCGTTGTCTAGGTATGAAGATCCTTTAGAATGAGTTTTAAAATCTCCATCCCTGCTCACTTGATAATGACAAATTGTCAATATATTTCAAGCTACTATTAGACGATCAAGTGCCCCTCTATGTCCAGGCCCGATCTTCTCATTATTTCTATCTCAAAGTAAACTCAAAAAAGCCCCACCAAAAAGTTTGACTTTCATACTTATATGTGCCAAAATTTAAATGACTTCCAAAAACAATCATAAAAAGGGGGGGCTTAATTATGGCAGACAAGGTCAATTGGCTGGATTCTCTGGACGAAGGCCTAAAAAAGGCACAGGAATCGGGGAAATTTGTGTTCCTCGACTTTTTTAATCCTGGCTGAATAGGGTGTAAGCAGATGGAAGCGGTCACGTTTCCACAAAAAGAGGTCATAGAGTTCATAGATGCGCACCTTGTACCAGTTAGGGTGGCCCACGATGCAAGGCCCTTGGCAGACGATTTTCAGGTGAAATGGACACCGACCCTGTTGATCCTCGATCACCAGGGTAGAGAACACCATCGTACAGTGGGATTCCTGGCACCGGAAGAGCTTATCCCATCATTGATGCTTGGGATCGGAAAGGCCTATTTTGAACGGGACGAGTTCGAGGCGGCAAAGGAGTGGTTTAAACGTGTCTTGGAGGCATACCCAGAGAGTAGCTTCTCGGCAGAGGCCATATTTTTACGGGGTGTGGCGACATATAAACTCACCCATGATGCTTCACCCTTAAAGGAGGCCTATGAAGAGCTCACCCAAAGGTTTCCAGATAGCGATTGGACAAAGAGGGCCTACCCGTATAGGCTCTTATAGCCTAGAACAGAGTGGGGGCTTGTCTTAGGGGTGGCTCTCAATCTATATTGAAGTAGTCCTTATACCAGGCGATAAATTTGGGGATGCCCTCCTCCAGGGTGGTCTTTGGTTCAAACCCCACGTCCCTCTTGAGGTCTTCTATGTCCGCATACGTTGCAGGCACATCCCCTGGCTGCATGGGAAGGAGGTTTTTCTTTGCCTTCTTCCCAAGGGTCTCTTCGATGATCTCAATAAACCTCATGAGTGTAACCGGTTCATTATTCCCGATGTTATAGATCTTGTATGGGCAGTAGCTTGTGCCAGGGTCGGGGTCATCGCCTGACCAGTTGGGATTTGGTTCTGGCAGTCGCCCCATGACCCTTACTACACCCTCAACAATGTCATCGATATAGGTAAAATCCCGCTGCATATTCCCATGGTTAAACACGTCTATGGGCCGGTCTTCCAAGATGGCCTTGGTGAACAAAAAGAGCGCCATATCTGGCCTCCCCCATGGCCCGTAGACCGTGAAGAAGCGTAGGCCCGTACATGGTATCCCATAGAGGTGGCTGTAGCAGTGGGCCATCAACTCATTCGATTTCTTTGTGGCGGCGTAGAGTGATACAGGATGATCCACATTGTGGTGGACTGAAAAGGGCATGCGCGTATTGGCGCCGTAAACAGAGCTTGAGCTTGCAAAGACCAGATGTCCTACACCATTGTGTCTGCATCCCTCCAGGATGTTCAAAAAACCCATAAGATTTGTATCAACATAGGAATAGGGGTCTTTGAGGCTATGTCTCACACCTGCCTGGGCAGCAAGGTTCACCACACAGTCAAACCCTTCATTCTTGAAGAGTTCCTCCATGGCCGCCCTTTCTTTCATGTCAAGGCGATAGAACTTAAAATTTTTCTCTGGGGTCAATTGGGCCAACCTGGCCTCCTTGAGTGACGGGTCGTAGTAGGGATTGAGGTTGTCTATACCAACTACCTCAACGTCCATGGCAAGAAGTCTCTTTGAAAGGTGAAACCCGATAAAGCCCGCTGCACCTGTGACGAGCACCTTTTTGAATTGATACATGGTCTATTTGTACCCCTTTCTATTCCACTGTAACGCTCTTTGCGAGATTCCTGGGCTGATCTACGTCACACCCCCTATGCACTGCTATCTCATAGGCGAGTAGCTGCAATGGAATCGTATATATGAATGGATTCACATCCTTTTCCTCAAAGGACGGGACCGCTATAACATCCTTTGAGAGGGATTGCAATTTTTCATCCCCCTCTTCACCAACACTCAACACAATACCCCTCCTGGACCTCACCTCTTCAATATTGCTCAAAAGCTTTTCATATACGTGGTCCCTTGGGGCCAAGCATACAACTGGCATGTTTTTATCTATTAGGGCAATGGGGCCATGCTTCATCTCCCCTGCTGCATAGCCTTCGGCGTGGATGTAGGATATCTCTTTTAATTTTAGTGCACCTTCAAGGGCAATGGGGAAATGGAGCCCGCGCCCGAGGTAGAGGAAATTGGGGTACTGGGAGTATTCGATGGCCAGCTCTTTTGCCTGTGTGTGCCACGAGTCTATCTCCCTGTCCAAGGCCTCTGGCACATCCAACACTGCCTCTATCTTCCTTTTGGCAGTGGCCCTGTCCATGGTCCCTCTGGCCCTTGCCATAAAGAGGCCCAGAAGATATAGGGCTGCCAGTTGGCTTGTAAATGCCTTTGTGGACGCCACCCCGATCTCTGGTCCTGCATGGGTATATATGGTACCATGCGACTCCCTTGTTATGGTGCTACCCACCACGTTACAGATCGATATGACAGTGCTTCCAAGGTCCTTGGCGATCCTAAGCCCTGCAAGGGTGTCGGCAGTCTCGCCAGACTGCGATATGGGGATCGTTAGCCACTTATCATCCAGGAGGAGTTCTCTGTACCTAAATTCCGACGCAAGGTCTACCTGCACAGGTATTCTGGCCCACTTTTCAATCCAGTATTTTGCCACAAGCCCAGCGTGCCAGGAGGTGCCACACGCCACGAGATTCACCATCTCGATGTCCCTGATGAAGTCCTCTGTTACCCCCATATCCTCGAACTGAACCATCCCCTCTTCTGGAAGCACCCTCCCCCTCAAGGTATTCATGATCGCCTGAGACTGCTCATAGATCTCCTTCAACATGAAGTGCTTGTATCCGGCCTTCTCGGCCATGGATGCGTCCCAGTTGATGACCTGGGTCTCTTTGTCAACGATACTCTCGCTTGAAAGCTCCACTACCTGGTATGAACCCTTTTTGAGGATGGCGAGCTCGCCATCGTCCAAAAAGACAAAGGAGTTGGTATAGGGTAAGAGTGCAGGGATGTCAGATGCCAAAAAGGCCTCATCCTCAGTCACTCCAAGGACGAGTGGGCTCTGTTTTCGCGCCGCCACTATGATATCTGGCGCCCCCCTCCACATGACACCAATGGCATATGCGCCCTCTACATCCCTTAATCCACGCTTTACTGCCTCCACTATGTCGCCATTGAGGTACTTTTCAAAGAGGTGCGCCAGTACCTCTGTATCTGTATCTGAAAGGAATTTGTGTCCTTCCTCTTCAAGGGCCTTTTTTAGACTATAGTAGTTTTCGATGATGCCATTGTGCACCACGACGATCTCACCTTTACAGTCCATGTGCGGGTGTGCATTCTCTACACTGGGCTCTCCATGGGTAGCCCATCTCGTGTGCCCAAGTCCGATATAGCTCTTGGTGTCTCTCACACCATCCAACTTTTTATCCAGGACCATGAGCTTTCCCTTAGCGCGCACTAGGGATATGGCCCCGTTATCATCCATCCATGCCACCCCTGCACTGTCATATCCCCTATACTCAAGCCTCTTTAGCCCCTCTATGAGAACAGGGATACAGCGCCTTGTGCCCACATAACCAACGATTCCGCACATGACCGCTCTCTTCCTCCTTAATTATTTAATTGGAATTCAAAGCCCAGTTTGTGCTTCTTCCGAGCATTACACTCTTTGCAGGCAGGTACGAGGTTGTTCTTTTCAGATCTCCCCCCCCTTATTATTGGCACTACATGGTCCATGGTAAGTTCATTTGGGGGAAATTTTCTTCCACAGTAGTAGCACACACCCTTCTGAATCTTCTGCCTCCACCACCTAGACTTTTTGAGGGCCTTGGCCTTTTGGCGCTGGGCCTTTATGAAGTCTTCGGACACTTCTGGTATAAAAATAAGAGATTTTTCCATATCACTTTACAAATCTAGTCTAAAAGACCGATATAAAAAAGGGGAAAGAGAGCAATAATGTTTGAAAAACGGGGCGATAACCAGACGACACACCTTGAAAACCTCCTGAAAAAACGGGAGAAAACTCTCTCTGCTATCTCCACCCTTGCATTCCCTGCACTCCCTCCCACAGTTCGCACTGTGCTGGCCCTGTGTGGCTCCATAAACAGCGATGCGCCAGAGATAAGCAGGGTCATCCAATATGACTTCGGGATGACCCTCAACGTATTACGCACCATAAACTCTGCATTCTATTCTGCAGACAAGACCCCTGTGGTCTCTGTACTCCATGCCATTGTACTCCTTGGAATGGACGTCTTGGCCCATACGGTCCTTGAGATGCCTAGGGCCAAGATAGATGAATTCCGGATAGGTCCAAAACGCATACCACCACCATGGATCGTCCTGTCCTCAAGGAAGGTATTTGCAGCACACCTATCCATCGCCTTTGCCAGATATACTGACATGGACCTAGAGGTTGTCTTTTATCAGGCGCTCTTCAGGGACCTCGGGGAGGTCATCCTCTCATTCATCAATCAGGAGGGCTATGACAAATTCTCACAGTTCTTTCTAAGGAGGCGTAACAGGGACCTGGCCTCGAGGGAGGCCTTTGGCCTCACTTTTGATGAACTCACCAAACACCTGGTTACCAAATGGAACCTTCCCAAAAAACTCATGGATGTCGTCTACTTGAGACGTAATGTGGGGCGGCCCACTGGGCACAGGATGCGTACCCCACAACTCATCGCCCATCTTGCCAATGAACTTGTGGAAGGTGCTGGTACACCAGGACTTAAGGGACGCAGACTACAGGAAGAAGCAAGAAAGAAGTTAAAAGACCTATGCGGCATCTCTGAGAAGATGGTGAGTACACTTGTAAGGCAGGAGTTAAAGGAGCTTGAAAGAAACTCATCTATATATTATGAGACCCTTAAGGTGACACACTTTTTAGACAATCTCTTAATATGACTCTCCTTTCACGCGGTGAAGCCCGACTGCTCAAAATAGTTATGAATATCCTCTCTAAAAGGCCTTGGGAATTTGGTGTCGTATTGGACCAAGGAGGTTGGCTCGATTTTAAGACACTCTACAAGGTGCTTCGCGAAGAGGGCATTGGGCCAAGAAGCCACAAGGGGCTCATAAGGTTCTTTGAGGTGTACAGGCCCCCGGACATTGAGATCGAACCTGGGAGACTCAGGTCCACCAACCGTTCATTCCAATACTCAGAGCTATTAGAGGCCTCTTATCCAGAGGGGACCCTCTATTATGGCATTAGAAAAAAGGCCCTCCACCATGTGAGGAAACATGGGTTGGACAGTACCAAAAGGCGCCTCGTACTCTCTGAGACAAAAGAGATGGCAGAGAGGATCGTAAAACGTCTCACTGGAAACTACCTGTTGATCGAAGTTGATTCAGTAATGGCCCAGGCCAGAGGGGCCAGGTTTCAATCCCTAGGTGGCGTCCTCTATACATGCCCTTTCCTCCACCCCAAGTGGTTAAGACTCCCAATGATTGAGGAAGAAATGGGAGGAGAGGAAGACAAGAGGGAAGAGCCCCATGTTCAAAAGGTAAGAGAGAATGAACTGGAAAAAGGACAAAAGTCCCCACCTGGCTCATTCTTTTTGACCATAGACCCCAGCGACGTAGCATACCTTGAAGAGAAATCTGGACGCAGGCGAGACAGGTGGGGGAAAAGACACAAAAAAGGAAAACGGCGAAAATAGATGAATATTCGCAAAATCAGGAGAATAACAAGGGCTCACTAAATTTTTGTTTTCAGCCCCCCTTTGCCGTTTTTTACGGGATTTAAGGTGTTTTTTTAAGGCTTGACCTATAGGCTAACTTGTATGATTATCTCATAGAATCGTCTCCACCTCATGAAATCCGCTATTTAGAGGAACATTGTATGAAGAGACCAAGACTTTTTTTGTCTTTATTCATTATTGCACTATCTTTTTTCCTGCACAGTGGTTTGTCCCTTGCGGCGCGCCCCCTCTCTCTAGAAGAGGCGCTCGACATTGCATTAAAGGACAACCCTCAGGTCAGGGCTGTGATGTCTGAACTCAAGATGAGCGAGGCCCAGAAGGTCCAGGCCAGGAGTGCATTCTTTCCCAGGCTCGATGTGGAAGAGGGCTTTATTAGGAGCGACAACCCAGTGATGGTATTCATGGAAAAGCTCAACCAGGAACTCTTTTCCCAGTCTGATTTCAGGATACAAAACCTAAACGACCCTTCACCCAGAACCGATTGGGCCACACGGCTCGTTCTAACCCAGCCGATTTTTAACCGCGGGAAGGAATACATTGGCAATGAGTTGTCCAAAAAGGCGTATGAGATCACGGCACTTCGCCAAAAGGCTGTAAAACAATATGTGGCCTTTAGGGTGGAAAGCGCATACCTCAAGACACTCCTAGCCATTCAGCGGCGAAAGGTGATGACAAGGGCAGTAGAAACGGCGAGACAGGGCTATGAACTGGCACGCAATAGGTATCTGGCTGGCACTGCACTAAAATCAGACATGCTGGCGGCAGAGGCGCGCCTTATGCGCTTAAAGCACGAGCTCGCCACTGCCAAGGCAGAAGAGAAGACCGCCATGAGCGAGCTCAACAGCATAATGTCCCGTCCACAAAATGAGGTCTGGGAACTGGACCAAGGGGTCTTACTAGAGAAGGGGGCCACCAGGCCCTTAGAGTCCTGGATTGAACTTGCCAAAGAAAGGCGCCCTGAGGTCGCCATATCGGATAAATTCGTAGAGCTTGCACTACTTAAGAAAAAGGGGGCCAAGCTCAACTTTCTTCCATCTTTGAATCTTCAGGGAGATTATGAACTCCACGGAGAAGACCCCTTTTCAGACGATGGAGAGTCGTGGTCCATAATGGCAAAGGCATCCTTTAATATATTTAGGGGCCTTGGTGACAAGGCCAGATTAGTAGAGGCCAGTGCAGATGTAGAACGTGCCAGGGCACAGAGACAGAGGGTACTCAATGAGACTGAACTCGAAGTGCGTTCTGCATACCACGCCAATATTGCTGCTGAAGAGGCACTCAGGTCTGCCAAAAGCGAGGTGGAAAGGGCCAAAGAGGCACTCCGTATCCTGAGAAGGCGCTACACCCAGGGCCTTGCCCTGATGGTAGAGGTACTGGGGGCAGAGGATGCCCTCAAATATGCTGAACTTGGCCTCGAGGATGCAAGGTTCAGGCAGAGGCTTTCAGAGCTCAAACTCAAACTCTTCTCTGGCACCTTGTTGACCAGTGAAGAAAGAGTAGAGGAGGCAGAGTAGATGCACCGCATAAAAATAGGTTTGGTAATCTTGTCCATATTGCTTACTGGGGCAACCTTCACCTCCTGTTCAAAAAAGGAAGAGGTAAAGAGGGTGCCATTGGCCACCAAAAAGATTTCAGTAGAGACCATACAGTTAAAAAAAGAGACCCTGCCACAGTACATGGCCTTCCCAGGCCGGGTCACCCCAAAGATAAGGATCATCTTGTCGGCCAAGGCGCCTGGTTATGTGACCTCTGTAGAGGTGAGAGAGGGAGACAGTGTTGAGGCAGGTGATATACTCATACGCCTGGACGACAAGGATCTTAGGGCACGGCTAAAGGGTCTTGGAGAGAAAAAGGCGGCCTTAAAACGGGAGAAGGCTGCCTATGCCCAGGACCTCTCCTATGCAAAGGCAACCTTCAAGAGGATAGAGGCCCTCTTCAATGAAGAGGCTGCGACAAAAGATGAATTCGACAGGGCCAAGTCCGCATATCTTGCAGCAAAAGAAAGGGTGAGGGCCTATGAGGCGCAGATAAAGGCAGTGGACCAAGAGATAGAGGCAGTAAAAAATGAACTCACCTACCGGATAATCCGCGCCCCCCACTCTGGCCAAGTTACCAAGCGGTTCGTTGACCCTGGTGCCTTTGTTGGTCCTGGAAGCCCACTTCTTCAGGTCTCTTCCAGGGAGGCTGGCTTCTGGTTTGAGGCGCGCATCCCAGAATCCCTATTTGGCAAAATTAAGGCCGGTGATACGGCATTTCTCGCCATTAGTGGGGAAGAGGGCCGTAGAGGATATCCACAGAAAGTAAACTTGACGAGAATCGTACCACAGATAGACCCTGGGACCCGCACATTCAAGGTAAAGGTGGATCTAGGCAATCGAAATGGCCTCGAAGGAGGCATGTTTGGGACCATTTGGTTAGACGGCGGAAGCTTGAGTGGGCTCCTCATCCCAGAAAGTGTCATCGTAAAAAGGGGAGGCATAAAAGGGGTCTACACAGCAGAAGATGACAAGACCATACACTTTCAGGTGATTACGGTTGGGGGCTGTTACTACAGGATAGAGGAAGACCTATTCCCATGTACCTACAGCGAAGGGGCCAGGACCAGCACAACTGAAAGGCTCTTACTCATTGCGAGCGGTCTAAGCCCAGGGATGCGGGTATGTTCATCTAGGCTCCAAGAGATAAGGGAGGGAATGAGCCTTGAATAGTGTACACAGGCCCTCTTTTCTTAGGAGCGTCACCGAGAGTTTCGTAGACTCAAAACTCACCCCGCTCATAATACTGGCGAGCATCCTCCTTGGGGCACTGTCTATTTATCTTACCCCCAGCGAGGAAGAACCCCAGATAGTGGTCCCCATGGTGGACGTGCTAGTATCAATGCCAGGGGCCAGTGCCAAAGAGGTGGAAGAGCGGGTGATCAACCCCATGGAAAAACTCATCTGGGAGATCCCTGGGGTGGAATACGTGTACTCCACGGCCATGCCTGGACGGGCCATGAGTGTAGTCCGGTTCTATGTGGGCCAAGACGTGGAGAAGAGTCTAGTAAAGGTATATGACAAGCTCTATTCCCACTTCGATTGGATACCCCCAGGGTGTAGCAAACCCCTTTTAAAGCCCCGTTCCATAGACGACGTCCCAATCCTCACACTGACCTTCTGGGGAGACGGCTATGATGCGTCCACACTTAGGGCAATAGTCAAGAATCTCGACGACGAGATCCGATCCATCAATGGCATCAGTGAGACCTTTATAAAGGGAGGCCTAAAAAAGAGGCTAAGGGTCATCCTGGACCCATTGAAGCTAGAGTCGGCAGGACTTGATCCAAAGGACGTACTGGATGCCCTTTGGGTGGAAAATCAGGCATCAAACCCCCAGGCATACGTGGAAGGCAACTACGAATTCAGCCTCAGGCTGAACAGCTTCTTCAAGGACCCAGATGAGGTCCGCCAACTGGTGGTCACCGTAAGAGATGGTAGGCCCGTTTACCTTGGTGACCTGGCCCACATTGAATATGCACCAGCAGAGCCTGAGTCCTATGTGTTCATAGGGGCAGGCCAGTCGTCCCGTGAAAAGCAGGTGGGGCTCTCTCCAGGGGAACTCAGACCGGCTGTGAGCATTGCAGTGGCCAAGAGAAAGGGGAGGAACGCCACAGAACTTGCCAAAAAGGTGATAGAAAAGGTGGAGTCACTCAGGGGACACCTACTCCCCACTGACATCCACATGGTGGTCACCAGGGACTATGGGGAGACGGCCAAGGAGAAATCCAATGAACTCCTGGAACACCTGGCCATTGCCACCATTTCTGTGGCCATCTTGATGGCCTTGCTTCTGGGGGTGAGGGCAAGCCTGGTGGTCCTGGTGGCCATTCCGGTGACCCTGGCCCTCACGCTCTTCATATACTACATCCACGGTTACACCCTAAACCGCGTCACACTCTTTGCACTCATCTTCTGTATTGGAATCCTAGTGGACGACCCCATTGTTGGCGTGGAAAACATCGTGAGACACCTGAGGCTGCCAGAGAATAAGAAAAGGCCCTTTAAAGACGTGATCACAGATGCTGTAGTAGAGGTGGGTAGCCCACTCATCCTCGCCACCTTCACAGTGATCTTCGCAATACTCCCCCTCGCCTTTGTGAGGGGGCTTATGGGGCCATACATGAGGCCCATGCCCGTTGGGGCATCGGTGGCGATGTTCCTATCCATGATAATTTCTTTTGTCATAACACCTTGGACTGCCTACCATATCCTCGGAAAATCAGCAGGTAGAGAAGAAGAAAAAGAGGGGTGGTTCTCAAGACTCTACCGGTGGACCATGGGACACCTCATATACAACCGCTGGTGGCGTTTCAGCTTCCTCGCCATCATGATGGTCTGTTTTGTGGCGGCATGTGCGCTTATAGCCACAAAAGTGGTTAAAGTGAAGATGCTGCCCTTTGACAACAAGAGCGAGTTCCAGGTGATAGTGGATATGCCAGAGGGTACACCGCTTGAGGAGACCTTCAGGGCGTGCCAGGCCCTTGGAGAGGTCATTTCAAAAGAACCATATGTGACAGACTATGAACTCTATGTGGGCACCTCGGCGCCATTTAACTTTAATGGTCTAGTGCGCCACTATTACATGAGGCGCGGCAGCAATGTGTGCGACATACAGGTAAATCTCATCCCCAAGGGTATGAGGGACCTACAGAGCCACGACATTGCCAAGGCCATTAGACCCAAGCTAAAGGAGGTGGCTGCAAGATACGATGCGAATATCAAGGTTACCGAGATACCACCAGGTCCTCCAGTGCTCCAAACCTTGGTAGCAGAGGTCTATGGCCCTGACTATGAGAAACAGATCGAGCTCGCGCGTAGGATAAAAGAAATATTCGAGTCCACCAGTGGAGTCGTAGATGTTGACTGGTACATGACAGATCCACAGAAGGAGATGCGCCTTGTAGTGGACAGGGCCAAGGCCATGATGAATGGGGTGGACCCCATGCGCGTAAAGGAGGTCTTGGAGACCGCAGTGAGTGGAAGGGTAGCAGGACTCTTTCACGATCCTGACGCCAAGGAGGACATTCCACTCTTTGTACGACTACCCAGGTGGAAGCGCTCTAGCCTAGATGACATCCTCCAGATAAAGGTCCGATCATATACTGGACGTATGGTTCCACTCAGTGAGCTGGTGAAGGTGCGAGAGGAGACGATCGATCACCCCATCTATCACAAGAATCTACAGCCAGTAGTCTACGTAACAGGTGATGTGGCAGGTGAGGAGGAGAGCCCTGTATATGCCATCTTAAAGGCCAACAAGAAATTGGAAAGGCTCAAGACCCCGGCTGGCACACACCTTGAGATCTACTATACCCACCAGCCATACTCCACCAAGGACTGGGCCATGAAGTGGGATGGGGAATGGCACATCACATATGAGGTCTTTAGGGACATGGGAGCTGCCTTTGGGGTAGTCATAGTAATAATATTCATCCTGGTGGTGGGCTGGTTCAGGTCGTACTCTATACCCCTTGTTATACTCTCCCCGATTCCGCTCTCCCTTATTGGCATTATACCTGCACACGCCCTCATGAATGCCTTCTTCACTGCCACTTCCATGATCGGGTTCATAGCTGGTGCCGGTATCGTAGTGAGGAACTCCATCATACTCGTGGACTTTATTGAATTGAGGCTAAAAGAGGGGATGCCCTTGGGAGAGGCAGTGATAGATGCTGGGACCATCCGCTTTCGGCCCATGCTACTCACGTCGAGTGCAGTAGTGGTGGGCTCTTTTGTGATCCTCTTCGACCCAATCTTTCAGGGCCTTGCCATATCACTCATGGCAGGCGAGGTGGCAGCCACACTGTTTTCGAGGATGGTAGTGCCTATACTCTATTACCTTGACCACAGGATAAAACAGAGGTTAGCATGAAATAAGACTACAGGGTGTAATACAAGATGAAGGTAAATATAATAATTGAAAAAGACAAAAATGGTTATTTTGCTTTCTGCCCTGAATTAAAGGGTTGTCATACCCAAGGTGATACCCTGGAAGAGGTCCTTGAAAATATAAAAGAAGCAATAGAACTCTATGTTGAAACTTTGTCTGAAGAAGAGAAAGAATATTGTCTATCCCAGGAGATCCTGACAACCTCATTAGAGGTTAACATTGCCTAAATTACCAAGATTGACAGCAGAAGAAGCGGAAAAAATGCTTCTAAGAGTGGGTTTTAAACACATAAGGAGCAAAGGGAGTCACAGGATCTATCAAAGAGAGAATGAAAGATTTGTGCTTCCGTTTCACAAAGGGAAGATATTACATCCAAAGATTGTCAAAGCACTTATGGAAGCTATAGGTAACTAATTTGACTAACAAACCCTCTAGCTGACCATAATTCAGTTGGCGCTCCGAAGTGGCAGGTGAATTTAGTCGTTGATATGACAGTAACCATTTAACGATTTCTGTTGGAGAACAGGGTGCTCCCTCTTTTAGAGACTGGGCCCAGGACGGTCCTCTTTACAATCCTCTTGTTTGTGTCGGTTGCCATTCCAGCCCAGGCCAAGATGACCCTTAGGCAGGAGCGTGAGTTTGGGCAAAGGCTCCTTGCCCAGCTGAGGCAACAGGTGGAGTTCATCCACGACCAGGAGGTGGAACAATACGTAACAGATGCGGGCCACAAGGTCCTTGCCCACGTGGAGAACCCACTTTTTGACTATCGCTTCTTTGTCATAAAGGACGACGGTCTGAACGCCTTTGCCATTCCTGGTGGCTTTATCTTTGTCCACAGTGGACTCCTTGAGGTTATCGATACAGACGACGAGCTCATATGTGTGCTCGCCCACGAGATCGGCCACGTCCAGGGACGCCACATTGCCCGAAGGATAGAGAGGATGAAGCGGCTCAACATCGCAAGCATTGCAGCCCTATTACTAGGGGTCTTTCTGGGAAAGGGACAGGCAGGCTCTGCCCTCCTTGCCACTACCACAGCACTCAATGCATCCCTAGGTCTAAAATATAGCCGCGAAGACGAGGAAGAGGCCGATCGCCGCGCCTTTCAGTGGTTGTGCAAGGCCGGTTATAACCCCAGGGGGCTCATAACGGTCCTCGACAAGATGCAGAGGATGCGTTGGCTTGGGAGCGACGCCATACCGAGCTATCTCTCCACACACCCAGGAAGTGCCCAACGTATCACATACCTAGAGGACCTATTGAAGGGTGCCCCTAGGTGCAATGTCCCCATAAGGCGTGCCAGCCAGGAACTGAGGCGCATACAGGTACGACTCACTGTGGAGACCAAGGACCCGTATCAACTCATAAAGAGGTATGAGAGGAGCATTATACAAAGCCCCAAAGACGAGTATATACGTTATGGCCTAGCGTTGGCATATCTCAAGGCCAAGAACTACGAACTTGCCATAAAGTATATGAAAGACCTAGTCGCCACATATGCCAACGAGCCCCTATATGTAAAAGACCTGGGAGTTGCCTATTATACCAAGGGCGATTACAAAGATGCAATTAGGACCTTGAGGCTCTTTTTAGACAAGAGGCCTGATGACATGGAGGCGAGACTCTTTTTGGGAAAGGCCTACCTCGAGGCCAAGAGGGCAGACAAGGCCCTCCAGTACATAAAGGAGGTCTATTACGCCCTGGGACGGGACCCAGAGGTGGCGTTTGACCTGGGGCGTGCTTATGCTGCCCTACACAAGGACGGAGATGCCCACTACTATTTTTATTTGTATTATCAATGGACAGGAGATGGGGATGCCGCAACATATCATCGCAGGATGGCCATAAGGTTGCTTCCAAAGGACTCACCCCAGAGACGCAGACTGGAAAAGAGTGAAGGACATGACACAGAACAAGGTAAATCCACTGATTCCATTTCTGACAGTAGGGATGATAGTCCTGGTCCTTGACCAGGCTACAAAGTATCTCGTATCCACCACGTTTAACCTATACGACTCCAAGGTGATAATCCCAGGTCTCTTCAACATTACCTACATAACAAACACTGGTGCTGCCTTTGGCATCTTGCAGGGGGCCGAAAGGTGGAGACACATCTTTTTTCAGACCATCAGCGTCTGTGCCCTCTTTGCCCTGATATACGTCTATAAGAGCGCCAGACAAAAGAGTACTGCCTTTTTCTGGGGACTTTCACTCATATTTGGCGGGGCCATGGGAAACCTTGTGGATAGGGTAAGACATGGATATGTAATAGACTTTCTCGACTTTTATTTAGGTGACATGCACTGGCCTGCATTCAACGTGGCAGACTCGGCAATCACTGTAGGGGCGACCCTCCTTGCCTTCCACTTTCTCATCATCCATAGGGACCTCGAATAAAAAAATCACAAAAAGGGGGTTGCACACAAAAAAGCAGTGCTTATATTAGCACTCGATCAAAACGGGTGCTAATAAAGGTGGCCACCTTTTCAATTTGACATCCAACGATAAAAAAAAACAAATTGACCCCCTGGCTAAAAGGGGCAAAAAACAAAGCGAGGAGGAGTGAGAAAGCCATGAAAATCCGTCCATTACACGACAGGATCCTAGTTCAGAGGCTTGAAGAAGAGGAAAAGACCAAAGGCGGCATCATTATCCCAGATACTGCAAAGGAAAAACCCATTGAAGGAAAGGTCATCGCAGTTGGAAATGGAAAGCTCCTTGAAAATGGCGAGATAAGACCCCTTGAAGTCAAGGCAGGCGATCGTGTGCTCTTCAGCAAGTATGCTGGCACTGATATCAAGATAGAAGGCGAAGAGTACCTCATAATGAGGGAAGATGACATCCTTGGGATTATTGAAGAATAGACCTTCGATAAAATTCTCAGGACATCAAATCAATCAATAGAAAACAAAAAATTTTAATATAGCGGAGGTTTAGGCTATGGCTGCAAAAGAGATCAAATACGATGTAAAGGCAAGGGAATCCATCCTCAAGGGTGTTAATGCCCTGGCCAACGCCGTCAAGGTAACCCTTGGTCCAAAGGGAAGGAATGTAATCATTGAAAAGTCTTTTGGCTCTCCTGTCATCACCAAAGATGGTGTGACAGTGGCCAAGGAGATAGAGCTTGAGGATAAGTTCGAGAATATGGGTGCCCAGATGGTCAAGGAGGTTGCCTCTAAGACCAGTGATGTCGCTGGTGACGGCACCACCACTGCCACCATCCTCGCCCAGGCCATCTACACTGAGGGTTCAAAGCTAGTTGCCGCAGGGATCAACCCAATGGCACTCAAAAGAGGTATCGACAAGGCAGTAGACGTCATAGTCGGCGAGCTAAAGAAGATCTCAAAGCCCACCAAGGATCAGAAGGAGATCGCCCAGGTCGGTACCATATCTGCCAACAACGACCCCACCATTGGAAATATCATTGCAGAGGCCATGGACAAGGTGGGCAAAGAAGGCGTGATCACCGTGGAAGAGGCCAAGGGTATGGAGACATCCCTCGACGTGGTTGAGGGTATGCAGTTCGACCGTGGTTACCTCTCCCCATACTTTGTCACCGACCCCGAGAAGATGGAGGCAGTCCTGGAGGATCCATATATCCTCATCCATGAGAAGAAGATCAGCAACATGAAGGACCTCCTTCCACTCCTTGAGCAGATCGCCAAGATGGGCAAGCCACTCCTCATCATCGCAGAGGATGTGGAAGGCGAGGCCCTGGCCACACTGGTTGTGAACAAATTGAGGGGTACACTACAGTGCTGCGCTGTAAAGGCCCCTGGCTTTGGCGATCGCAGGAAGGCAATGCTCGAAGACATCGCCATCCTCACTGGCGGCCAGATGATTGCAGAAGACCTGGGCATCAAGCTGGAAAACGTATCCCTTAACGACCTGGGCCGTGCCAAGAGGGTGGTAGTGGACAAAGACAACACCACCATCGTCGATGGTGCTGGTTCCAAGGAAAAGATTGAAGGGAGAGTCCGCCAGATCCGCGCCCAGATCGACGAGACCACTTCAGACTACGACAGGGAGAAGCTCCAGGAGCGCCTTGCCAAGCTCATAGGTGGAGTAGCAGTGATCAACGTAGGTGCTGCTACTGAGACCGAGATGAAGGAGAAGAAGGCAAGGGTGGAAGACGCCCTCAATGCCACAAGAGCTGCCGTGGAAGAGGGAATAGTGCCTGGTGGTGGTACTGCATACCTAAGGTGCGTCGGTGCCCTTGACAATGTAAAGACAGAGGACGAGGACGAGCAGCATGGCGTAAATCTCATAAGGCGTGCCGTAGAGGAGCCACTCCGCCAGATTGCAAACAACGCCGGCTTTGAAGGCTCCATCATTGTTGAAAGGGTCAAGAACGAGAGTGGCAATGTGGGCTTTAACGCCGCAAAGGGCGAGTTCGAAGACCTAATCGAGGCAGGGATCATAGATCCCACCAAGGTGTCCCGCTGTGCCCTCCAGAATGCTGCAAGTGTTGCAGGGCTACTCCTCACCACCGAGGCCATGGTGGCTGAGGTGCCCAAGAAGGAGGAAAAGGCACCAGGCGCTGGCGCAGGCATGCCTGACATGTACTAATCTCTAAACGATTAAAATGGAATCAAAAGGGGGCTTTGCCCCCTTTTTCTTTTGTAAATCCCGTTTAGGGCTGTTATCCTCATAGCCACCATGGCACATACAAGAAACCACTCACAACAGCCATTTCTTCTGGGGTTATCACTATCATATTTATTCTCTCTACTCATCCTTGTGGCCTCCAAGGCCTTTGCCCTTTCACCAGACGAGATCCTTGTGGTGGCCAACAGGAACTACAGGGGAAGCATTGAGGTGGCCAGATACTATGTGGCGAGGAGACACATACCGCCCTCTAACATGGTAAGGCTCTGGACCGTAAGGCAAGAGGCCATCTCAAGGGCAAGGTTCAATAAGGACATACTAAGGCCCATTAGAAGGGAGATCTCGAGGCGAAATGGAAAGATTAAGTGCATACTACTTACTTATGGCATCCCACTTAAGATCGTACACTCCGCCCCAAAAAAGAGACGGCACCCTTTGGTCCGCCCAAAGTCCCGCCACGAAACTGTTAAAAAGGGGAAAAAGGGGGCAACGGCCGATGCCTCAGTGGATTCAGAGCTATCTCTCTGTATGTCTGGAAACTACACCCTGGAGGGGTGGCAACCCAATCCCTTCTTCATAGCTCTTAGCCCCAAGACCAGGGCAGAGGTCAAATTTCCAAAGAATGTAATCATGGTCTCACGGATAGATGGACCAACAGTAGAGCTTGCCAAAAGGATCGTGGACCTTGCCATAAAGGCAGAGCAAGAGGGGCTCAAGGGGATCGCATACTTTGATGCAAGGTATCTGCCCCCAAAGGGTAAAAAGCACTTTAAAGATATGGGCTATGGGTATTATGACTGGTCGATCTATGCGGCATCAGAGATCGTCAGGGTCTCCAGGCTCTTTAAGGTAATAGTCGACTCAAAACCCACCCTATTTAAAGAGGGATCGTGCCCCAGGGCCGCCCTATACTGTGGCTGGTACAGCCTGGGACACTATGTAGATGCCTTCAGTTGGGTGGCTGGGGCCATAGGCTACCACATAGCAAGCTCTGAACTCACCACCCTCAAGGCAAAAAACAGCCAGGTGTGGTGTAAGCGCATGCTTGAGGATGGTATAACAGTTACCCTTGGACCAGTAAGAGAGCCATACATCCAGGCATTCCCCATTCCGCACATCTTTTTTGGCCTGCTGGTCAATACCAATCTCACAGTGGCCGAGTGCTACTGGCAGTCCATTCCCGTTACATCGTGGCAGATGGTGCTCATCGGGGACCCACTCTACAGACCCTTTCTTGCAAGAACAAAAAATATCCATTAAAAAACCAAGACCATGGCTGGAATATTGACCCCAATAATTGGGATACTCTCATACATCTTACTGGCATCAACAGGGCTCATACTCTCCTTCGTATACCCAAGGGGGGCTGATCTGCTCCACAGCCTGGGTCGCATCTGGTCTAGAATCCTCTTTTTTACCGCAAGGGTAAGGCTCAAGGTAGAGGGCCAAGAAAATATCCCCCGTGGCACACCAGTTGTATTTGCCTCCAACCACCAGAGCCAATTCGACATCCCGGCGCTCTATCTAGCACTCCCAGTGCAATTCAGGTTCGTAGTCAAACAGGAACTCTTTAAGATCCCACTCTTTGGTCAGGCTATGAAAAGGGCAGGTTATGTACCTATTGACCGTTCAGGGGGAAAGAAGGCAGTGAAAAGCCTGAGGGACGCAGTTAGGCGTATTCGCTCTGGGACTAGCGTTGTGGTGTTCCCTGAAGGGACGAGGAGCCCAGACGGGCGTCTTCTACCATTTAAGAGTGGTGCACTACTCATAGCCCTCAGGTCTGGTGTGCCCATTATCCCAATAGGCATCTGGGGCACCTACAAGATACTGCCCAAGGGTAGCCTCTGGGTCCGCCCTGGGAGTGCTGTGGTGACCATTGGTCGCCCCATCGACACCAAAAGCTACACTGGAAAAGACGCCAAGGAAAAGCTCGTTGCCCACGTAAGAGAGGCCATTGAAGAACTCGTAGAAAGGTCTAAAGGCGCCCTTTGATGACCCACCTTATCATACCGCTTTTGCTCTTGTGCGCAGGTCTCATGCTCTTGACCTTTGGCGCAGAGGGGCTGGTGGAGGGGAGCTTAAGGCTCTCCAGGCGACTGGGGCTGAGCCCGCTTGTAGCTGGACTCACCATCGTGGCCTTTGGCACGTCTTGTCCAGAACTCGGCGTAAGCCTCTCTGCTGCCATCAAAGGGGTGCCAGACATTGCCATAGGAAATGTGGTGGGGAGCAACATTGCCAATGCCTTTTTGATAGTGGGTATTGGGGCTATGATTAGACCCTTTAGGTGCCATCCATCACTAGTGCGCATTGAAGTCCCCTTTCTCTTTGTTATGACGAGCCTGGCCTGGGGCCTTGCCCTATTAGGTCCACTCCACCTAACATATGGACTAATGGCGGTTGGGGCCTTTTCCCTCTATTGTATGTATCTCTACAGGGCGCGGGCGAATCCCGCATATTCAATAGGTGAGGCTGAAAGGTCTAGTGGGGGGAAAAGGCCTCGTAAATACATACACCTATTCTACGAATTGGCCCTTGCCGTTGGAGGGCTACTGGCACTGGTCTATGGGTCCAAGGTCTTTTTAATAGGGGCCATCAAGATTGGCGCGATCCTGGGTGTACCAGATCTCTTCATCGGACTCACCATAACAGCAGTGGGCACCTCACTTCCAGAGATCGCAGCAACGGTCTCTGCTGCACGGCGTGGCTCTGGCGATGTGATCATGGGAAACGTCATAGGGAGCAACCTCGCCAATCTATGTCTGGTGTTAGGCATCACGTCTTTGATCAAGCCAGTAAGGGTTGCCCACTTGGCCATGGTAAGGGACTTTCCCATGCTAATGGTATCCTGTCTCATGCTCTTGGTATTGGTAGTAAGGGGGGGCAAGATCGGCCGTTGGTTTGGCCTTTTGCTCATATCCATCTACTCGGGATATGTATTCTTTATTTACGGCCTTATCTAAGGCCTCTTCAATACTCATCTCCTTCCCACATATCTTTTGTAAAGCGCACCACCCTATTTCTGCCCATCTCCTTTGCCTTGTAGAGGGCCACATCTGCAAATTTGATGGTCTCCCATACTGCATCTGAGTCCACAGGAAACTCGCTAACACCAATTGAGATAGTGCGTCTTATGATGCCCTGAGGGGTCTCGAACTTGTGTGCTTCAACCCTGGCCCTGAGCTTTTCTGCCACATCTTTGGCATCACCCTTGTGAATGTCCATCAAGAGTATCAGGAATTCTTCACCACCAAAACGACACACCAGATCAGAGGCACGGGCCCCTGACTTGAGTATCCTGGCAGTCTCCTTTAAGACCTTGTCCCCCACATCATGGCCGTAACGGTCGTTAACCGACTTAAAGTGATCGAGATCTCCCATAAGTATCCCCATACAGGACTTTCTCCTCAACACCCCTGCCACTATGTTGTCCAGGGCCTCACCGAGGAATCTTCGGTTATAGAGGCCTGTAAGCGGGTCCTTTAAGGCCTGGTCCCTAAGGCCCTTGGCGTACCGCTTTGCCTCTATGACTGGGACTGCCTCTTGTATGTAGCGTTCTGCGAGCTTGAGGTTCATGATCACGTTCTTCTGGACCCTGGTGGAGTAGCTCTTGGGTATTATGAATTGTACAAGCCCAACACACGAGCCACCACTCATAAACGGGATACAGTAGTGGTCTGCCTCGTCGTTCCATAGGAAGACCTTACACACCTCTGGCTGTTCGATGGAACTCACCGGGTGGCCTGTGCGCTTTGCCCTGCATATATTGGCATTTATGAGCTTCTCAGGATTGATCTCCAGATCAGGAGGAGACAGATATACACACTGCATGGTATTCTGCGAATTAGACACCTGATAGATGGCAAAGGTGCTGAAACCAAGCCGACGCTCAAACACATTTCCCAGGTGCTCTAGTACGTCATCTAAGTCCTGGTCCTCCTCAATTAGGTGCCTAAAGCACGCCATCTCCCCGTAGTACTGGATCACCTCGTCCACTGCCTTTGCAAGCCGCCCTATCTCATCATTGGCATAATAGGTGAATCGGACCCTGTCTGGGTCTTCGCAAAATTTATTCTGATCCCAAAAGAGCCTCTTAATGGAGTGAGTAATGTTATCAAGTGGCCTCTTTACCATGAACAAAAAGGCCAGTGCCCCCCACACCAAAAAGAGGGCAAGGATGACTAAAAGTACCATATAAAAATAGGCCATGTTTCCAGACAGGGCCTTTAGTTCACTATTTAGCTCATCTTCCTTATCTATTGCCCAGTGGAGTATGGCCTCCAATTCCCTTTTAAGGGGGGTAAGGGCGGTTGCATTGAACCCAAGCGGCTCATTGCTCAAATCCCTTATTCTTTCAAGGTGCACTTGGAGGGCCTTGTCGTGGATGACCCTGTATATCCTCACCACTTCAGTACCGTTACACTCATAGACCCCACCCTTTAGACCAATCCACGCAAGCTCCCTTAGATGCGTCAACTCTACGGCCTTTTCAGCTTCACTCTTATCCCATTGGGCCAGTCCCTTTATGATGAGGAGCCCCTCTTGGGCCAGACTCTTATATGAATAGAATGGCTCATTTTCCAGGTAGCTCTTGATGGTATTGAACCTGTCAAAGAAATTGAGGGCAATGAGAGTGTTGACTATTACACAGGTACCTATGACAATGCCCACCTTCCAGAAGAGACTGAGGTCAAATAGGGGCTGAAGTAGCCTATTGACCGTCTTTTTTATCTTGTTGCAGATAAGTGGCATAAAAAATCCCCTAATCTATCATATGGATCGACAGCCTCCCTAAAAATGTTAAAATTTTTTCTATGATTAATAAACTTTGACCGACTAATTCTTCACTGTTGAGGCCAAGAAGTTTTTCTGCTAACACTAACTTGTCACTATTTTCGGGGACATGTGACAGAAAAAGTGCTTTTGGGAGGGAAACATGAAAAAGATCTGTTGTAGGACCGTGATCGTATCCTTGGTGACCCTGGCATTTTTGATCGCACTAGGCCCTAGCAGGGCATATAGCGCTGGGTTCCAACTTTTTAACGAACTCTCTGCCAGGGCCACTGGTCTTGGGGCTGCCATGACCTCTCTCAAGGACTCGGCAGAGATGGCATGGTTCAATCCAGCGGCCACCTCATCCTTTTCAAAGACGAGACTGATGGGTGGTATGGCCCTTGTATTTCCAAGCCTCGAATTGGACACCCCAAACGGTGATGACCCTGACATGAAGAATATGGCCTATCCTCTGCCCTACTTCTATGCTGGAACGACCCTGTGGGATAGAGTTGGTATTGGCCTTTCGATAAATGCCCCCTATGGATTGACAACTGAGTGGGACAGGGACTGGCCAGGGAGATTTTTTGCCATCAAGACAGAGCTAAAGACCGCCTTTTTCACACCGTCTATATCATACAGGGTAAACAAATACATCTCCCTAGGTGTTGGCGCACAGATAGTAAAATCTACGGCTGAGCTCAAACAGGCCATCCCCTCAAGGACCTTTCCAGTAGCCCCTGGTATCGCTATCACTACGCCAGAGGTGAGGACCAAACTTGACGGCGAGGACACCAGTGCAGGGTATCTCCTGGCACTACAGTTGACCCCTTGCGACTACTTTAATTTTGGTGCCGTATTCAGGTCTGAGGTGAGCCTGGACATCGAGGGCAAGGCAAAATACAATAGAGGTTATACACGGGCAGGCCATGAATTCTTTCCCACATCAGATGCATGGCTAGTGGTGAGGCTGCCGGCCACCCTATCCCTTGGAATGAGCACCACCTATTTCAAACACTGGCTCATCACATTCGACTATCTCTGGACCTGGTGGTCCAGCTACGACGAGCTGTCCATCCACTATGAAAAAATGCTATATGCCGGTGTGCCTGGAGCCGTACACAGTCCAAAAAACTGGAGTGACGACTATGCGCTGCGCTTTGGAGTGGAATACACATACAGCGACGCACTAAAACTCAGGGCATCCTATGTCTACGACCGCTCTCCCATATCAGATACATACAGGGATGCCATATTGCCCACTAACGACAGGCACCTCTTCAGTATTGGGCTTGGGTATCTGATTCATGGCTTCCAAATCGATGGTGCATATACCTATCTTGCAGTTGAAGACAGCAGGCCTTCACCCCTTGTGACCCCAGGGCTTGAAGGCACATATCAGGCCCATGCACATATAGTAAATATTGCTTTGAGTTATGCATTTTAGTGTAGATGAAACGATCTCATAAGGGCATATATCCAATCCCAGAGATGATAAGGCGCGGGGCGGAGGAATTTGGACCCCGCCCTGCCCTCATAAAGCGCACGCCCAGAGGGGATGAAGTCACCACGTATGAAGGGCTCTTCCATGAGGTGACGCTGGTGGCCAAGGGACTGGCAGACCTTGGTGTGAGACCTGGAGATAAAGTGGCCATCTTAGGACACAATTCTCCTGAATGGGCCAAGGCCTATCTTGGTACTAGCCAGGCCAGCGCCATCTGCGTCCCCATAGACTCCCTCTTGACCCAGAACGAGATCACTCACCTCCTTGCAGATTCCAAGGCCAAGGTGGCATTCGTTACCACAAGGTTCCTGGACATGGTTTTAGATTCCCACCTGGGGCTTCGTAGCCTCAGGCACCTCATTGTCATGGACTGGGAGGACGGAGAACCACCTGGAAGTGCCATCCCCTGGGAGGACTTCTTGAAAAAGGGGGAACTTGGACCAGGTTTAAAAGGAGGACCAGACCTTGAGTCACTGGCTGCCATTATCTATACATCTGGTACCACTGGACGGCCCAAGGGAGTAATGCTCACCCACAAAAACATCATCTCTGACTGTGCGGCATGTTACCAGGCAGTCTATATTGGCCAGGAACGCTTCTTGAGTGTACTGCCGATGCACCACACCTTTGAGTGCACCGCAGGATTTCTCCTCCCGCTCTATAGTGGTTGCAGCATCACATTTGCAAGGAGCCTCAAGTCTAAATATATCATCGAAGACCTGAAGGCATCTCGTGCCACTGTCATGCTCGGGGTACCCCTCTTGTTCCAAAAGATGCTCGATGGGATCAAGAGGGGGATAGAAAAGGCCTCTCCCGGAAAGAGGATTGCCTTCAACGCCCTGATGAAGGTCGTTAAGGCAGGAGAGAAGACGGGCAGACACCACCTTGGTAAGATCTTCTTTAAGGGTCTCAGGGAAAAGGCCGGCCTAGGGCATCTCAGGTTTTTCATTGTGGGTGGTGCCCCGGTCAGGCCACAAATACCTAGAGATTTTAGGCGACTGGGCATCATGATGCTTCAAGGTTATGGACTCACAGAGGCAAGCCCTGTCCTCACCCTCAATCCAGAAGATGCCCCAAAGGACAATAGCATTGGAAGGCCCCTTCCAGGCGTAGAGGTAAAGGTAATCGACCCAGATGATAAAGGCGTTGGCGAACTGGCCTTTAGGGGTCCTATGATCATGAAGGGCTACTACAACAACCCAAAGGCCACTAAGGAGGTACTCACAGAGGACGGTTGGCTCCTCACGGGCGATCTGGGCTGGATCGATCAAAACGGCTATTGTTTCATCTCTGGAAGGGGCAAGAATCTCATTGTAACCCCTGCTGGCAAAAATGTATATCCAGAAGAGATAGAGGCCATCTTATGTGAAAGCCCTCATATTTTGGAGGCAATGGTCTATGGGAGACCCCTTCCCACAGGGGGGGAAGAGGTGAGGGCATTGATCGTGCCAGACTATGAGACCATTGGCAAGTTATACAAGGGGCCACTTTCTGAATCCAAGATAAATGGGCTCATCTCAAAGGACGTAAAACGTACCAACAAGGTGCTTGCTGGCTATAAGAGGATTAAATCCTTTCAGATAAGGGATGAGGAATTCCCTAAGACCTCTACGCGAAAGATAAAAAGACACCTCATCCAAGTGACATGACCTTCCTAGACGCCCTAAACCCTGCCCAGAGACGAGCAGTGGAGTTCTTTGAACCAAGACCGCTTGTGGTTGTGGCAGGGCCTGGTACTGGAAAGACCAGGGTACTCTCCCACAAGATTGCCTACCTCATAAAGGAAAAGGGTGTGGCACCAAAAGAGATTCTCGCCATCACCTTTACGAATTTCGCAGCCAATGAGATGAGGGACCGCATTGAGTCCTTGGTCCAGGAGTCCCCTCTCTGTACCACCTTCCATGCATGGGCATATACCCTTATAAGAGAGGTTTTGGGAGAGGAGGCACCTTTCATAATAGACGAACTAGACGCCCTTGCCCTGTTCAAAGAGGCGATCAAGCTTTCTGGCCTTAAAAGTGCGGGAAGTGCAAGACAGCTCTTTAAAGAGATTGGCCTCATTAGGCAGAGCTATCCGCCGAAGAGGTCAGAGGATTGGGGTAAAAGGAGTCTCTTTCTCTTCTATCAGGCACTACTTAGCAGGCACAGAGTGGTTGACTTTGATGAGCTCATGCTCCTTGCGCTCTCACTCCTCAAGGATGAATCACTCCTTAAAACGATACGGAAGAGGTGGCCACATGTGCTGGTGGATGAATTTCAAGACGTAAATGGCGTGCAGGTGGCCCTATTAGAGCGGCTCTCCCCAAAATACCTCACCCTCATAGGGGATCCAGACCAGTCCATATACGCCTTCAGGGGTTCTGATCCAAGGGCATTGGAGAGGTTTGTGTCAACCCACCCAGATGCCGAGGTGATAACCCTTGAGACCGCCTATAGGTGCCACGGAGAGGTGCTTGGATGCGCAGCCTCTCTACTGTCAGATAAATCCGCCTCAAAAAAGGCACTAAAGGCGGAAAAGGGCCATGGGCCCAAGGTGGAGATCAGGGGTTTTCCTGGTCCAAGAGAAGAGGCGCGCTGGATTGCAAGGACCATCGAATCCCTTACAGGGGCACTGAGTTTCGAGGCCATAAACTTTTCAGGTAATGTGCCCACAGAGGATGGTGCCTTTAGCCTGGGGGATGTGGCCATCCTCACCCGGACCCGTAGCAGTGTAAATGCCATAAAAGAGGCACTCTCAAGGGCTGGTATTCCATTTCTAGAGACCTATGGTCATACCCTCGCCCAAGACAGGTGCCTTAGGTCCTTTATACGCCTCATCTCCATAAGCAGGGGGGAAAATCCTGCATTTCACAAAAGGCGTCTTGAAGAAGAGGCCCACATGGGGCCGAATGAGATAGACGAATGCCTTAGGGCCATTTCCAAGGGCGAGTTAAAAGAGGTACTCAGGAAGATAGGAGGCGACCCAGAGGATGCCCTCTATCGTGCGTTTTTGAAACAGGTCACCACTACCAACATCACCGGGGCCATGCCACTTGAGTTGGGATCGGACGTGGATCTCTTGGGAGTTAGGTTGGATGCAGTGCATCTCATGACCATCCATGGGGCCAAAGGGCTTGAATTTCCAGTGGTATTCATCCCTAGGTGTGAGTCGGGCATGATTCCAATAGAAGGTGGAGACGAAGAAGAGGAGCGGCGACTCTTTTACGTGGCCATAACGCGTGCAGTCACAAGGCTCTATATCACGTATTCTTCGGCCAGCGGGGGAAAAAGCCCATTTTTAGAACGCTTTCCAGAGGGGCTTTACCTAGAAGAATTCATAAAGAGCAAAAAGAAGGCCCCCCGCCGTCCAAAGGGCCCTCGACAGGGTTCTCTCTTCTGATGGGCACTATGAAATGTAGGTTGCTTTTTAGGATCTTTTGACAAATCCCCTTTATTCCTTTAAAAATGAAGCAACTGCCCATGTGGGAGAATCCATATATCGTGGAGGCCCTATGAAGATATCCCGAGAAGAGGTGTTGCACGTTGCCGAGCTTGCCAGGCTCAAGTTTTCCAACGAAGAGATAGATCTCTTTTCTAGACAGCTCAATGACATACTTGTCTATATTGAGAAACTCAATGAACTGGACACAGAGGCCGTCCCCGCAACGACCCATGCCCATGAGCTCAAAAATAGGTTCAGGGACGACGCCTCATCCCCTTCTCTCTCCCCTGAAAAGGCATTAGAGAATGCACCAGAAAAGGAAGGCTCACAATTCGTAGTACCGCGCATAATCTAAAAGGAGAAGATGACATGGCTGATAAGAGTGGGCTAGTAGACCTCACCATATGGCAACTTAGCACGCTTTTGAGGAAAAAGGAGGTCTCCTCAAAGGAGGTCACAGAGGCCTATCTTGAGCGGATCGAGGCAGTAGATCCAAAGGTAAAGGCATACATCACAGTAACAGCCGACCAGGCCCTAAGGGCCGCTGAGGAGGCAGACAAGAGGATCGCCTCAGGCGACCACAGACCTCTCACAGGCGTACCCATTGGCCTAAAGGACGTCCTCTGTACGGAGGGCATTCCAACAACTTGTGCCTCCAAGATCCTCGAACACTTTGTCCCCCCATATGATGCCACTGTGGTGGCACGGCTAAAGGATGAAGGTGCTGTATTTTTAGGAAAACTCAACATGGATGAATTTGCCATGGGGTCTTCCACAGAGAACTCTGCATTTTTCCCCACAAGAAACCCCTGGTCTCTAGACCGCATACCAGGGGGGTCCAGTGGTGGTTCAGGAGCGGCAGTGGCGGCGAGGATCGCCTGCGCTGCCCTTGGCTCTGACACAGGTGGCTCCATCAGGCAGCCGGCCTCCCACTGCGGCGTAGTTGGGATGAAACCCACCTATGGCAGGGTGTCGCGTTATGGGCTCGTGGCATTTGCCTCGTCACTGGACCAGATTGGCCCCATGACAAGAGACGTCAGGGACTGCGCCATCCTGTTGAATTCCATAGCAGGCTTTGATCCAAAGGATTCCACATCATATCCTGGTGAGGTCCCTGATTTCACCTCGGCCCTGGGCAAGGAACTCAATGGAATGAGGATAGGGGTGCCAAAAGAGTACTTTGGACACGGCATAGAGGAGGGCGTCGAGTCGGCCATTAAAAGGGCGATCTCCCTCCTAGAGGAAAATGGCGCCCAGATAAAAGAGGTTTCACTGCCCCATACAGAATATGCTGTTGCGGCCTACTATATCATTGCCCCGGCAGAGGCGAGTTCTAACCTCATGCGCTACGATGGCGTCAAATATGGCCTGCGGGCCACTGGATACAAAAACCTCCTCGATATGTACAAGGAGACCCGATCTCAAGGCTTTGGCCCAGAGGTCAAGAGGCGGATCATGCTCGGTACATACAGCCTCTCGTCAGGCTATTATGACGCCTACTACAAGAAGGCCTCACAGGTGAGGACCATCATAAGGGATGATTTCTTGAAGGCATTTAGTGAGTGTGACTGTCTAATCACCCCAGTAGCCCCAACACCGCCCTTTAAGATAGGGGAGAAGGTAGACGACCCACTACAAATGTATCTATCTGATATTTTTACTATACCAGTAAACCTTGCAGGACTTCCAGGTATATCCATACCCTGTGCACTCACAGAAGACGGGCTTCCTGTAGGTGTCCAGTTTATTGCACCACCTTTTAGGGAAGACACCCTCATCCATGTGGGGAGTACATATGAGGGTCTGAGAGGGCCTGTGGCACCCTGGCCAGAACTGTAGGCCCACAAACGAACATGGGATAGAGGTCAACAGATGCAGCGCATCCCTATAAAGGCGGCCAAGGCCGGAATGATCTTAAAAAAGGAGGCCCTTACAGAGGATGGGAAGGTCCTCTGTGGAGCAGGTACCACCCTTACCCAGGAGATCATCGAACGGCTGGAGCGCTCTGGGGTGGAATCCATCACTGTAAAGGGGCGCCCTGTAAGGCTTCCAGGAGAAAAGGACCTCAAGGAAAGGCTAAAGGAACTCGAGACTAGATTCCAGCGCGTTATGGACGACCCGGTGGAGCGCGCCCTTATGAAGCTCATCGCCGAGTATTGGATCGAATCCTATAGGGAGTGAGGTAGGTCTCGTGGATAGAGACGAGATAAAACGGATACTAAAGGGCCTAAAGTCGCTGCCCACCTTACCACCCATTGTCTCTAAGCTAAATGAGATGGTGGAAGACGAAGACGCTACAGCCATCAGCGTAGGAAAGGTGATAGAGCGCGACCAGGTGCTCACCAGCAAGCTTCTGCGCATGGTAAATTCGTCCTTCTTTGGATTCCCCCAGCGTATCTCCACTGTATCCAATGCCATAGTCCTTTTGGGGTTCAACGTGATAAAGACCCTGGTGGTCTCTTCCAGCATCTTCGATGTGATGCAATCTTCCGACATTGGACTCTGGGAACACTCGCTCGGGTGTGCTGCATGTGCCACAATTCTTGCCACATGTCGTGGCATCAAAAACCCTGAAGAGGTCTCCACCGCCGCCCTGATCCACGACATCGGCAAGGTGGTCATACGGGCGGAGATGCCCGAGGAGTATCAGAAGATCCAAGACCTGGTACTCACCAAAGACATATCCATGCGAGAGGCAGAGGAACAGGTCCTTGGGGTACAACACTCGATAATAGGCGGGTTGCTCGCCAAAGAGTGGAACCTTCCAGATAGACTCTCCATACCAATAGAGTTCCACCACAACCCTGAAGAGGCACCAGGCTTTAAGGATATCACTGCCATAATCCATGTCTCAGACATCAT
>WGBU01000143.1 GCA_015494155.1 Deltaproteobacteria bacterium | reverse complement strand
CGATCTCGTCGAATGGCACAAACTCTGCCCTGCCCTTCTCTGCCAAATACCTCGTTATCGCAGCAGTCAGTGTGGTCTTACCATGGTCGATGTGCCCTATGGTCCCTACATTTACGTGTGGCTTCGTACGCTCAAATTTCTGCTTGCTCATTGATCATCTCCCCAAACATTTTTTTGGAGCCCACGACCGGAATTGAACCGGTGACCTCTTCCTTACCAAGGAAGTGCTCTACCGACTGAGCTACGTGGGCCTCATCTATTTCTGGAGCGGGAAACGGGACTCGAACCCGCAACCCTCAGCTTGGAAGGCTGATGCTCTAGCCAATTGAGCTATTCCCGCTCGATCTTCAATGCTGGTGGAGAGGGGAGGATTCGAACCTCCGAAGGCTTCGCCAGCAGATTTACAGTCTGCCCCCTTTGGCCGCTCGGGAACCTCTCCACATTCTTTCTGGAGCTGGCGAAGGGACTTGAACCCCCAACCTGCTGATTACAAATCAGCTGCTCTACCAATTGAGCTACGCCAGCCAAAACTAAGGCAGATATAATAGCTATGTTTTTCTAAAACGCAAGGTTTTTTTTAAGGCTAATGCACAACAGATGTCTGTTGGCGTAAGATATTATAATTCCTTCCCTACCTAGTCTGCAAGTGCTCAAAAAAAAGGACGTCCTAAAAGGACGCCCTTTGAGATTAGGCTAAATGGATTCGGCTTAGTGTGCCTCTGCTCCTTCCTCCACCACTGGCTTTTCAAGCCCAAAGCCTGCCTTTCCGGCCTTCACATCCTCTGCCCACCTCTGATGCACATAGGCAGTTGTCCTGTAGAGGAGGTGAGCAAACTTGGTATACGGAAGTGAGAGGAACAATATAAGTACACAGCCTAGGTGTACCAAATATATGGGATAGGCGAGGAACTTTATGTGGATGAGCCTGAATACCTCAGAGCCAAGGCCTGTCACTCCAACAGCAAATATTAGCCAAATGAGGTTCCAGTCCTGATCAGAGCTCTTCAGCACGCCTTCCTGGGTCTTCTGATCCCTCATGGACTTAATCATCCATATCCCAGCAATCAGGAGGAATGCCCCGATGTTTGCAGCGATCTTTACTGGGTTCCAGAGTGCCAGAGGGGTATGGAATCCCTCTATCCCCAGGAGCCCACCTAGGATATCTGCATAGATCATCACGATGGTGGTGACAGCAAAGAGGATGATAAATGCAATGAGCACCCACTGGTGACCCTTTGCCCTCTCTGCAGTCTGGCCACACTTCTTGAACCTTTCGTGGCTGATGATCTCCTTTACCGCTGGGACGATGTAGTTAGATACGAGAATTCCCAGGGGAGGCGTGGGATATGTGCCATTAAAGGACTTTGGCATCCCTGCCCCTTCGCTGATATCGTTCCAGAAGGCGGTGATTCCCTTGTAGCTTACAAACACTACAAAGGCCACCACAGGCAAGACGATGATGTCGATGGGGATCACGCTCAAGAACTTGTGGAACTCTATATGACCCTCAGGGAATGGAAATGCCTCTCCAGTCACCTGGGACCATATGGCTGCAACTATAAGCCATAGGATTGTGGCTGCTACGACTGCACCCCACATGCCACCAGTGGAGCTCAACATGTCTGAGAGTGCCCTTGGTGTGGCATAGTATTTAATTGCATTGGCCCTTATTGCACCCAACACATCGCCGGGCCTGGCGCCACGAGGACAGTATTTGGTACAGTCACCACACTGGTGGCACAACCACACGTCTGCATCACCTGAGACCTTGGATGCCAAGCCCCACTGTGCCCATAACATCTCCTTGCGTGGGAATGTATTCTCGTTTGTAGATAACGGGCATACCACAGAGCACGTGGCACACTGATAACACCGGTTCACAGTGTCGCCACCGGCATCCATAACCCCCTGTACGAACCCGAGATCCGGCTGTAATTTTTTTTGTTCGGACATTTTTTAACCCCTCCTACTACCAGCCTTTGAATGGATTTGGACCCATTTCCATTACCTCATCAACAAAATTGTTGATGATTTCAGGAACCTTATCGTACTCGTCAATGGCAACTTGTGCAAGCTTCACCCTCTCAGGCTCCATACCAAGGGAGTTCAAGGTCTCTGCCACGTTTTCCATACGACGATTGGCCAACTCACTACCCTTTACAAAGTGACACTGATAGTCATCGCCAAAGCGGCAGCCCAACAGGAGCGCTCCGTCCATACCGCTTGACATGGCGTCTTTGATCCAGGCGACATTCACAGAGCCAAGGCACCTCACTGGAATGATCCTGACCAGGGGCGACCACCAATAACCCTTGGCCGCTGCCATATCAAGGCATGGATATGCGTCGTTTTCACAGGCAAAGACCACCATACGGAGTTTTTCATCGTCATCATCAGGGACCTCTATGGCCTTGATCATGGACCCGACCACGTCGATGTTGTAGTCCTTAAAGCCGATGATCCTCTCAGGACATGCACCCATACAGGTACCACAGCGCCTACACCTTGTTGGATTTGGCTTTGGCGTACCCTTTTCATCGTCGTCCAGTGCGCCAAACGGACACTCTTCAGTACAGCGTTTACACTGGGTACAACGCTGGAAGTAGAAGCTTGGATAGTCATAGTCCCAGGTCCTTGGATGGACGGCATGACCCTCTTGGGCTGCCTTTATACACTGGATGGCCTTGAGTGCGGCACCAGCAGCGTCCTCCATGGCCTCCTCAATGGTCATGGACCTGTGCACACCACCCGCCGCATATATTCCAGTACGCCTGGTCTCGTATGGGAAGCAGATGAAGTTTGAATCGCAGTAACCGCCGAAGAGATCCAGGTCTTTAAAGGCAGGCCCCTGCCTGTAGGCAAGATTGACCACTGCCTCATCCCTTGTGGTTGGGATCATGCCAGTGGCGAGGACCACCATGTCCACATCTACACTTATGGAATCGCCAAGAAGCGTATTCTCAACATTTACAGTGAGACCACCCTGGCCATTGTCCTTTACCTCAGTAACTGCGCCCTTAGTAAGAAATATGCCAGGGTCGTCCTGAAGTCCCTTGTAGAAATACTCGTACTGCCCTGGGGTCCTCATGTGCTGATAGAAGACGTATGCCTTGCCATCCTCTGGATTGTCCTCACGCACATACTTGGCCTGCTTGAGCGATACGAGGCTTGTTACATGGGATGCATATGGGAAGTCTGCATCGTCGTCCTTCCCACCAGGGCTCTGGATAAATGCGACTGTCTTTACCTCTTTTCCGTCGGATGGCCTCTTTAACTTGCCCTGCTTTGCCAGCTCTTCAAACTGGCAGTTGGTCACCACATTGGGGTTACCCCATCCAAGGTGTTCGAACTCACCCTCTTCAGGAACATAGGGCTTCCACCCAGAGGCCACGACAACTGCCCCATAGATCTCTGCATTGGGGTCCACCTCAGTATATTCTTTGCGTCCCTGGTTCTTTTCGTCGTATTTCTTTTTGAGCTCCTCTGCTGGGAGTTCGTTACCGTTTTCGTCCAGCTTTTCCTCATCGGTGAGTGGCACTGGGGCATCCCACTCGCTGGTGGTACCGGCCTCTTTAAAGGACACCCTGTACTCACCTGGTACATTGGCGATTCTCGCCACCTCTGTGGACGTCCTTACATCGATATTACCATTGGACTTGACCTTGGAGATGAGTTCATCCACAACTGGCGGTACAAGATCTGAATAATCGGGGCCAACAGGGATCTGTTTTCTGAGTTTGGCAGCCCAACCGCCCAGTTCCGATTCACGCTCTACAATGGTGACCTTATGTCCCGCCTCTGCGGCCTCAAGGGCAGCACTCATTCCAGTGACACCACCGCCTATGACCAGGACGCGGTCGCTTGGATTCTCCATCTTGTCTGGTTCCGGCATCTCTGCCTTTTGGACCTTGGTGACGGACATGCGGATGTAATCCTCTGCAAGCTCCTGCACGTGCTCCTTCTTGGCCTCTGCGTTCTCATCATCAGGAGAGATCTGGTGGCTCCAGGCCACTAGTTCCCTCAGCCCCACCTTTTCCAGGTAGACCCCTGGGAAGTCAAATTCCTTAAATTCATAGCGGGGGGAGACGCCGGCCAACACAATGGCGTTTAGCCCTTCTGACTCCACATCCTGTTTCACCATCTGGACACCCTCAGGAGAATAGAGGTTGTCGTGGGTCTTGGCCACTGCTGCCCCTAGCTCCCCTGTGGCGAGTTCCACGAGCTTATCGACGTCTACTGCCTCCTTAATGCCATCTCCTG
>WGBU01000142.1 GCA_015494155.1 Deltaproteobacteria bacterium | reverse complement strand
GGTCTCAAACGCCCTTCGCCTGAAGCGCGCCTAAGAGGGACTCCAGGTTCTCTTCCCTTGTCCCACCAGTATCTATGTGGACCACACGATCCCGTTCAAACTCTGGGTCAAGGGGCGTCTGCCTTGCCTTTTGGGCAAGGTAGATCTCGTAACGTCCGTCAGAGGGCTCACCCAGGCTCTCTGCCCTCTTTTTAAGCCGTTCCTTCAATACCTCTTCGTCAAGATCGCACTCTATGAAGACCACCTTGCACTCAACAAACTCTTCTAGGCCCAGGAGCCTCTCACGCTCTATCTGGTCCACATAAGTGGCGTCAATGGCCACAGATCTACCCATCAGCACCTCTCTTGCTGCATGGCGCATGAGTGACCTATAGGTCTTGCGGGTGACCTCCTCACTATATATCCCCTTGCCAAAGGGCTCTATGTGCCGTTCTGTCTTGGGGACCCCGCAAATGACCTCTTTTCTTATGATGTCCGAGTTGAACCACTTGATGCCCCTTCCCTTTGAAAAGTCCTTGGCAAGGGTGCTTTTTCCAGTACCAGAAAGCCCCATGAAGCAATAGACCGTTGGCCTCACCCCCTTTAGGCCACCTGCATATCTGTAGGCAAGGGCAAAGTAGTCCCTGGCATCCTCACGGGCCTTCTCCCTTAACGCACTATCAAGGCCTGGATCGTTGGCCATGAAACAACCGATCTTGGCCCGTACATATGCCCTGTAGCACTTGTAAAACTCCATGAGGAGTGTGAGCTTTTCATCTCCATATCCACTGGAAAAACCCTCTACAAGCTGCTTCTCAAACCAGGGTAGACCATGAAAATCCAGGTCCATTGCCAAAAATCCCAGGTCGCATGCAACGTCTCCGCACCTGAAGCGCTCGTTAAACTCTATACAGTCGAAGCAGTATACATCCCCCCTTTCCTCGTCAAAACAGATGTTGGCGGAGTAGAGATCGCCATGCCCTTCCCTGATCATGTGCCCTCTTATCCGCTCTTCAAAGAGTCCCTTGTTGGCCTCCACAAAGTCGTGGTTATAACGGACGATCTCTTGGAATTTACCTTCGTCCAAGAGATCTCCAAGGAACGGACGCGTCTGATCGAAATTTTCCTGGATATTGAACCAGACCTTCTCTAGGGTGCCATATTCGTCCACCCATCCGCCTGTGGCAGCAGCCCGATAAAATGGGACGAGTCTCTCAACTATCCTATCCAGATGACCTGCGCCTATCTCCTCGCGCCGTATCATCCCCTGCATCATCCCAGCCTCTGGCATGCGTTTCATCTTTAGCACCCACTCAACTACCTCACCTACCCCACCTGGTTCACCCAAGGCATATGACCCGTCTTCCAACCTCTGCAGTGGAAGGCACTCCAGGTATATTTCAGGGCAAAGCCTCCTATTTAGCCTCAATTCCTCCCTTATGAAGTGCTCCCTCTTTTCAAGGGTCGTAAAGTCCAAGAAGCCGAAGTCCACTGGCTTTTTGACCTTGTAAACAAACTCATCACAGAGAAAGACCCATGATATGTGTGTCTGCACGAGATCTACCTTTGTTGTGCCCTCAGGGTAGAAGGTCGGTTTCAACATCTGATCTATCCACTCTGGACTTCCAGTCATGGTGATTCTCCTCAAATTAGTTATTGATAAAGGATTGTTGGATGATTAAGGTAGCATTTACCGCATTAAATGGAAACAAAAAATCTGTGCCCAAGGAGTTGAAATCATGGGAGAGATAAAAAGCGCCCTGGAAATCGCAATGGAGAAGGCCGAAAGGCTTGGCAAGGCCAGCAGGGAGGAACTCGAGAAGGAAAGATGGCAGAGCAAAGGGAAAAAGATCGCTGCCCAATACATTAATGGGGAGATAGAATCCCTCAGACAGGAGCTCGAAAAACTCTCACCAGGAGAGATCCAAGAGGCGATTTCAGGTGCTGTGGAGGTCCTCATAAGGAATATCATACTCCCTCGAGACAAGTACCAGTGGGACAACATTAAAAAGGCCATCTCTGGGCTAACTGATCTTAAGGGCACCAGTGTGAGACAGGTGACAGACAGGATAGTGGAGCTTCTTAAGATGTATGAACATACAGTAAACCAGTACCAGGAACAGGTTAAGGCCCAATTTCAGGCCAAACTCGGAGGGCTTCAACAGGCAATAGCCCAACAATATGGCCAGGAGGTAGCAGCCAACCTGGACCTTGAGGCACTGCCCGAATTCCAACAGGAGTGGGGTAAAATACGCTCTGAAATAGACTCCCAGTTTGAAGAGCAACTGAACCAGATGAAG
>WGBU01000141.1 GCA_015494155.1 Deltaproteobacteria bacterium | reverse complement strand
TGTTTGACAATCTCCAAAAGAGACTCGATTCAGTATTCAAAAAGCTGAAGGGCTACGGGCGCCTAACAGAAGAAAACATCCAGGAAGGACTGAGAGAGGTACGCCTGGCGCTCCTCGAGGCAGACGTAAACTATAAGGTGGTGAAGGATTTCATCGCCAGGATCAAGGAGCGCGCCCTAGGCCAGGAGGTGCTGGAGAGCCTCACTCCTGGTCAGCAGGTGGTGAAGATCGTCCAGGAAGAACTGGTGAAGACCCTTGGGGGCAAGAGCCAGGGGCTCAACCTGGCTGGCAAGACCCCTGCTGTGATAATGCTGGTGGGGCTGCAGGGGTCTGGTAAGACCACCACCAGTGCAAAGCTTGCCCGTTTCCTCAAGAAGAAGGGCAGGAGACCCTATCTAGTGCCTGCAGACTGCCAGAGACCTGCTGCCATAAAACAACTGGAGGTCCTGGCCAAACAGGTGGGAGTAGAGTGCTTTCCGACAGACCCATCCCAGCCTCCTGTGGAGATCGCCAGGCAGGCGGTTATGAAGGCGCCATTACTCAATTTGGATACAGTTATTATCGACACCGCTGGCCGACTCCATGTGGATGAGGCGCTCATGGGTGAACTCAAGGCCATGAAGGAGAGGGTGGAGCCCCAGGAGATACTCCTAGTGGCAGATGCCATGACCGGTCAGGATGCTGTGAATATAGCCAAGACATTCCACGATACTCTTGGGATAACAGGGGTGATACTCACCAAGCTCGAAGGCGATGCCAGGGGAGGTGCTGCCCTGAGCATCCAGGCCGTGACCGGTACTCCAATAAAGTTTGTGGGCATTGGGGAAAAATTGGATGAGTTCGAGGTTTTTCATCCAGAGAGGATTGCCAATCGAATCCTTGGGATGGGGGACGTACTCAGCCTTATCGAGAAGGCGCAAGAGACCCTGGACAGGGAAAAGGCGCTAAAGCTCCAGGAGAAGATCAAAAAGGACGCCTTTACCTTGGAGGACTTTAGGGATCAGTTGCGCCAGTTGAGAAAACTTGGGAGCTTCGAACAGATCCTCAGTATGATACCCGGCTTTAACAAGATTAAGAAGATGAAAGGGCTCATACCTGATGAAAAAGAGCTCATTCACATAGAGGCCATAATAAACTCCATGACGCCTGAGGAACGGGCAAACTATAAGATAATCAATGCGAGCAGGAGGCGCAGGATTGCCAAGGGTAGCGGCACCACTGTCCAGGACGTGAACAAACTCCTCAAGAACTATGCAGAGATGCACAAGATGCTCAAAAAGATGCGAAAGGGCAAGTTTAGGGGGCTTCCCCAAGGACTGTTTGGGTGATCTCTCCGAGGATTGCACATAAAAATAGGAGATATTATTTTTGCCTTGCATATCCAGATTTTTTCATTATCTTCTATGGCCCATATTTGTAACTTTAATCGTAAAAACCATATTAGGAGGTTTTGATGGCGATCCGAATCAGACTTTCCAGGGGCGGTAGAAAAAAGCGTCCGTTTTACAGGGTAGTTGCAGCAGATTCTCAGGCCCCGAGGGATGGACGTTTTCTCGAAGTGCTCGGTACTTATGATCCTCTAAAGGACCCTTACGAGTTCAAGGTGGATTTTGATAAGGTGAAGAAGTGGCTGGGGGAGGGTGCCAAGCCCACAGATACAGTTCGCAGTTTACTTAAAAAGGCCGGCTTTTTTAAGGAACAGGCTGCATAATCTAAAATCACCTGGAGGTGCTCATGAAGGAGTTGATCGAGTACATTGCAAAGGCCCTGGTAGACAATCCAGATGCAGTTGAGGTAAACGAGATCGAAGGGGAACAGACATCTGTAATCGAACTAAAGGTGGCAAAAGAAGACCTTGGAAAGGTCATTGGGAGGCAGGGAAGGACTGCGCGTGCCATGAGGACAATCCTGAGTGCGGCCTCTACAAAGCTGAAGAAGAGAGCCGTACTGGAGATCCTCGAATAGGTGAGAAATAGAAAAATTTGAGTCAAAAAGGTCTGTGAAAAAGGCTCGAAAAGAGGGCCTTTTACCCATAGGAAAGGTGCGAAGGGCCCACGGCATACGTGGAGCCCTTGAAATCTTTTTGTACTCCAGGGCCTATGAGGGCATCCGGGCACTGGATCAGATAATATTGGCACATCCAGGTGAAAGTGGCCAAAAGGCGACGACCTTTGAGATAAAGCGGGTTAGGAAGAAGAAGGAAGGGCGTGTAATACTGGAGTTGGGCGGCCTAGAAGACAGGACCACTGCCGAGAGCTATAGGGGTTGCGAGTTGTTATGCAGGGATTGCGACCTTCCACCCCTCGACGAGGACGAGTTCTACTGGTTCGAGGTGGAGGGGTTTTCAGTGGTGGATGTGGATGGAAATAGGCTTGGCAAGGTGACAGGTTGTATGGCCACAAAGGGACACGATCTCCTTATGTGCCAGGGAGAAAGTGGCGAGTTTCTCGTTCCAGTGGTAGGCGAGATCTTGAAGGAGATCAGGCGGCAGGAACGTACCATTGTGATCGATCCGCCTCCAGGGCTTTTAGAAGCGAATGCTCTTTGACATTTTGACGATTTTTCCTGAGTTTTTTCACTCGCCCCTCGAGGTGAGCATCTTAAGGCGTGGTCTTGAAAAAGGGGCCTTTGAGGTGAGGCTGTGGGACATCCGCGACTTTGCCACAGACAAACACAAGACCACAGATGATCGCCCCTTTGGCGGTGGCGAAGGCATGGTAATGAAGATCGAGCCCATATACCGGTGCCTTGAACACATCCAGCCCCTTGGCCCTAGTCCCTTCAGGATACTCCTTAGCCCAAGGGGAGAGATCCTGGACCAGGAACTGTGCCAGGCCCTTTCAAAAAAGGATCGTATTGTACTCATCTGTGGGCGATATGAAGGGGTGGACGAGAGGGTCGCCCAACACCTGGTGGACCTCGAGCTCTCCATTGGCGATTATGTCCTGAGTGGTGGTGAAGTGGCAGCCTTAGTGGTGATGGATGCAGTGGTCAGGCTCTTGCCTGGGGTCCTGGGCTGTTCCCAGTCTCCAGTAAAAGAGTCCTTTTCTACAGGACTCTTGGAACACCCACAATACACACGCCCCAGGGAGTTCATGGGCTGGGGAGTGCCAGAGGTGCTCTTGAGCGGTGATCACAGAAAGATTGCTCTTTGGCGACGCAAAAAGGCCCTGGAGATCACAATGAGGCGTCGGCCAGACCTCCTGGAGAAGGCACCCCTTACAGATGAGGACCTAGAGATATTAAAGGGCCTTAGAGATGGAACCAATAACCCATAGACCACTTTATGTGGGACTCGTACACCACCCAGTTGTAAATAGGCGTGGGGAGCCTGTGACCTCTGCCATAACGAATCTCGACATCCACGATATTGCAAGGACGTGTAAGACCTATGGAGTGGATGCCTTTTACGTGATAAATCCTGCACCATCCCAGCAGATACTCCTCGAGGAGATCCTAGCACACTGGCTCACTGGGGCAGGGGCTAAGACCAATCCCACAAGGTGCGAGGCCTTTAAAATCGTAAGATATGCAGCTACCATCGCCCAAGCAGTCCACGAGATCAGGGCAGCATGGGGTGCGGCTCCGGAGACATGGGCCACAAGTGCCAAGGGGGGTGAAAAGCGCATATCTTGGGAAGCAGCCAGGATGCGCCTGGACTCAAGCCCACACACACCCTTGATCATCCTGTTTGGGACTGGTGGAGGGTTGGCACAAGAGGTTTTTAACCTTTCAGACTTTATAGTAGAACCCATTCAAGGTAAAAAAGGCTACAATCACCTGTCTGTCAGGAGTGCAGTGGCCATAACACTAGACAGATTACTCACAAGGAGGATGTAGATATGGACATTTTAAAAAAGCTGGCCTTTGAAGAGATGAGGATGGATATCCCAGAATTTAGGCCAGGTGACACTGTGAAGGTGCACACCAAGATTCGCGAAGGTGAGGAAAAAGAGAGGATTCAGGTCTTTGAGGGTGTGGTGATAAGAAGGCGTGGAGGTGGTGTCTCTGAGACGTTCACTGTAAGGAAGGTCTCCTATGGTGTAGGGGTTGAGAAGACTTTCCCCCTTCACTCACCCATGATCGATAAGATAGAGGTGGTGAGCACTGGAAGACATAAGAGGTCCAGGCTTTACTTCCTGCGCGATCTCAGGGGCAAGGCAGCCAAGCAAAAGATTCGTGCCAAGTAGGCTATTGTGGCGCGTCCCAAAGGGTTATTCAGACCTGGAGAGGGCGAAAGACCGGATGTCTTCAGGTTCGAGAGGCTCTTCTGGTCAAAGGGTCTGACCCTGGTGGCCGGTGTGGACGAGGTGGGACGCGGTTGCCTGGCAGGCCCTGTAGTCGCGTGCGCTGTAATACTGCCAGTAGATTGCATCATACCAGGGGTAGACGATTCAAAGGCCCTCTCTCCAGTAGAACGCGAGGGACTCGCCAGGCAGATTAAGGAAAAGGCCGTCTCCTGGGGCATAGGTGTGGTTGGCCCCAGTGACATAGATCAAATGAATATTTTAAGGGCCTCTTTAAAGGCCATGAAGATGGCAGTGGAGGCCCTTGATCCACCACCCCATGCCCTCCTAGTAGACGGCAATCAGCCGTTTAAGTCTGCCGTTCCCCTCAAGGCCATCCCAAAGGGAGACGTTCTGTCCCATACCATTTCTGCGGCATCCATAGTGGCCAAGGTATATCGTGATACACTCATGGTCGAATACCACAGTCAATATCCCCAATACAACTTTGCCCAGCACAAGGGCTATCCCACCAGAGGACACAAAGAGGCCCTCAGTCGTTATGGCCCATGTCCCATCCACAGGATGAGCTTTAAGGGTGTAAGAGGTGGCAAAGAGGGATAGAGCTAGAGCACGGGCACTTGGTGCCCTTGGCGAAGATATTGCAACGTCCTTTTTCAAAGACAGGGGTTATGATATACTCGAGAGAAACTACAGGGTCCCAGTGGGCGAGATAGACCTGATCTGTAAAAAGGGGGACCTTATAGTGTTCGTAGAGGTGAAGACCCGTTCCACCAATGGCTTTGGTGGGATAAAAGAGGCAATTACACCCTGGAAGATAGAGCGTATAAAAAAGGCAGCCATGTGGTACATAATGCGAGAAGGTGAAAGGGGATATGATTATAGGTTCGACTGTGTATTTATAAGGAAGGATGGCGACCGGGTGGATATCGAACACATTGCCGCTGCCTTTGGGAGCTGAGGCAAAAAGGGGGCATCATTATGACTGCAAGGGTCCAAAGAGAGATAGCAGAGATAAAGAACTTATTACTCCAGATGTCGGCACTGGTGGAAGAGGCAGTGCGGACATCCATTCTCGCCTGGCAACAGAAGAATCCAGAATTGGCCCAGCGTGTCATAGAACATGACTGGGAGATCGACGAGATGGAAAACAAGATCGACTCCTTGGTGCTCAAGACCCTGGTTTTGCAGCAGCCCATGGCAGTGGACCTGCGTTTTCTCACCTCATCCATGCAGATAGCCGAACAGCTCGAACGGGTAGGGGACCACGCAGTAAATATTGCCGAAAAGGTACACGAACTCTCAACAGACACCTCGTCATTGAGTACTGCTTCTCCTGGTCTAAAAGAGATGGCAAACCATGCCATCGCCATGCTTGGCGATAGTATAAACTCATTCGTCTATGCCGATTCGAACCTCGCTTGGGAGGTCAAGGAACGCGACAAGGTGGTGGATGAGCTGTACATACAGGTGGTGAACGACGAGATAGACTCTGTGGAGGCCCAGAGGCTAGAGATTAGGGCAGGTATCTACCATATCATCTTGGCCCTAAATATCGAGAGGATAGCAGATCTCGCAACGAATATCGCAGAGGACGTGATCTTCTTTGTAGAAGGTAGACTTGTAAGGCATACCTTTGGCAAGGAAGAGCCCATAAAAGAGGAACCCTCATCCACAGAGGCAGAAGAAGAGTATCCATGCCCTTCACCTATTGGAGATACCAAACGAAGAGAGCCCCTTGAGTGCCTTGAGAATCACTCGAAATACGTTGCAGACTGTTTTGAGGAGGCAAGGGGTGCGCTGAGTGCCTATTTTGAGGGAGAGGAGAAGCTCTTTGAGGCCATAAGTGAAAAGGTCTCTGAACTTGAACACGCTGCTGATCTAATAAGTAGAAATGTCAGGGCACACCTTCCAAAGGGCATCATCATGCCCATAGACAAGTTTGAACTCTTTCTCTATCTCCAAGAGGAAGACAATATCGCCGATACTGCTGAAGACATCATAGAGTGGCTTAGTTATAAGAGAGTGGACCTACCTGATGATTTGAAGGACAAACTCTACGATCTCTACGCCATGTGTCTTTCTATCTGTCAAGACCTCAAGCCCATAATCCATGCTGCCCGTACCTACTTCCAGACAGGCGACGAGGATGTGAGGACCCATATAAAAGACAAGATCCTGGCCTTGAGAAGGAGAGAACACGAGGCAGACCTTGTGGAACACGAGCTGAAGAAGATGATCTTTGACAAGGTGTCTGAACCCCTGGCAGTGATGTATACCCTGCGGCTGGTGGAACTGATTGGGAGAGCGGCTGACCACGCAGAAAACGCCGCAGACATCCTGAGGTCTATGATCGCCCGCTAATCTTAAGTCATCTGCACTATTTAAAACAAAATACCGTTTATTTTTTTGAGATTAATCTTTACAGGAGGCCCCTTTTGGGGCTATCTTTTTAGTAGGATTTAAAATTATTGTGGAATGTGGGTGTAAGATGTTCTTTTACATCTTTTTAGTCTGCCTCATGGCAATACTATTTCCAGGGCGTGCCCTATGCGGTCCTTATATCAACTGTGCCCATGGAGATAGTTCAACAGGAGTCTATCGCTCCGGAATGGACACCAAGGGGTATGCCCGAGGGAATTGTGCCCACTGTCACGAACAACACGCCAGCGTAGATGGAAACGAACCATCCCCAAGTTCTGGAAATACATCCCCATTTGCCCTATTTCTAGACCCATTTAGCGGTGCCACCACAAATCCATACAGCCAGACGGACAACTTCTGCTTTGCATGTCACATCGGGACAGGCTCCTATCAGGTAGGTGGTGGCATCATAAATTATCAGTACAGTAACGTCTTTGGAGGTTATCCTACCCATGAGGCCTCAGACATCCTTGGGACCTTTAATCTCAGCTCATCCTATCACAACCTCTATGACATAAGGCGCTTTGCAAGTACAAAATTTTCCTTCTTTACAAGCGAATCCGATCCATGTGTTGCCTGCCACAATCCACACCTCGTGAGGAGGAACTGGGCACATCCTACAGA
>WGBU01000140.1 GCA_015494155.1 Deltaproteobacteria bacterium | reverse complement strand
GCTTTCCATAGTACTTTTTTGCTCTATTCATTACATCTTCATCACTAAAACGCTCACCTGGAAACACCTTAACCAGTAAGTGAAAATGGTTACCCATGATACAAAAGCCTAGAATTTCAACAAAAAATACTGAAGAAAGCCACTTGATGAGACCCAATAAATATTCCTTATCCTCATCCTCAATCACAAAGCCATCTAGGGCCGTGCGTGAGATCACATGGTAGACCGCCTCTTCGCCTCTAACAATCAACCTTGGAATCCTCGGCATACAAACCCCTCCTCAATTATTCGCCTGTCCCATAATACCAAAATTTGGCTGTTGGTCAAGTGAAACTATTATTATTCGCCTGTCCCTTTTTGAAAAAAGATTTGCCATGGCGATGAAAATAAATATGCTTAAGATAGAGTTCGATAGTCATCAAAACTCATCAAAGGGAAGGGGGTGATAGGCTGGGCTGTGATATGACGGTTGAAGGATAACTTGTCCATTTGATTTAAGAGTCTGTTAAATTGTTTAATAATCATTAGGGAAGGAAAAGGAAAGGAGGAAGGAATGTATCCGTTTTGGGAAGTTCCTCTTGTTACATCTGGAATGATTATAGCCTTTATCGCGAGCTTTCATATCTTACCCTCCCATCTTGCGACAGGGGCATTCTGGTTCAACGCCTATATTGAAAGGGAAGCCGTAAAAAAGGATAGACCAGAGCTCTATGACTTTTTAAGTAGGTTCACCTTACTCATACTAATATTCTGTTTTGTCATAGGAAGTATTACTGGGGTGGGGATCTGGTTTTCTGCAACTGTGGCAAGCCCGCGTGGAATCTCCGGTCTTATCCACAACTATGTCTGGGGATGGGCAACTGAGTGGGTATTCTTTTTTCTGGAGATAGCAACGATCTATGTCTATTACTATACCCTGGGCAGGATCGATAAAGAGAGCCACTTGAAGCTGGGCGTCGCCTATGCCTTAGCAGCCTGGATAAGTATGGTGATAATTACAGGTATCTTGGGGTTCATGTTGACGTCTGGCAAGTGGATCGAGACTGGAGGATTTTTTGACGGCTTTTTCAACCAGACCTACTGGCCACAACTCTTTGTCAGGACCTCTATGATGCTGGGGATTGCAGGCATATACGCCACTATCGTGGCCAGTCGTATGAAGAACAAGGCCGTCGGCCAGGAGATAGTGAGAAAGGCCAGTCTATGGGGAATTGCAGGCATGGTCTTTGGGGCAATCTTTACCCTATGGTATCTTTTTAAGCTACCTGAAAGTGTAAAAGACATGGCCTTTCATGGAGGTCTACCATACCTCAAGACCCTCCTCTGTGTTGCGGCAATTGCGTATTTTATTGTACTCCTATACTTCATAATTTTTGGCCTCATAAGGCCTCAGATGGCTGGCACAGTCACAGGAATCATCATCCTTCTAGTCCTATTTATTGGAATCGGTGCAGGTGAAGGCTTTAGAGAGGGTGCAAGGCGTCCATATATCATAAGTCAGTATATGTATGGGAACCAGATCATCGCTCGGGACGTACCTGCCCTAGGGGTCAAGAGTGAAGTGGCAAAGTATCAGGAAAAAGGTATTACAAAATCCTTGTATTGGGCAAAGCACCTGGATCTCGATCGGGCCGAAGATCGCATAAAGGCAGGACGCATGCTTGCCCTCTTTCTCTGTGGTAATTGCCATTCATTTGAGGTGAATGGAATCATTCGACCACTTCCCTCTTTGCTCAGTAGAGTAGGGGTTGAGGAGGCCGAGGACATAGCCGGCTTTATGGACGCCCTGGGAGACTATCCATATATGCCCGAATTTCCAGGGAACGATCTAGACAAAGAGCTCATAGGTGAATACCTCGCTACACTCCCAAAAGGAGGTGAATAAATGGATCTAGCTCAATTCTTAAATGGTATGAGAGACCCATCTGGCGTGCCATTTTTCCCAGTTGTCTTTCAATTCTTGATGGTCCTAACCTTCACGCTTCATATTGTGTGCGTCAATGTCGTAGTAGGGGGCCTGGCTATTTCCATATGGGAGGCCTGGAAGGGTGGCCCCTACGGAAGGCGACTTGCACGCGGCCTTGCCAAGGCCTCCACCATCATATTATCAGTTGCCATTGTGTTGGGAGTGGCTCCACTCCTCTTTGTGCAGGTCATCTATGATCCGTTTTGGTATGCATCCAATACCATGAGTGCCATATGGGCAATGTTATTCCTAGTGTGGGTATGTACTGCATTTTATGCCGCATATGGGTTTTATTTGGGTAATAAAAAGGGAGATGCGTATGGAGAACTCAAACTATTTTGGGCCTATGTGGCGTTTGGGGCCATGGCCCTAGCAGGCATTACCATCCATACCCTGACCATGGAGGCATTGCTGCCAGATATGTGGCACAAGTGGCTCATAGATGGAAATGGTGCGCTGCTCACAGGGGGAGCGAGGTTTCATGGCATGGCCTTGGGGCGGCTCCTACACTTCTTTATGGCCTCTTTTGCTGTGACAGGGGTATACATGATACTCTACGCCTGGTACTTTTCGCCAAGGCCGGACATGGAGCCAGAGTATCTCGCATATGTTGCCAAAAAGGGAGTAAATATTGCCCTCTATGGGACCCTGCTTGCGGCGGCCACGGGATTTTGGTGGGCCGGCGAGGTGCCAGAATCCTTGGGATTTTTGAGCAATCCTGTTTTCCTCCTCTCTGTCCTTGCCGCAGTAATCTTTATCCTCTATTTGGCCAATTCTCAAAATGATCCAGCCAACCACGCCATACCCATTACCGTACTACTCCTCATAACAGTGTTCGTCATGAGCTATGCCAGGGAGATTTTGAGGATGAAGTATGTTGGGGCATTCGATTACAGCATCTTTGCATATAAGCTCAATCTAAGCTGGGGGAGCACGCTCCTCTTCTTCGCAACGTTTGTCTTGGGGCTTGTTGTACTTTACTTCCCTCTACTCTGTGCCTTCAAGACCGGACGCACTGAGCCTGGAAAGGTGGTGGTCATACCTGAAAAGGTAGGTAGTCTCGCAAACATATTGTTGGTGGGCTGGTTTATAGTTGTAGCAGGGCTTGGGATCATAATCTCGTTTAAAAATGGGACCCTCCCATAGGGTTGCTTGTATAGCTCTAAACTCTTGGGGCCTAGATGCCACAGAAGGTAAGACAGCGTCTAGGCCCCTATAGAGAGAGAATACTTAAGTGATTGTTTGTACCGTCAGAAGAGTGTCTTTTGATGTGCCTTTTTATTGCCCTTCTTTTTTATGGCCGTCTTTTTGACATCCTTTGAGTCAGAGCCATAGAGACTTATGATACCGTACTCTCCATCATGGCCAGGCATTATATCGACGCGGCCCTCTCGCATATTGAGAATCCCCTGGATCAACCTTTCTGAAAGCACCCCCTTTAATGTCTCTATGGGAATACGACACAATACGTCTATCTCTGGTGCTATCTCCTTTACAATGCGTTCATATTCCTGCCTCACCCTTTTCGAAAAACTTTTCACCCCCAAGGCCTCCTGAAGGACCTCGCTCAGTGGGATCAAGTGTTCAAAAGGCAGTGCCCCATCAGGGACCGTGCTCTCGTCTCTGTCCGATAACTCCAATACCCTATGCATTACGCCTACTGTAAGGGGTTTACCGCATTTGGGACACAATCCCCCAAGCCTAATGGTCTCTTTGGGTGAGAGGGCAACACCGCAGAGCCTGTGGCCGTCCCAATGGTATTTGCCTTCTTCTGGAAAGAATTCAATTGTGCCCAAAAAGCCCTTTTGGGGCTCTCTTATGGCCTGGAACATGGCCTCGAGGTCTAGTTCACATGAAAAGCAATTGGCCTCCCTCCCTATCTTCTGGGGTGAGTGGGCATCTGAATTTGAAACCAAGGTAAACCTGTCGAGGGCAGACCACATCCAGTTCATAGGTGGGTCGGACGAGAGTCCTGTCTCGAGCGCGTATATGTGTTCTGTCTCCTCCTCGAAGCACTCTTCAATGGAATCAAACCCAGACTTGGCCCCAAACAGGGAAAACCATGGTGTCCAGATGTGGGCAGGTATGACGAGGAAGTTATCCGAAGACTCCCTTACGATCCTGACCAAGTCCTTGGCTGGAAATCCGAATATGGGTCTTCCATCTGAAGAAACGTTGCCAAGCCTCTTTAGGTGGGCCTGTATGGTTTGGGCCTCTTTTAGGTCTGAAACGATTATTACCATATGAATGCGGTGGGTTTTTCCATGCCAGGAGAAGATGTTCGAGATCTCAGCACTCAGGCAAAAACGAGTCCCCTGGGGATCGTCTTTCAGGCAATAAAAGCCATCTGGCGCCTTTTCAAGGGCCTCCTCTAGCTCTTTAAGGTATAATGGATGGGTAAAGTCGCCTGTACCCATCACCTTTATGCCCTTCATCTTTGCATATTCATTGAGTCGCCTGGGGGTCATCTCCTGGCTGGTGGCCCGGCTATAGTTCGAGTGTATGTGAAGGTCTGCTACAAATCGCACCTTATCCCAAGGAATTGTCAAGTTGTCCTTTCTCACCTGTCTCCTCCAAATAGGGCGAGTTTCTCGTCCTGGGTAACATCAGTGGTCCTAAGCAATTCAGGTGATGGCGACTCTATTCTGTCCCGTCCACCCTGCTTTGCCTTGAGCAAGAGGAGGTCTGTCTTATGAATAAAATCCTCCAGGTCTGGTGGGTCGTAGGATTTGTACGAATCCACCCCAAAGCTCGCTGTAACCTGTATTGGTCTCCCCCTAAACTCGAATTTTTCACCCTTTATGAGGCGTCTTAACCTCTCTGCCAGTCTAAGCCCCTGCCCAAGATCTGTGGCAGGCAGTATTATGGCGAACTCCTCGCCTCCATATCTGCACGGTATGTCCAATGCCCTTACGTTTTCCCTTAAGATACGCCCTACACCCTGTAACACCACGTTTCCCGCCTCGTGGCCATATTCATCGTTTACCCTCTTGAAGTGGTCTATGTCCATCATGATGAGCGTGGTAGGTAATCCCGTGCGCCTCGTCCTCTCCATCTCCCCTCTAAGGGCCTCCATGAAGTGTGCGTGGGTCTTAAGCCCTGTAAGGGCATCTATCTTGATCTCTTCCCTGAGTTCGGCAAGCATCCTCTCGAGTTGCTTCAGCCGATGGAGGTGTGGGCAGTCGGTCTCACCAAGGGGGCATGTGTGGTTCTCATTCATCATGGGCGTAGACATTGCTCCAGTTTATACTTGCATAATGTATGGTTTCATTTATCATTCCTTTTTGAAGGAGTAAACAGAGTGCGCGACGATAAGGGTATTTTTTATCATCCCATCCTAGGTGAGAAGGGCCTCAGAATGTATGTGAGGCTCACAGCAAATGAAGTGGAGTTTAGACCCTATTCCGACGATGACCCTTCACTATGGGACGAACATGGGTGGGTGCCATACTCTGCAATTCTTGAGGCAAAAAGGCTCCACAGGGAAGAGAATCGCAAAGGTGCCTTTCCCTCCCATTTGTATGATATTGAGATTGCAATAAGACTACTAAGAGATGCCATAGAAGACGAGGTGGAATAGTATGGAAGCGCTTGCGCCTCGCGCCTTTTTTGACCTTTCGAGGTTGGATCATCCAGTATTAAAAGGGCTCTTTTCCACAGTTGAACCAGTATGGAAGGTCCTAGATGCCCTTAAAGAGATACTTAGACGCCACATTAGGCCCAATGTGCCCGACATTATAGAGCCTTATGTACCCATCACAGCCCCAATCGTCATACTCCCTGGAGGCTGGCTCGATGAAGGCTTTGAGATCGTCCAGAACCAAAAGGGTAAGATCGAGATCATAGTGGAAGGCGAGCCAAGGCCAGAGGCGTCGCTCATCCAAGCTGGTGTGACCTTTGCCGACAGACATGTGGAGATCGGCAGGGGAGTGGTGATCGAATCATCTGCCTACATAAATGGGCCAACTGTAATCATGGATGGTACAGAGGTAAGACAGGGGGCATATGTGCGTGGAGACTGCTTTTTTGGTAGATCCTGTGTGGTTGGTCACACCACAGAGGTTAAGCACTCGATCTTTCTGGGTGGGGCCAAGGCAGGACACTTTGCCTACATAGGAGATAGCATCCTAGGAAATGGGGTGAACCTTGGGGCAGGCACCAAGCTTGCCAACCTGAGGCTGGATGGCCGCAATATAGTACTTAATATCGATGGAAAGAGGTTCGATACCGGAAGGCGCAAAATCGGAGCCATCCTGGGCGATGGCGTACAAACAGGGTGTAATTCTGTAACCAATCCAGGTACGCTCCTGGGGCAAGGCTGCCTTGTTGCACCCAATTGCAGTGTCAGACCAGGTCTTTATAGTAAGAAAACCGTCATTAAATAACAGAAAGGAGATATCACTAGATGCAACAAACAGGAAGGATTTTTAAAAGGCTTTTTCCGTTGGCGATGGCCCTATGTATCGCCATTACGATCTCAACTATTACTACTGTACAGGCAAAGGAAGAGCAGGGAGATGCAGTCATAGCCCAGGTTGGACCATATAAACTCACGGTGAAGGACTTTGAGGCCCAGGTAAAGAGCCTGCCGCCACAGTTTCAAATGGCCATTGCATCCAACAAGAAATTTCGCGATAGCTTCCTTGAACGGTGGGTGGAGGTCACCCTTATGGCATTGAAGGCCAGGGAGATGAAGCTCGACCAGGACCCAGAGGTGAAAAAGCGCCTTGAAGACCTGAAGAATGCACTCTTGGCCCAAGAGTTTTCTCGCCGTTATATAGAAAACAAGGTCAAGGTAACAGACGACGAGGTCAAGGCATATTATGAGAAGCACAAGGATCAATATACACAGCAGGCCCAGGTGAAGGCGAGGCACATCCTCATAAAGGTACCCGCTGGTGGCGATGAGAAGGCATGGGAAGAGGCCAAAAAGAAGGCAATGGATATAAAGAAGATGGCAGAGAAGGGCGAAGACTTTGGTGAGCTTGCAAAAAAGTACTCTGATGACCCTGGCACAAAGGACAGAGGTGGGGAGTTGGGCTACTTTGGAAAGGGGCGTATGGTACCAGAGTTTGAAAAGGCAGCATTCAGCCTAAAGCCTGGCGAGATCAGCGATCCTGTAAAGACCATATTTGGCTGGCACCTAATCCAGGTGGAGGATGTAAAGGCTGCCCAGGCAAAGCCCTTTGACAAGGTGGAGAGCTTTGTTAAGCAGAGGGCACTCCAGGAGAAGCGCCAAAAAGAGTTGGAAAAGCTCCTCAAAGACGTAAGGCAAAAATATGAGGTCAAGGTCAACAAAGAGGCCCTAGAGCAAGTGAAGATAGAGATGCCCAAAGGTTCTCCCATGGGTGGAATGCACGGATTCCATGGCGGAGGACATGGTGGCATGCCACAGGGTCACTAGTCGGCGTGAGTCGGCCAGTCTCATCTGTGGCCGGTCCGGCCTAAGACAGTGCCCAAGGATCTAGATGGCTAAGATTCCAAAAGAGAAGAAAAAGGTCGTATTTACTACACTTTACTGGATTATTGGCCTCGTACTGATCCTTGGGCTCCCACAGCTTATCCTCCACTTTCAGACAAAAGAGATCCCATACGCCCAATTTAAACACCTCGTAAAAGATGGACGCATCCTCTATGCCCTCATAAACAAGAACGAGGTAAAGGGGCTTGCCTACATGGGACCAAAGGAGCGGCTTTCGGGTCTGAGGGAGAAGGTGCGCCAGATAGAAGAGGCAGAAGGTGGCAAAAAGACCGCTGCCGCCTTGGGGGAACTCGTAAAGAGGCTCCAAAAGGAATACGGGGGCGCTGGCGAGATCGTTTTCTTTAGGACAGTGCGTGTGGATGACCCCAAGCTCGTGGAATTCCTAGACAAAAATGACGTGGACTACACAGGGGTCCAGGAGAGTTTTTTCAGCCAGGTGTTCTGGAGTACTATTGTACCCATACTATTTTGGGTAGGGCTCTGGTTTCTCTTTATAAGGGCCATGGGACGGCCAGGAGCTGGCCTACTTTCCATTGGAAAGTCCAAGGCAAAGATCGCCATGGAAAAGGATACGGGTGTTAGGTTTGACGATGTGGCCGGCTGTGATGAGGCAAAGGAAGAGCTAAAAGAGGTAGTGGAGTTTTTAAAGAAGCCAGAGAAATTTAGGCGACTTGGTGCCCAGATCCCAAAGGGCGTATTGCTCTTGGGGCCTCCTGGTACGGGTAAGACGCTCCTTGCCCGGGCACTCGCCGGAGAGGCAGGGGTGCCATTTTACAGTATCTCTGGGTCAGAGTTCGTAGAGATGTTTGTTGGCGTGGGTGCTGCCAGGGTGAGGGATCTCTTCAATCAGGCGAAACAAAACGCCCCTTGCATCATATTCATAGATGAGATAGATGCCATTGGGAAGTTTCGATCAGGGGGGCTCTCAGTAGGCGGACACGAAGAGAGGGAGCAGACCCTGAACCAGCTCCTTGTGGAGATGGATGGCTTTGAGCCCAATATTGGCGTGATCCTTTTGGCTGCTACCAACAGGCCAGAGGTGCTCGATCCCGCACTCCTTCGACCTGGACGCTTTGACAGACAGGTGGTGCTGGATGCACCAGACGTCCAGGGTAGAGAGGCCATCTTGAAGGTCCATGCCAGGGGGAAACCACTGGCCCCTGATGTGGACCTAAAGAAGATCGCCCTAAGGACACCTGGTTTCTCAGGGGCAGACCTTGCAAATCTCATGAATGAGGCAGCACTCCTGGCAGCACGTCATGGTGCCAGTGCCATTTCTCAAGAACATCTGGAAGAGGCAGTGGAAAAGGTGCTTGCAGGCCCAGAGAGAAAGTCTAGGCGCCTTGGTGAGCGGGAGCGAAAGCGAGTGGCATATCACGAGGCGGGCCATGCCCTTGTGGCATTTTTCTGCCCCAATGCCCCCCCTGTTGCCAAGATTTCCATCATTCCCAGGGGTAAAGCTGCCCTTGGCTATACCCTCCAGCTCCCTGAGGAGGAGAAATACCTCATGACAAAGAGTGAGTTAGAGGACAAGATCTGTGTGAGCCTCGGGGGGCGGGTGGCAGAGGAGCTCGTCCTCGGCGAGATAAGCTCTGGTGCGCAGAACGACCTTGAGGTTGCAACAGAGATTGCAAGGAGTATGATTACAAGATTCGGTATGAGTGACGAGGTCGGCCCAATTGCCCTGGCGCGGGAGACCTCACCATTTTTAAAGGTGCCCATGATGGGTGAACAGACCATCCAGATGAGCCCCGAGTTGATGAGCAAGGTGGACAAGGAGGTACGGGCCATCCTGGACAGGGAATTGAAGCGTGCAAGGGAAATCCTTGAGACGCACAAAGATGCCTTGAATCGTGTGGCAGAGAGACTTCTAGTTCAAGAGGTAATGAGCGAGGAGGAGTTCAGGGAAGAGGTAGAAGGAGTGAGTGAAGAACGAAAGGAGGATGTTTGATCATGAAGAGCGTTTCTTGTGTGCGCGAGGCCTTAGGTGGTGTGTTTCTATTGGTTTTTCTTATGCTCGCATTGAGTGCAAACCAACTGGAGGCCAAGCCCCTGGACCCGGACATCGCCCTCTTAGACCGCACTGCCAAGGCATTTGCCAAGGTAGTTCAGAAGGCAAGGCCAGCCGTAGTGTTTATCAGGGTGGAGAAGACCGTTGAAAAGAGCACTGCCCAGGGGCCTTTCAACTACATGGACCCATTTGACTTTTTCAACGATCCATTCTTCCAACGCTTTTTCGGCCCCAGGTTTCACAGGCCCCAGCCCAAGAGGAAATTTAAAGAGCGCGGCCAGGGGTCTGGTTTCATAGTGGACAAAAAGGGCTACATCCTCACCAACAATCACGTGGTTGGTGGGGCAGACCTCATAGAGGTGAGGCTCTTTGACGGCAGGGAGTTTAAGGCCAAGATAATCGGCACAGACCCCCAGTCTGACGTAGCCGTCATCAAGATCGATGCAGACGATGATCTCCCAGTACTCCCCCTGGGTGATTCAGACAAGCTTCAGGTGGGAGAATGGGTGATTGCAGTGGGAAACCCATTTGGCCTGAGCGAGTCCGTGACTGTGGGTGTTGTGAGCGCAAAGGGTAGGAACCGAATTGGGATCAATGATTATGAAGACTTCATCCAGACAGACGCTGCCATAAATCCAGGGAACTCCGGTGGCCCGCTCATCAATATTAGGGGTGAGGCCATAGGGATGAACACTGCCATATTTTCCAGGAGTGGCGGCTACATGGGGATTGGGTTTGCCATCCCAATCAATATGGCCAAGGCCGTAATGAGACAGCTCATAGAGAAGGGTAAGGTGGTGCGCGGCTGGCTCGGCGTGGTCATCCAAGAGATCGATGAGGACCTTGCCAAGAGTTTTGGGCTGGAAAAACCAGAGGGTGTCTTGGTTACAGAGGTTGCCGACGACTCTCCTGCAAAGCGCGGTGGGCTCAAGCAGGGTGACATCATACTCCAGTTGAATGGTCAAAAGGTGAAGGATGTGGGAGACTTGAGGAATAGAATTGCCCTCACGCCCCCTGGCACCAAGGTGAAGTTGCTTGTGCTCCGAGACGGGAAAAAGAAGCTACTTGTGGTGAAGATTGGGGAAAAGCCTGGCGAGACCACTGTGGGTGGTGTAAGGCACGGCATACTCAAGAAGCTTGGGCTCAGCATACAGGACCTCACACCAGAACTGGCTGAACAGTTTGGCTACAAGGAAGGGCAAGGGGTGCTGGTCTCTGAGGTAGAGCCAGGAAGTCCTGCTGAAAGGGCAGGGATTCGTGCGGGATTTCTCATTGAAGAGGTGAATCGCGTGCGGGTCCACAATGTAAAAGAGTGTATGGAGGCCCTGAGAAAGTCGAAGCGCCGTGTCCTCTTACGATTGACAGATGGCGAATTCACAAGATATGTGGTGATAAGGATTGAATAGATAGGAAGGTGTAAGTAGATAGAAGCAAAATACTGCCAGAGATGCATTGTCAGTGCTCCAAGGCACTTCGTCTTGGAGCACTGCTGTTTGGTATGGGAGATGAGAGTTAGATAGGAGTTTTAGGCAATGGACTTGAGATGTTTAAGGTATGGTGATGAGGGATTTGAGGATGCGTTAAAGTCCCTTCGCTTCCGCTATGGGAGCTTTCCTGAGGACTTAGAGAAGGC
>WGBU01000139.1 GCA_015494155.1 Deltaproteobacteria bacterium | reverse complement strand
GGACCTTTAATCTCAGCTCATCCTATCACAACCTCTATGACATAAGGCGCTTTGCAAGTACAAAATTTTCCTTCTTTACAAGCGAATCCGATCCATGTGTTGCCTGCCACAATCCACACCTCGTGAGGAGGAACTGGGCACATCCTACAGACCCCACCTATACTGTAATCTCAAGGCCCACAGACCATGAATCCCTTTGGGGTGATGACCTGAATGAACGGATGAGCAAGTACAACACATATCGTGCCCCATATTATTACGGTTCCACAACTACTTATGAGCCTGCTGGTACAAGTATTAATGATGGTTCCCTTACACCAGACTACAATAGCTTTTGCCTCGACTGTCACCAGTACCAGGTGCCCACCACCCAGTCTACATCTAAGAATCCAAATACCCCGTCTGGCTATCTTACGGCAATCGATTGGTCTTCCACAGGGGATATGCACGGCGAAAGGGCCCGATTATTTAAGGTAGACGGGAGCGATAATCCCATTTATCGCAGTGATCCAAGCCAACCACCTGGTTCCATCAAGGCCCCATATAATGTTGCCCCTGTACAGAGTAACTACGTCTTGTCATGTCTGGACTGCCATGAACCCCATGGGACCTTCTTCAATTCCTCGTACCTCCTGCGGCGAGAGGTCAATGGCGATGTCGTCCCATATTCTGGACCGCCTGGAGGGGAAGTGGTATATCAACAGCGTTTCTGTGAGAGGTGCCATACCTGGAATCACTGTGGTGGTCCTAATGGATGCTTTTTGTGCCACTATCATGGTGCACGGAACAGGGGATGTGCAGGGCCCTGGAGCGGCCCAAACTTCTAATGAATCCTTAATAAATGGCGTTGCTCATGCCTGCGACTGCTTGTCCAGTACTATGCAGCCAGTCCTCACCCGTGTCTTCAGGGTCACAAGGCCGTCTTTGTCTTTGATCCGTTCAAGCTCCTCTCGAACCAGTTGCCTTTCAGCCTCTTTGAGGTCCCTTTCAAACTCAAGGCGCCAGATTATGCGTTTTAATTGCTTCTCAAGGGGATATCGCCTGTGCCAAGTCCCGTAAAAGTACTCTATCTCTGGGGCATAGCCAAGGGAATAGAGGTATCCAAACACAACAGTTATGTCGCTCTTAGGTGACTTTGGGGGGTGGCCCAATATCTTCTTCCCGATCTCCTCAAGGAACAGGTTCTTTCTCACCCCTGCCCAGCCTACCAATACTAGGTAGCGTCTAGAGGTGTCGAGCATTCTGTCGATGTTCTCGTAGGACCCAAGGAGTGGATTCATAGATGAAAATACGATGTCAAACTGTTCGCCCAGATCAAAGGACGACCAGTCGCCCTTGATGATCCTACAGTTTGTAATCCCTTTTTCTTCCACCTTTTGTCTAAACCGTTCCAACATACCACCGGAGATGTCGATACCAGTCACCTCCCTGAGTCGCTGGGCGAAGATGATGGCATAAGTGCCTGTACCGCATGCAATGTCAAGGAGTGTATTCTGTCTTTCAAAAAGCCCCTTTTGGGCCATTTTCTCCACGACCCCACTGACCTGGCGGGCATAGTCTGGTTCACTCTCCAGGTCATCATATGTCAAAGCGGCCTTGTCCCAACACTCCGCACTGAGTTCTCGCCTCTTGCCCCCTCCATCCCCTGGCGTCAATAGCGCCTTCCAAAAGTCTGGTCCTGGAAATCTGCCCATGCCCAAAAGTTCTCCTTGTCTTAATTGCCCCTAAAATATACTCTAGAGGTGATGACCTGATTTCGTGTAAGGGAGAATAACATCTGATGCTGGAAAAAGCACGTTTTGATGCACTACTCAAAGAGTCTGTAAAATTGCATGGCCACCTATGTCCAGGGCAGGTCCTTGGTGTGCGCATGGCAATGTTGGGGCTAGACCTCATCGGTATTCACGATCCCAAGGGAAGCCAAAGGAAGGATTTTATGGTCTTTGTAGAGATAGACAGGTGTGCTACAGATGCTATACAGTCTGTAACAGGTTGTTCCCTAGGTAAGAGGTCTTTGAGATATGTTGACTATGGTATCATGGCGGCAACCTTTGTACGGTTGGGAGACGGAAGGGCCTTTAGGGTGGTTGCCAAAGAAGAGGCCAGGGAAAGGGCCAG
>WGBU01000138.1 GCA_015494155.1 Deltaproteobacteria bacterium | reverse complement strand
GGACCTTTAATCTCAGCTCATCCTATCACAACCTCTATGACATAAGGCGCTTTGCAAGTACAAAATTTTCCTTCTTTACAAGCGAATCCGATCCATGTGTTGCCTGCCACAATCCACACCTCGTGAGGAGGAACTGGGCACATCCTACAGATCCCACCTATACTGTAATCTCAAGGCCCACAGACCATGAATCCCTTTGGGGTGATGACCTGAATGAACGGATGAGCAAGTACAACACATACCGCGCCCCATATTATTACGGTTCCACAAATACTTATGAGCCTGCTGGTACAAATATTAATGATGGTTCCCTTACACCAGACTACAATAGCTTTTGCCTCGACTGCCACCAGTACCAGGTGCCCACCACCCAGTCTACATCTAAGAATCCAAATACCCCGTCTGGCTATCTTACGGCAATCGATTGGTCTTCCACAGGGGATATGCACGGCGAAAGGGCGCGATTATTTAAAGTAGACGGGAGCGATAGTACCATTTATCGCAGTGATCCAAGCCAACCACCTGGTTCCATCAAGGCCCCATATAATGTTGCCCCTGTACAGAGTAACTACGTCTTGTCATGTCTGGATTGCCATGAACCCCATGGGACGTTCTTCAATTCCTCGTACCTCCTGCGGCGAGAGGTCAATGGCGATGTCGTCCCATATTCTGGGCCGCCTGGAGGGGAAGTGGTATATCAACAGCGTTTCTGTGAGAGGTGCCATACATGGAATCACTGTGGTGGTCCTAATGGATGCTTCACATGCCACTATCATGGTGCCAGGAACAGGGGATGTGCAGGGCCCTGGAGCGGCCCAAACTTCTAATGAATCCTTAATAAATGGCGTTGCTCAGGCCTGCGACCGCTTGTCCAGTACTAGGCAGCCAGTCCTCACCCGTGTCTCTAGGGTTACAAGGCCGTCTTTGTCCTTGATCCGTTCAAGCTCCTCTCGAACCAGTTGCCTTTCAGCCTCTTTGAGGTCCCTTTCAAACTCAAGGCGCCAGATTATGCGTTTTAATTGCTTCTCAAGGGGATATCGCCTGTGCCAAGTCCCGTGAAAGTATTCTATCTCTGGGGCATAGCCAAGGGAATAGAGGTATCCAAATACAACAGTTATGTCGCTCTTGGGGGATTTTGGGGGGTGCCCCAATATCTTCTTCCCGATCTCCTCAAGGAACAGGTTCTTTCTCACCCCTGCCCAGCCTACCAACACGAGGTAGCGTCTAGAGGTGTCGAGCATTCTGTCGATGTTCTTATAGGACCCAAGGAGTGGGTTCATAGATGAAAATACGATGTCAAACTGCTCGCCCAGATCATAGGACGACCAGTCGCCCTTGATGATCCTACAGTTTGTAATCCCTTTTTCTTCCACCTTTTGTCTAAACCGTTCCAACATACCACCAGAGATGTCGATACCAGTCACCTCCCGGAGTCGCTGGGCGAAGATGATGGCATAAGTGCCTGTACCGCATGCAATGTCAAGGAGTGTGTTCTGTCTTTCAAAAAGCCCCTTTTGGGCCATTTTCTCCACGACCCCACTGACCTGGCGGGCATAGTCTAGTTCACTCTCCAGGTCATCATATGTCAAAGCGGCCTTGTCCCAACACTCCGCACTGAGTTCTCGCCTCTTGTCCTTTTCTTCACCTGGCATCAATAGCGCCTTCCAAAAGTCTGGTCCTGGAAATCTGCCCATGCCCAAAAGTTCTCCTTGTCTTAATTGCCCCTAAAATATACTCTAGAGGTGATGACCTGATTTCGTGTAAGGGAGAATAACATCTGATGCCGGAAAAAGCACGTTTTGATGCACTACTCAAAGAGTCTGTAAAATTGCATGGCCACCTATGTCCAGGGCAGGTCCTTGGTGTGCGCATGGCAATGTTGGGGCTAGACCTCATCGGTATTCACGACCCCAAGGGGAGCCAAAGGAAGGATTTTATGGTCTTTGTAGAGATCGACAGGTGTGCTACAGATGCAATACAGTCTGTGACAGGTTGTTCCCTAGGTAAGAGGTCTTTGAGATATGTTGACTATGGTATCATGGCGGCAACCTTTGTACGGTTGGGAGACGGAAGGGCCTTTAGGGTGGTTGCCAAAGAAGAGGCCAGGGAAAGGGCCAGTGATTTTGCGCCAGATATTGAGGACAAATACAGGCGTCAACTGGAGGCATACAAGGTTATGCCAGATGAAGAACTCTTTGAGGTTCAAGAGGTGGAGGTGACCATCGCCGAAGCGGATATGCCAGGAAGGCCGCTTAGGCGTGTGAGATGTGAGGGTTGTGGGGAATATGTGCAGGATTTTAGAGACGTAGAGAGGGACGGAAAGATATTGTGCAGGCCGTGTGCCTTTGGTGGATATTTTAGGAGGAAGGATTAATGGGTCACAGAAAGGTGCCTGTAGAAGAATCTGTGGGCATGGTGATTCCCCACGACATTACAGAGATAGTGCCAGGAGAAAAAAAAGGGCCCGCATTTAGAAAGGGGCATGTAATCAGAAGAGAGGACATAGAGCACCTCAAACGCCTTGGCAAGGAACACATATATTGCCTTGAACTCGGACCAGATGACCTACACGAAAACGATGTGGCAGTGAGGCTTGCCCACGCCGTTTCCGGAGAAAACATAGTCTGGGACAAGGAGATAAAAGAGGGAAAGGTAGGGTTCAGGGCAGCAGTCGACGGCATCTTCAAGGTGGACGTGGACGGTCTCTATGAACTGAATCTCCTGGGCGATATCATGCTCTCCACCATCCATTCCAACAGCGTGGTAAAGGCAGGAGACAGTGTGGCAGCAGGGCGTGCAATACCCTTGGTGATCTCAAGTTCCATCATGGAGAAGGCGGAGGAGATATGTAGGGCGAGACACGGGCTCATTGCAGTGGATACGTGGAAGATAAGGCGTGGGGCTGTAGTGGTTACTGGCCAAGAGGTATTTGAAGGCAGGGTAAAGGATGCATTTGGCCAACGGATGAAGGAAAAGCTCGCTTCATACGGCGTCATTACTGTCTCTCAGGTGCTGGCACCAGACGATCCAGAGAGGATTGCAGGAGAAGTGAGGGCTGCTGTGGATCGTGGGGCCGAGATCGTGATATGCACTGGGGGGATGAGTGTTGATCCTGACGATGTAACCCGCGTTGGCATCAGGATGGCAGGGGCAAGAGACGAGGTATATGGTAGCCCTGTGCTCCCAGGTGCCATGTTTTTGGTTGCGTATCTCCATGGTGGCATTCCAGTCTTAGGGGTGCCTGCCTGTGGTATGTTTTTCAAGATCACAGTACTGGACCTCATACTTCCAAGGGTTATTGCTGGAGAGAGGATCACCAGAGAGAAGATCGCCGCCCTAGGCCATGGTGGACTCTGCCTCAATTGCAAGAGGTGTAGATATCCTGTATGTCCATTTGGAAAAGGAGGTAGTGGTTGATGTTCATCCTCGCAAATCTTTTAAATGCCATTGCATCTGTCTTGGATATGATCCTCACCCTCTATATGTGGATTGTCATAATCCAGGCCATCATCTCGTGGGTGAATCCAGACCCCTTCAATCCAATAGTAAGGTTCCTCTATCAGGTGACAGAGCCTGTGTTTTACAGGATCAGGCGAGTATTGCCCCTGGCGTTTGGCGGTATTGATCTCACTCCCATGGTGGTGATCCTGGTTATTGTGTTTATAAAGAGCTTTCTTGTGGCCACCCTGCACCAACTGGCATATCGTCTTTATTAAAAGGAGGGCCTAGACCATGCCCATAACACCTAATGAGATCCTGGAAAAGGAATTTAAAAAGGCACTTAGGGGCTATAGTGTCGAAGAGGTGGACGACTTCCTTGAGATGGTGGCAGATGTCCTGGCAGACACTATAAAGGAGAGGAATCTCTTGAGAGAGAGGGTCCATGAGTTGGAGGGAGAGGTCTCTGCCCTAAAGGCAGAGGAAAAAGAGATTAAAAAGATGCTGCTCTCTGCCCAGAAGCTCAT
>WGBU01000137.1 GCA_015494155.1 Deltaproteobacteria bacterium | reverse complement strand
GCAGAGCTTAGAGCACCCTCTGCAAAGAGGTCTCTCAGCAGATTGGGTATCCTGAATGCCACTACAAAGGCATCCATTTGATTGCTTGCACCGAATAGGGCAGCAAGGACCTGTTCGCGTACAAGGCCAAGGATGCGGGACAGAAAGACGGCAATGCTCACCGAACTGGCAGACCTGGCAAGCCCGCCTGTCCTCGTGTCTTTTGCCCTTAGTCTGCGGCCAACCGCCACCTTACACCGTGCGGGGTGTCCATGACCTCTACTCCCATGGACCGTAGTTTGTCCCTGATCTCATCGGCGCTCTTAAAGTCGTTAGACTGCCTGGAGCGCTCCCTCTCTCTTATAAGGGCCTCTACCTCTTCTACAAATGCCTTATCAAGGACCTTTATGTGTAAGATGTTGAGGACTGTGTTGAACGAGCCGAGGGCCGCCAATATCCTCGAAGCGAGCTGTGGGGTGAGGGTCCCTTGGTGGATCATAGGGTTAAAGACCCTGAGTAGTTGAAAGATGATCCCAATGGCCTTCGGTGTATTGAGATCGTCGTTTATGGCATCCCAAAAGCCCCTTTCAGCCTCAAGGATGGTCTCTTCCATGGGGCCTGAACCATCATTCGTATGACCTGTGTCCTGATTCAATTCTCTTAGGGCATTTAGTCTCACGAGATCGCCTGTAAAGTTGTCTAGTCTCCTGAGTGCCCTGGCCGCTTCGTCGAGGAAGTTATATGAAAACTGAATTGGGCTCTTGTAGTGTGTCCGAAGCAGGAAAAAGCGCACCTGTCTTCCAGTATATCCCTTATTAACTAGGTCCTTGAGGGTCACCACGTTCCCTGAAGACCTAGACATCTTCTTTCCATTTACGAATACGAGTTCACTGTGTAGCCATGTCTTTGCTAGCGTGGTGCCAGTCAGCGCCTTTGATATGGCGATCTCATTTTCATGGTGTGGAAAGATGAGGTCTCTACCGCTTGTGTGGATGTCGAAGTATTCGCCCAGGTATTTGACGCTCATGGCCACACACTCTATGTGCCAGCCAGGCCTGATCTTGCCCCACGGACTCTCATAGCCTATTCCCGCCTTCAATTCGTCCAGGGTGATCCGCTTTAAGAGTGTAAAGTCAAGGGGACTGTCCTTGTCATATTCGTCTAGGTCAACCGTCCTCCCCACATCTATCCTTGTGGTGTCTATGTTGGAAAGCCTGCCATATCCAGTGAGCTTGGAGATGTCGAAATAGACCGATCCATGTTTCTCATATGCAAAACCTGCATCGATGAGCCTTTTTGAGATTTCAATCATCTCGGCCACATGTTCACTCGCCCTGGGCATGTGGCTTGGAGGTTTTAAGCCCAAGGTCTCCACATCTTCTATAAAACTCTGGATAAAGGGCTGTGTGAAGGTGGCAAGGTCGGTCTTGGCAGCGAGGGCACCACGGACTGTCTTGTCGTCAATATCAGTGATGTTCATCACGTGTGTAACCTCATAGTCGTGGTGTTCCAGGGTGCGCCTCAGAAGGTCCGCTACGACCATGCGCCTGCAAAGCCCCAGGTGTGCATGTTCATATGCAGTAGGTCCACATGAGTAGATGCCAACCTTTTCCTTGGCTATCGGTTCAAATGCCTCCTTCTTTCTACTGAGGGAATTGTAAAGCCTCAACACTCCACTAGATCGTCCCAGGTCAGTCCCCTCTGGCACGTGAAAGAGCGTGGTGCTTAGATAGCGCTCTCCGCCATCTGGAAATATCACCACTACGACCCCAGACTCCATCTGGGCCGCCTCTTTTAAGGCAATGCTAAGTGCGGCCCCAGAGCTCATACCTACAAAGATGCCCTCTTCCCTGGCAAGTAACCTTGCAAGCTCAAAGGACTCGTCGTCGTTTACAGTGCGTATGAGATCGGGGAGGTGTTTGTCGTAGATCCCGGGCTTGTAAGACTCCTTCATATTCTTTAGGCCCTGGATGCGGTGTCCATAGTGTGGCTCTCCACCCACGATCCTCACCGAAGGGTTGAGCTCGCGCATCCTCCTGGTTATACCCATGAGGGTCCCAGTGGTGCCCATGGTGGCGCACACACAGTCCACCTTGCCACCGGTCTGGTGCCATATCTCATTGGCAGTACCATGGTAATGGGCCTTCCAGTTGTCTGGATTGTTGAATTGGTCTGTGCAAAAATATCTCTCGGGGTGCGTCCTGTGGAGTTCATACACGGCCTCTATAGCGCCGTCTGTGCTCAATCTGGCAGGGGTGAGCAGGATTTCGGCCCCAAATGCCTCCATGATCTGCCGCCTCTCTATGCTGGCGGCCTCACTCATGGCAATGAGACACTTGTAACCCTTTACAGCACATACCATGGCAAGCCCGATCCCGGTATTGCCACTACTGGCCTCGAGCACGATCTTGTCCTTGGTTAGCTCACCGCGTCTTTCAGCGGCCTCAATCATGGAGAGGGCGATCCTGTCCTTTACAGACCCACCTGGATTAAAGCCCTCGAGCTTTGCATAGATCTTCACGTTCTTATGTGGGTTTAGGCGCCTGATCTCAACCAGTGGTGTGTTGCCGATCAGGGCGAGGATGTTGCCTGCTGGTGGTATGTATTTTGACGGATCACTACTATTCAACTGCCAAGGGCCTCCTCTAGGAGCATCGAGAGCCTTTTACCCGAGAGCAGCATCCCACCAAATATGGGGCCCATGCGGTACCCACCATATACTGCCGCAGTGGACATGCCGCACACATAGAGACCAGGATATACCTCCTTTGTATTTGTGACAACTGCCTCTTCTGCACTCTCTGCAAATAGGCTCCTTTCACCAACCGGCTTTCCAGTAGGGGTGTTGAGCTCTACATCGTTTTTCTGGCTAAAGATCCTCACAACGTCGTGGTCGTGGCCTGTGGCATCTACTACGGCCCTTGCCTCTATGGTGAGGGGGTCGATGGGGAAATGGTTCATGTGTACAAAGGTGTTATTGATCACTACGCCGGCAACCCTGCCCTGGCGCACCACCAGGTCCTCCACAGTGACGAGATTGAAGATTTGGACCCCTGATCTCACTGCACCAAATATGAGTCCAGAGGCAAAGGCAATGGCATCAATGGCATAGAGACCACTAGTATCGTGCCTTTCATACGGAATTCCAAAGTCTTTGACTATCTCAATGGCCTCTTCCTGGACCATGATGAATTTAAAACCCATGCCACCACCCCATATACCACCACCTGGGGCGAGCCTCTTCTCAAACATGGTGATCCTGTAGCCCTTTTTGGCCAATATGGACCCAGCCACCAGCCCAGATGGCCCTGCACCAACGATCACCACATCGCTTGATAGGCAATTGTTTAGCGCCCTTGTGTGGCAATTGATAATGGCACTGGTGACATCCTTTTCTCTCAAACCCATGTGCGACCTCCTGTGAGAAATCGAGTCTAAAGGGACCTGGTTATCTCTTCTACGTCCTTTAGTACCAGAAATACGCAATATTCACCACACATGGTGCAGGCACCCTCGCCAGAGCGTTCCTTTCTCACACGCCTTGCCCGTTCTGGGTCTATGGATAGTGCGATCTGTCTATCCCAGTCGAGATCGCGCCTTGCAATGGAGAGCTCTTCGTCCCACTTCAAGGCAGATGGTAGCCCCTTGGTGATGTCTGCCGCATGGGCAGCAATCCTTGCGGCAATGACACCGTCGAAGACGTCTTGTTCGCTAGGTAGCCCAAGGTGTTCAGATGGAGTGACATAGCAGATGAAGTCTGCCCCATTCATCCCAGCCACAGCAGCACCAATGGCCGCTGTTATGTGATCGTATCCAGGGGCGATGTCTGTTACGAGTGGCCCAAGTAGGTAGAGTGGGGCATTGTTCGTGAGCCGTTTTATCCTCTTTACCGATTCGCCCACGAGATGGAGTGGTACGTGGCCTGGTCCCTCGATCATGGCCATCACACCCCTTTCAAAGGCGCGTCTCTGGAGTTCGCCCAAGATCTCTTGCTCACCTACTTCAAAAAAGTCAGAGGCATCCTTGATGGCACCTGGCCTCATGCCGTCGCCAAGACTGAGCACACAGTCGTAACGCTCCGCCATGTCGAGCAACCTGTCGTAGTATTCATAGAGGGGGTTTTCATTGCCTGAGTGGCGTATATAGGCCGCGGTGATTGCCCCGCCCCTAGAGACGATGCCCGCAAGCCTTGGGGTGCTCCCAAGCCTTTCCACAAGACCCTTTGTGACACCACAGTGGACAGTGACAAAATCGACGCCATCTGCCATCTGCTCCTCTATGACCTGTAGGAATTCCTCTGCATCCAGCCGCACAGTGGCGCCCCTTTTTGTCCTCGCAAGAGTTGCCTCCTCATAGATGGGTACTGTACCCACTGGGACTGGCGAACGGGCCAGGATCTTTGCCCTTATCTCCCTGATGTTTTCAGCAAGAGACAGATCCATTACTGCATCTGCCTTGGCCCTCAGTGCTGCGTCGAGCTTTTTGAGTTCGGTCTCAAGGTCTGAGGTCAAGGTGCTTGCGCCAATGTTGGCATTGACCTTGGTTTTAACGCCCTTTCCAACCACCATGGGGCCCCTACCAGTCCTGTGGCCTAGGACCACTGCCTTGCCTTTTAAGATGTTTTCTACTAGATCATCTATTGAGATCTCTTCCTTTTGGGCCAGTTCTTCAAGCCAATCTGGCCTGTTTCCCTGTCTCAATTGTTGTAAAAGTGTCTTTTCCATCATTCCTCCATGAAACAAAAAAGCCGTCCAGCATAAGGACGGCTTTACTTTTTACAAGTAAAACTCGTTTCCCTACGCTGGCATTACCCAGTTCAGGTCTTAGGGGTCGAAGGCGGGAATTTTAAGAGCCTTCCTCTCAGCCCGCTTCCGCAGGCTCCCCCAACGAGTGTTCCTTTAGTTTAAGGTCTAACAAAATAGGTAGGGGGTGTCAACTCAATTTCCCATATTGTCACATGGGAAAAACTTATTATAGTTGTCTTTAAATGGTCAATATAATTCCATCCAAAGAGATAACTTGGACCCCAAGTAATAGGGTTTGCCCAGCATAATCTGTGTCATCCCATTGCCATGGCCTCAGAAAACGGTAAAAAATCAAATCAATCTGTGCACACTGAGAAAAATGGTGTCGATGTCTCGGTGTCAAATAGCATAAAGGCCTTGAGGAGGCTCTCTAACAAGGAGCGATTCAGGTCCTTTTGCCAACTCTTCTCTAGGGAAGACCGTGTGCTCATCACCATAGTGGCCGATCCAGACTCCATGGCAAGTGCCATGGCAGTGAAGCGGATATTGAGTAGAAGGGTCCAGGAGGTAGTAATTGCCCATCCCAACAACATAAAGAGGGTAAATAACCTCGCCATGAGGGACCTCCTTAAGATACCACTCGTGAGGCTGAAAAACGTAAAGGTAGATGAATTTACCAAAAAGATCGTTGTAGACTCACAGCCCTCACACCACCCAGATTTTCAAAAGATTGAATTCGATGCAGTGATCGACCACCACCCCCTTACCACTGGTTGGGCCGCCAATTTTGTGGATGTGAGACCAGAATATGGTGCAGTATCGTCCATGATTACAGAGTATCTCAAGGCAGGGGGCATTAAGCTCTCTGTGGCGCTCTCTACTGCCCTCTTTTACGGGATCAAGGTAGATACCCAGAACTTTACGGCAAAGACCACTTATGCAGATGTCCTATGTTTTCAATTCCTGTTTAAGCATATAAATCACAATCTACTCAAGAAGATCGAGACAGCGGATATCAGGAGGTCTGAGCTCAAATACTTCAAGATCGCCTTCGATGCCATGAAGATGAGCAAAAACAGGATCTATGCCCATTTGGGTCGCGTGGGTAATCCAGACATCTTGGTAGTGGTGGCCGACTTTCTAACCCATGTCCACGAGATTGGGTGGGTCATAATTTCAGGGCAATATGGAGAGAAGCTCATAGTAATATTTAGGTCTGACGGATATAAAAAGGATGCTGGAAAGCTTGCCCAGAAGGTATTTGGTAAGGTGGGTTCTGCAGGTGGTCACAGACAGAGCGCCAGGGCAGAGGTGCCCTTTAAAAATCTTCCAGACATAGATCCCAAGACCTTTGACACAAAAGGCCTCCAAAAGTTCTTTAAAAGTGTGCTAAAATAAAAGATGTAAAAGGAGGTGGTAGGGATGCCAATATATGAATATCAGTGCAATGCGTGTGGTAGGGTATGTTCTCACCTTGTCTTGAATGTCCGTGAGTTTGAGCCATTCTGTACCCATTGTGGTGCACGGGATGTAAAAAAGCTCATCTCCCGCGTGAGGGTGAGGCTCTCTGAAGAGACCAGGATGGAACGCCTTATGGATCCATCTCTCTTGGGGGCACTGGATGAAAACGATCCCAAGACCATGGCAAAGGTCATGAAGAAGATGGGTTCCCTCGTGGGGGATGACATCGATGAAGACTTTGACCAGATGGTGGACGAGGCAGTAGAAGAGGCGGTGAGGGAACAGGAGTCTGGTGGCGCAGGGAGTGAGGGGGCTGCGTCTTCGCCCGAGGCCACAACATCATCAGCTGCAGAAGACCTTTAGGGGCCTTTAGATTATGCCCAGGATCTTGGCACTGATATTGGCTGGTGGGAGAGTGGATGAGTTGGGGGTCCTCACCCATCTAAGGCCCAAGTCCACTGTCCCTTTTGGCGGTCTCTATAGGATTATAGACTTTCCTTTGAGTAATCTCATGAATTCCGGGATCGACAGGGTCGGGGTGCTCTGTCAATACAGGGCATCGTCTATTGTGGAGCACATTGGCAATGGATGTGCCTGGGATATGGTGGGCCGCGATAGGGGCGTGACCCTTCTACCTCCATTCCAGGGGCTTAGTGCCTCAGACTGGTACAAGGGGACTGCCGATGCCGTTTACCAGAATATTGATTTCATTGAATCCATCAAGCCAGAACTCATCTTGATCCTATCTGGCGACCATGTGTACAGGATGGACTATCAAGACATGGTCGCATTTCACTTGGAAAAGGGGGCGGAGGTGACGTGTGCCTTTGTTGAGCAGGGTGACGTAAGGCTTAAAGGCCCATCGAGGTTTGGGGAGGCGAGAATTGAGGAAGGAGAAGACCCAAGGGGCGGTAGACTGCTGGGTTATAGGGAAAAGCCCGAGGTCCCGTATTCCAAGTGGGCGTCCATGACAGTCTATTTGTTTGATACCAATGTGCTCCTCAGTGCACTTTACAAGAATGCTAGTAGTGAATCACATGAGTTTGGCCGGGATATCATCCCTGGCCTTCTTAGTGATGGAAGGCGCCTTTTCGGTTATTTTTTTAGGGGTTACTGGGCATACTCAAGGACACTTCGAGAATATTGGCAGGCCAATATGGATCTTCTGGGTGACGAGCCAAGGATCGACATAGATTCATGGAATATAAGGACCAATTTGGACCATGAATCCATACGCGACAGGGGGCCGGCTATCCTGGGGGAGACTGCCCGTATAGAGGATTCCAGACTCTACAATGGCGTTCGAGTAGAGGGCAGTGTTAAGAGATCCATCTTGTTTCCAGGTGTTGTGGTGGGAGAGGATGCCGTAGTAGAGGATTCCATTCTCTTTTTCGACACACAAGTTGCCCCTGGGGCCAAAGTCTCAAATACCATAAGCGACATCTGTGTAACAGTGGGTAGAGACGCTATGGTGGGCAAAAAGGGGGCAGATATCACAACCCTTGGGGCCGGTGCATCCATCCCCCAGGGTACTGTAATCGCCCCTGGCGAAAGCGTG
>WGBU01000136.1 GCA_015494155.1 Deltaproteobacteria bacterium | reverse complement strand
CGATGCAGGAGGTGGAATAGATGAAGATTAAAAAGGCAGTGGTGCCAGTTGCAGGCCTTGGAACTAGGTTCCTCCCAGCTACAAAGGCCATTCCCAAGGAGATGTTGACCATAGTGGACCGTCCCACCATTCAGTATATTGTGGAAGAGGTGGTGGCCTCTGGGATCAAGGAAGTGGTCCTGGTCACTGCGTCTGGAAAGAGCGCCATCGAGAACCACTTTGACTATTCCTTTGAACTCGAGACATTCCTGGCACAGAAGGGGAAACTCGATCTCCTAAGGGAGGTAAAGCATATCTCAAGGCTCATCGATGTGGTCTCTGTAAGACAGAAGGAGCCTCTAGGGCTCGGACATGCAGTTATGGTGACAGAAAATGTCATAGGCGAAGAACCCTTCGTGGTAGTACTGGGCGATGACCTCGTGGATGCAGAAGTGCCATGTGTTTATCAGATGTTGAGGGTATTCGAGAAGTACCAGGAGGCAGTGGTTGCAGTACAGAGGGTTCCCATGGAAGAGACCCACAGGTATGGGATCGTCGAAGGGGAAGAACTGGAAGATGGTGTATTCAAGGTCTCTCGCCTCATAGAGAAGCCAGCCCCTGGTACTACCAAGAGCAATCTTGCCATAATTGGACGCTATGTACTTAGGCCTGAGATCTACGACTGCCTCCACAGGACGCTCCCAGGTGTGGGCGGCGAGATACAGCTTACAGACGCCCTTGACATGTTGCGGAAAGAGCGCGCCCTCTATGCCTATGAGTTTGAGGGCAGGCGTTTTGATGCAGGAGACAAGTTTGGTTACCTACAGGCCACGGTCAATTTTGCCCTGGAACACCCAGAGCTCGGGGCACGGTTTAGAAAATTCTTAAAAGAGGTGGCCAAGGGCCTCTGAAGAAAATTGGGTAGTGGCCAAAGAGAAATACGTGTAGCAGTCCCTATCCCAAAATTCGACACCCTCCTCTACAAGGTCCCAGAGGGATACCTACTACCGCCTCCTGGCACAAGGGTGGTAGTGCCTGTTGGTACTCGAAGGCTCATGATCGGGATCGTCTGGGACGACGATCTATCTAGGGAGGAGGAACCATTTTCTGGAGAACTCAAGGAAATAAGAGAGATACTGGACGATTCTCCCATTCTGCACAGGGCCTATAGGGAGTTTATCACGCGTGTCTCACGCTATTACGTCTATCCCCTTGGCCTGGTGTTAGAAGAAGCCCTCCCTAGTATCATATTCTCTGCCAGGACAAGTTCCATTGAAGAGATATTGGAGGGGAAAAAGAGGCGCTCTTTTGCCTTGCCACCCCTTATTGGGGGTGTGTCAGTGGGAGAAGTGGCCCATCTTACAGAGTGGCAGGACCGCGTCCTTGAAGAGGTAGAGGGGATGCTCTCTTCAAACTCCTTTTCTCCAGCCCTTCTCCTTGGAGTTACAGGGAGTGGTAAGACAGAGATCTATCTTAGGGCAGCCAAGGCTGCCCTCAAACAGGGAAAAGAGGTACTGGTCCTAGTACCAGAAATTGCCTTGGCATCCCAGTTGATCGCCTCTTTTAAGGCGGTCCTGGGGGAGAGTGTGGGCATATGGCACAGCAAGATCACAGGCCCTCAGAAGATGACCACGTGGGAGGCCATAGAGGCAGGGACAATTCGAGTGATCGTGGGTGTACGCTCATCGATCTTTACCCCGCTAAAAAATATAGGTCTCATAGTGGTAGATGAGGAACATGATCCTTCTTACAAGCAAGAGTCTAAACTGAGATACAACGCCAGGGACCTAGCCCTGCTACTGGGAAAACTCCATAAGGCGACGGTCCTTTTGGGCTCGGCCACCCCTTCTGTCACCACATTTAAGCGGGCGGAAAGGGGAGACTACCGACTCCTTGAGCTACCAGAGCGGGTCTTCAGTACCCCCCTTCCACAAGTGGATATCGTGGATATGAAAGGGAAGCGATCTAAGGGACAAAGTGGGTTTCCGTGGTGGATGAGCGATCTATTGTTAAAGTCCATGAAAGAGACCCTAGATCGAGGCGACCAGTGCCTCCTGTTCCTAAACAGGAGGGGGTTTGCCCCCTTTTGTTTTTGCAGGGATTGTGGCCATGTACACAGGTGTCCCCACTGTGACATCTCTTTAACGCTCCACAAGTCTTGGGGAAAGGGGGAGGAAGGGGTGCTGGTGTGTCACGTGTGTGGTTATGCCACTAAGGCGCTACTTCTCTGCCCCAATTGTAATGGGAGTGCCATAGGTACGAGAGGGTTAGGCACAGAACAGGTACTAGAAGAGATCCAAAGGTTGTTCCCAGACATCAGGGCAGAACGTTTTGACAGAGACACCCTTAGCTCCAAAAGGCGCTATGTCTCTATACTAGAGGGGTTTCATAGGGGAGAGATCCATGTGATCGTGGGGACACAGATGATCACCAAGGGGTTCGATTTCCCTGGCCTGGGTCTGGTGGGGGTCATTTGGGGGGATCAGTCACTCCATTTTCCCTCCTTCAATGCCTCAGAGAGGACCTTTCAGTTGCTCACACAGGTTGCAGGCCGTGCAGGGAGGCGGGACCGTCAGGGAAGGGTCATAGTCCAAACGTTTCAGCCCTCCCACTATGCCATCCGCTTTGCCGCTAGTCATGACTACCACTCCTTTGCCAAAGAGGAGTCTCAACGTAGACATGAGCATGGGTATCCCCCATATGGACACCTCATAAACCTGATCTTTTCTGGTAGAGATAGGGAACGAGTAAAAAATTTCGCAATAAATTGTGCCAATATTGCCAAAGGCCTTGAAGTGGAACTTAAAAGAAGATACACAGTTGGGATGGAGGTCCTTGGGCCTTCTCCTGGAATAAGGCCAAAGGTGAAGGATACCTTTGTCTGGAATCTACTCTTAAAGGGTGCCTCTCGGGGGATTGTCAGGACGTGTTTGAGTATGCTATTGTCGAAAATTCAAAACAAATCCAGGTCTGGTGTGAGGATTGAGATCGACTGTGACCCAATAGGCCTTGCGTGATGACCAAGCCTTTTAGCCTGATAGATAGACTTCGATGGCTTCAAGAACGCCTCGACATTGAGTCTGGGGAGGGTATAGACCTCTTTACCTATTTCCCAAGCATTAAGAAGTTCTTTCGAGAGAGGCGGCTCCATGCAGTCATAAGGACCATTGGTGACATAGTTTTTACCATAATAATCCTCATGGGTTTGTTTGGCCCCCAGGACCCTTCGAGTAATGTGATGTTGTATCTCTCGTGGGGGCTATGGTGGCCTAGTGTAGTGCTAAGTTGGTTCTTCGTGGGGAGGATGTGGTGTGGCTTCTGCCCGTTTCCAGGTATAGGGAGGATCGTCCAGCGATATGGGCTGTGCCTCAACCTGAAGGTACCAGATGCCCTCAAGAAAAACGGGGTTTATTGGTCTGTGGTCCTCCTGGGGGTGATCATCTGGATAGAAGAGTCCACTGGCATGAAATACCTCCCAAGGGCCACAGCACTCCTCATACTGTCCATACTGGGTGGTGCCACAATATGCGCCTTCCTGTTTCCAAAGCAGGCGTGGTGTAGGTACCTATGCCCCATGGGGCGTATCACTGGTGTGGCTGCCACACTGGCGCTTACAGAATTTAGACCCGACCACTCCAAGTGTAAGGGGTGCACCCATTTTGGCTGCAAACGTGGGCTAGGGAACTACCCTGGATGTCCAGTCTATCTCGGTGCCTTTAATGTGAGAAACAACCTCTACTGTCTCGTATGTGGCCACTGTCTAAGGGCGTGTGACAGGGACTCACCTCAACTCTTGCTGAGAAACCCATTTAAGGAACTTGTGATCAACAAGGGTAGATTCATCACCTGTTCCTATATCATCCCCTTTCTCATCGGGTCTCAGCTTGCAAGGTATTTCTTCGAGCCCTTCTACTTTAAGACACCAGTGACCAACCTGGACAATATGTTTTCCAACATGACCTCCTTTTCTCTACTCCTACTGGCGGGCTTTTTGTTCGCCTATGTGCTCTCAAAACTCGGTGCACACCTCTTTGGCATCACAGAGGACGAACTCTTTGGACGTTTTTCGCCCATGATCCCTGTATTTGTGCCGATTGCATTTGGTGGAGAACTCATATATAGGCTTGAATATGCCCTAAAGAACGCCCCGAATTTTTTCCCATGCCTTGGAAGACAGTTTGGATTGCCCTATCTCTCAAGCCTTACCTTTACACTACCCCCATGGTTGATTCCTGCCTTAAGCCTTGTAATCTTGCTAATAAGTTTTATAGCAGCCACATATGTGCTAAGGGAGTTTGGCCTAAATGAGTTCTGTGGCATGGTGACTTGGGCACGGTACTGGGGATGCCTTGCCATCCTGGCCACTCTTGCTTCTTTCTACCTTGTTGGGCTCTGGTATTTTTTAGATGTCCGTGCCCTCATAACCTGAGCCGTTCCAAGAGAGATCTCATGTCCATAGGCATAGGGGCCTCGAATTGGACCTGTTTGCCACTGGTTGGGTGTAGAAATGAGAGGCGAAATGCGTGTAGCATCTGGCGTGGGATCTCCAACCCCTCTCCTTTGAGTTGAAGGCGGGATGGCCCACCATATAGTCTATCTCCTAACAGAGGGTGGCCAATTGCCGCCATGTGCACCCTTATCTGATGTGTCCGCCCAGTAAGTATCCTCACCTTCAAAAGGGTTGCACCATAGAGGGACTCGAGCTTTTCCCACAGGGTAATGGCTGGCCGCGGGCTCCTCGTAAGGATGCTCATCTTTTTCCTGTGGACAGGGTGTCTTCCAATGGCGTAGTCTATTCTACCACACTCATCCTCTAAGTGCCCTCGACAAATGGCCAAATATTCCTTTTTAACTCTTCTTTCCTTAAAGAGTTCACCAAGGACTGCGTGGGCCTGGTCGGTCTTGGCTATTACCATCACACCAGAGGTGTCTTTGTCCAGCCTGTGGACAATCCCTGGCCTCAAGGGTTCATATCCAGAAGAAAGGCCCTTAAAGTGGTGGAGGAGCCCGTGGACCAGTGTCTCCTCCTCCCTCCCAGCACCAGGGTAGACCGTTATCCCTGGGGGCTTGTCTACGACAACGATGGAATTGTCTTCATAGAGAACGTTAAATTCGATGGGGCGAGGGGAGATGTTCTCACTGGGCTCTCTCTCTGGGATGGTGACACTCACCTTGTCTCCACTCTTTACAATACGGCGGGCCTTTTTTATGACCTCGTCATTGACGGCGACCAGACCAGCCTCTATGAGTGACTTGGCCCTTGATCTAGAGAGCCCAAGCCCCATCTTGGCCAATGCTACATCTAGGCGCTGACCGTGTAGATCAGGGGGGACGGTCCTCGATTCCTCTCGGTTCAATCGGAAAAGATGCCCTCGATTTCCTTTTGTACCGCGCTCTCCTCCATGCCACGTGCTATGGCAATCTCCTTTACCAGTAGAGCCTTGGCGCTTTCGAGCATCTTTTTTTCGCCGAACGAGAGGGGCTTGTCCATTTGGAGGAGATAGAGATCCCTGAGTACCACAGCTAGGTCCTTTACAGAACCAGTCTTGATCTTGTCCATGTACTCCCTATATCGTCTGTTCCATGCCTGTGGAGTGAATTTGACGTCTTTTTCCTTTAAGATCGTAAAGACCTCCTCGGTCTCCTCAAGGCTCATGACGCCCCTGAGCCCTACCTGATGGGCATTGCCCTTGGGCACCATGATCTTCATGTCGTTTTCCAATATGCGCATGATGTAAAACGTGTGTTGGTTGCCACCAATGGCCTTTTGTTCAATGGCCTCTATCACCCCAACCCCATGAGCAGGATATACGGCCAAGTCTCCTACGCTGAACATCTCATCTCCCCTTTTTTGCTTAGAATGCTTGTCGTTGACAGATTGCGTCATTTGTAGCCTGTTTAGGCGAGTCCTTTACCGGAATTAATTTTAAGTATTATATCATTTTCTGCGATTATAGCAAATAATGAAATCTGAACCCCATTTACCCCCTTGGCATATCCCGTCTTTGGGGATAAGGTATCCGGCTACCTAAAAAAAATTTACGAGGGGTCTTTTAACCATGAATAGAAGATTCCAGACTGAACGAGATGCATGTGCAATAGTAGCTATTGTGGATAAGCGTGGGAGGGCCACCCACGCCAACATCGTAAAGACGATAGACGCCCTAAAGGCCATGGGCCACAGGTCTGGGGATATAAACGGCGAGGGTGATGGTTGTGGAATCCTAATCGACATCCCGCGGGCCATCTGGGCCAGGCGTTTAGATGAAAAGGGATTTAGTCCACACGTGGCCTACAGTCCAAATTTTTTTGTAGGCCACTTTCTCATCACCTATGGGATGAAGGCGGACGAAGAGGCCATTAGGGCAAAGATAGCAGAGGTAATCTCGTCGAGTGGGGCACAGGTACTAATCGCCATGACAGGTGCCCAGAGGGTCGAGGAGCTTGGTCCAAGGGCCAGGGCAGAGGCACCTATCTTTTTTCAAGTAGCTGGTGTAATCCCTGGTGCAGACCAGAGGGAGTGTCAGAAGAAGCTCTTCGAACTCCACATGGCCATTGAGGCAGAGTTACCAGACCTACACATCGCCTCTCTCAGCACAGACTCTGTAGTGTATAAGTTAAGGGGCATGCCTCAGTTGTTGCCAAGGGTCTATCCAGAGATATTGGATGAGTCAAACAAGTCTGTTTGTGCCCTGGGCCATAGCAGATATTCCACCAATACACTCCCTACGGTGGAGCGGGCCCAGCCATTTTCAGTACTGGGACACAATGGTGAGATCAATACCATAGAACGCCTGAGAAGTACTGGAAAGACCATGGGCATTGAGCCAGTGCCAGGTGGAAGTGACTCGCAGGACCTAAACAGGATTATTGAAGGGCTCATAAACATCTATGGCTTTGACCCACTCGAGGCCCTTGAGATGGTGTTTCCCGCAATCCATTCAGAGGTGGCACACCTAAGACCTGAACTCCATGATGTATACGACTATCTCAGGTGGTTTTTTCCATGCTCTGCCCAGGGGCCTGCTGCAGTGGTGGCCAGGTTTGGGAATATCTGTATGGGGAGCGTTGACGCCTTAGGGCTTAGACCCCTCTGGTTTATCGAGAGCGATTATGACTATGTGCTCTCGTCTGAAAAGGGTATAGTGGATATAAACCACACCCTAAACGATCCCAGGCCACTGGCACCTGGGGAAAAGATCGCCATCATCTCGAGCCCAGGCAATAGGGCAGAGGTGCTGGACTATCCTGCCATACAAGAGCGATTGCTGAGGCTCTTTAAGAACAAAAAACGTACTAAAGACCTCTTAAAATTCTTTCACAAAGGTGTCCCTGCCAATACGAAGAAAGAGCAGGCTCAGGGCGTTAAAGGGGTGT
>WGBU01000135.1 GCA_015494155.1 Deltaproteobacteria bacterium | reverse complement strand
GTTTGCAACATTGCAACAAATCGATATAGATGAAAAATATCATTTTTGCCCCTTTCGAAGTGCATAATCTGGGATGATTACCATCTATAAAGGTCCTTTGCCCCAGTTATGTGAAAAAAGACCCTGTGGTCCACAAAGTCGTCTCCAGGAAGAGTAGAGTCGAGCATATTATATGAATAGGATATCCCAGCACTCCACCACCTATTGATTTTGTAATTAAGGCCGATTTGAGTGAGGTATCGATCTTCTATGTGTTCATCGACGGACTGTACAAAATCATCCCTTCTGTAATTGGCAGACCAGTCTAGGCCTATTCGTTTTGCAAGTGCGTAGGTAGCAGATATATCCACCATCCAGTATTTAGAGAGACCGGCATTGTCACTAGAATAGTTGAGGTTGCCGAACCCGCCACTACCACTAACTCGCACACTTCCCCTCTTAAATCGCCTCATATAATCTGCCTCATATGTGGCGGCCCAGTCTGAGTCTCCATCGTCGTTTTCCCAATAGCTCGCCCCCCCTGCAAAGTGGATGGTGTCTTTTTCTGTCACCTCCCTTGTCCAGCCAAGCATCACCCCCTGGGTCCTATAGTCTGGCCTATCATCGCGGTAGGTAAAATTATTATAAAAGTATGAAAGATACAGGGTGTCATGTGGATTTGGATAATAGCTCATACCCCCTTCAAACCTATTTCCTTCAGTATCTGCATCCTCCTTAAAGTCACCTTTCTCGTAACTTGCACTGCCTATTAGGCCAAATCTCGTTGTAACCTTGTGCTCAATGTCTAGTAAAAACTCATGTCTCATGTAGTCGTTGTTGTTATCGTCACCTTGCGACTCATAATATGAATTCCTGTAACTCAGTCCAATACCCCTCCGGTCTCCATACTCGTAATGGCTGGAAATACCTGCTGAATTTGTTATATATCTCTTCCTGTTTCGCCTCTTATAGAGGCGCTGGTCTCTAACACCTTGATTTAAGGTATCAAATCCGGTGTTAAATGTATCGGTAACGGAGAACTCCAGTGCCTTTGAAAGGCGCCTTGAATAGTCAAGGCCAATGGAGTGTTCTATTTCTGCATCATTCGTCTTTGAATTTTGCCTTGCCCTAATGTTATAGTCTAGCGTGATCTTACTGAACTGCCCCTCGTCTTCAAAACGGATGTCTGCTGATCCGCCATACAAAAAGGCACTCTCCTCATCTTTATCGTCTAGGTATAGATTGGAGTCCCACTCAAGTTCCCCTGAAACACTCCCTGAAAGGGTCTTAATAGTCCCGTCAGCCCATGTTTGATAGGGGAAAATCGAAGACAAAAAAATCCCAAAAATAAAGACCAGGCCCACCTTTGACGCCATGTGCCCTCCTATCATCTCCTCGACTACTATGGGATAATGATCGTATCCCCTGATACGATCTCTATGTTTTTTACCTTCTTGTCGCCCTTTACGAATTCATCGTAGTTAAACTCAATCCTCTCTTCACCACTTTTTGTCTGCCTAATTACGAATATCTTTGACTTCTTTGCCCATTCCTGAAAGCCCCCAGCCCTTGCTATGGCCTGTAAGATTGAGATTGGGTAGTCAATGTAGTATTCACCAGGATTCTGTATCTGCCCCACGATAAAATAACGATTGTATTTCCCCTCGAGCACCATCACAGTAACCTCTGGTTCCGCAATGTACTCAGCCAATTTCTTTTTTAGGGACTCAGACAGTTGTGATGGGGTGAGACCTGCGGCATTTATCTGTCCTACCAGTGGCAACACTATTGTCCCATCAATGAGGACCCTCACCTGTTTAGATACATCTGGTTCGTTCCACACCTGTATGTCAAGGAGGTCAGATGGACCGATTTTATATGGATTTTTCGAGACATTTATGACATCTTGAGACGAATAGCCCATGGTGGGTAAAAGCGCCAATATGATTAGGGCAAATGTGAAATAAACAGTCTTATGTCCTCTATTAATCCTTCCCATGCCAGTTATTCCCCCTTAATCTCTTTGCCACTCTTTTCAGTTATCTCCTTTAAGAGCCCTTTTGCCTGTGCCATCTCTGGGAATTCCTTTGTGTTAGGCCCTTCCAGGACCTCTTTTAACACCTTCTGTGCCTCGCTGAAGCGGTTCAACTTCACCAAGGCGAGGGCAAGGTGATATTTGATAGTGGGGTTATTGCTAAGCTTCTGGGATGCTGCCTGGAACTGGGTCAGGGCAAGGTCGTAGGCACCCCGCTTAAGATGTATCCAACCCAGCGTGTCTGCCACAAAGGGGTCGTCTGGAGCGTTTTCTTGTGCAGTGATGGCATAGCCCAAGGCCTTGGCAAGATCGCCTCCTTCTTCTTGGGCAATGAGCCATGCGAG
>WGBU01000134.1 GCA_015494155.1 Deltaproteobacteria bacterium | reverse complement strand
TTGTTGGATAGGGAGTATTGTAGTTAAAAGGAATAAGTCAAATTGGAATATTAGATATCATTTTCTGGTATCTATTGAAACCTTTTATATGAGATGATGGAGGTGGGCGCGGGTAACCACTTTCTACTTGCCGTTACTCTACAATGCCCTTGTTTAAGCCAGAAAGGATTTGTTCGTAATAGTCATTTCCATTTAGATCGTTAATGACTACTGCCGGAAAGTCCACAACCTCAAATCTATACAGGGCCTCTGGGCCAAGGTCTTTAAAGGCGATGAGTTCACATTTTTTTACTCTTTGGGCGAGATAAGCCCCTGCGCCCCCGAGGGTGGCTAGATAAATGGCGCCAAATTTTTTGAGTGAATCCCTCACCTCGTTACTACGCCTTCCCTTTCCCATGAGGGCGAGTACGCCGAGCTCCAATATCTTAGGTGTGTAGGCGTCCATTCTATAACTGGTAGTTGGGCCTGCTGCACCGCATGGAAGACCAGGTGGCGCAGGCGTAGGGCCTACATAGTAGATAATGGCGCCCTTAAGGTCTACTGGTAGCTGTCTTCCCTCCTCCAAGAGTTCCACCATGCGCCTATGGGTCTGGTCCCTTGCAGTAAAGAGTGTGCCAGTGATAGATACCCAGTCTCCGGCCTTTAGGCCCCTAAGCGCTTCCCTTTCTAACGGTGTGTGCAACCTTATCATATCATTCAACAATTTCCATCTGTCCATTATGGAGGACTGCCCTGGCGCGCCTTGCAGCATGGCACTGGTAATTTATTGCCACAGGGAGGCTCGCTATATGACACGGATAGACCTCCATGGCCACCCAAATTGAGGTGGTATCTCCGCCAAGGCCTAGTGGTCCGAGGCCAAGCCCATTTATCCGCTCCAAGAGCTCCTCCTCCATCTTCCTTACATCCTCCCTCTCGTGGTGGGTGCCAATGGGTCTTAAGAGGGCCTTTTTTGCAAGGAGGGCTGCCTTCTCCATGGTCCCACCTATGCCTATTCCGATGACCCCTGGCGGACATGGGTTTGCACCTGCCTCCACTACCCGTTCGATGACCCTTGAGACGATGCCCTCCCTGCCTGAAGAGGGTGGTAGCATATAGAGTGCACTCATATTTTCACTTCCACAGCCCTTGGGAAGTACTGTGATCTCAAGGCACCTTTCGGGTATAAGCTCAAAGTGTACGATGGGTGGCGTGTTGTCTCCAGTATTTATGCGGGTGAGTGGGTCTGCCACAGAGACCCTGAGATACCCTTCTCTAGTGCCCTGTCTAACACCTTGGCAAATGGCCTCCTTCAGGTCAAAGTCAAGCAAAAGGCCTTGTCCCACTGTCGCAAAAATACAGTCGATCCCTGTGTCCTGGCAGATGGGGAGATTTTTTTCTTTTGCGATCCTGGCATTTTCAATGAGGATCTCGAGGATCTTTTTGGCACCATAGTTGCGTTCCCTCTTGTATGCCTCAATGAGGGCGTTGAGCACGTCATCTGGCAGGACCTTAGCGGCCTTTTCTACCAATTGTGCCACGCACTGGATGACCTCTTTCTTCGATATGGCACTTTCCATGTCCATAGTTAACAGTGCTTTAGACACCTGTGCAAGTGGTCCAGGAACGAGACATGCTTTTTAGAGCGTCTAAATCCATTGGATGCCCAGGTTTGTCACGAGACGCCTTCCTGCGAGCCTTGAGATGGTCATGGTACCTATGGCATTTGATGCAGCGATCATGAACATGATTACGATCTGGTAAGATACGGCCTGAATTGGCGATGCTCCAGCAATGATCTGTCCTGTCATCATACCAGGCAAAGACACGATCCCCGCCACAGTCATGTTGTTGATGATGGGGATCATGCCAGTCCTCACTGCCATCTTGGCACCTTCTCTAAGGGCCTCTTCCCTGGTGGCGCCAAAGGCCAAGAGGAGCTCGATTTCCTGGGCCCTGCCCCTCACATAGTCCATGAGCCGTTCCAGTCCAAGGCTAATGCCATTTAGAGAATTACCAAATATCATGCCAAAGATGGGTATGGTGTATTGTGGATCATACCAGGGGTCTGAACGTATCACCACTTGGGTGACCAACCCCCCAGCAATGAGACTAGATGCGGTCATGGTGAGGAGTGAGTCTAGGAGTATGCCCTGGTACCTCTTTTTGGAGCGTCTGGTGGCCTCTCTTGCAGCGAAAAAGAGCATGAGGAGGAGCCACGAGACGACGAGCACCGGGTTTTTCATGCCAAAGATCTGACGAAGGACTAGACCTATGGCACCGAGTTGTAGCACACACCTGGCTGCGGCTAGGATGAGTGTCCTGGTTATGCCAAGGTGGAGTACCAGGGACACCATACCGGCAATTACTATGAGCAAAGTGGCCAATGCCAGATCAAACAAACTAAGTTCTATGTAGTGTCCCATGTTCCAACCTCAGTACTATGTCGGCCTTGGCATTCAATCCCTCATTGTGCACTACGGCGATCACCACAGAAGGTCTTTCCTGGGAAAACTCCCGCAACATGTCAAAACACCTCAATGCCAAAGGCTGTTCAAGGCCGCTAAAGGGTTCGTCTGCAATGAGTACTGGCGGCCCCCACAAAATCCCCCGGATGAGGGCGAGCCTGTGTCGCTCCCCACCAGAAAGCCCCCTTATATCTTGCCCAAACCCTATATGCCCTAGCCCAAGCCGGTCAAGAAGTTCGCGCGCCCGACCTTCTTGGAAATCCTTGCCTTTCGAGTTCCTTAGACCAAAGGGAAACGACAGGTTCTTTTCCACTGTCCCATGGAGGCAAGGTGCATCTTGTGGAAGGAGGGTCACCTGGCTCCTCCAAAGGGGGAGTTCTCCCACGGAATAGGCGCGGTCCTGAAGGACCCTCTTCCCCACCTTGGCACGGTTAAGCCCTGCAATTGCCCTCAAGAGGGTACTCTTCCCCTCACCAGAAGGGCCCTCTATGACACACAGTGTGGGAGGAGAAAATCTTAGGCTGATCCCATTTAGGAGGACCCTACCGTCGTCTGTTGAGAATTCGATCGGGCCGCACTCAAAATACACTACTCATCACTCCCCTTGTCTAAGGAACTTGGAAATACGCCATCTTGAAGGAACTCCCCCTCTGGTTCTGGATAGAAATAGATCCATGCCTCTATAATCCTTGAATCTCCGGGGGCCAGCGAGTCCAACTCGACCAAAATCTTCTCCCTGTAGTAGATGTCTGGATGGCCCTCCAGGGTATCTATCCTTTTAAGGGTGGGGTGATCCACCAAGTAGAGCTCTCCCTTTATCCTGGTAAACGCCTTCTCCTTCACTACAAGGGGGTAGTCTGATGAGTATAGCGCATACCTTTCCAAGGTCACTGCAGGGCCCAGATATCTGGCCCCTCTCATAAAGTGGTGGTTTGAAAACCCCCTTTTGAGCGTACCATACACAAATAGGTGGTTGAGATCCACTATATCGATCCCCTCGATTCATACCGTGCCTGTGGCATATATTTTGATATGGTAGTTTAGTACAGATTTTGAGGAGGTGAAGCATGAAATATTGTAGGCTATTATTACTCCCCATTTTGCTCTCTGCCTGTACGGTTCACTCTCAGCAAAATGAACAGCAATACGCAGTGTTAGAAGAAAATAGTACAGCTCAGGCCACTGTCTCTCAACCGAACCTCTCAACCCACCACGTACCACCACCCCCGCCAACCTATGCGGAAGAATTTGACCAGTTCATAAGTGACCTTTCTTCCCAGCTCATGAAGAATATAAGTGGAGAAGGGGACCTCCAGGGGCCGATTGCAGTGACGACATTCGTGGATTTAAACAACCTCTACCGTACATCCCCCTTTGGGCGCTACCTTGCAGAGGCCCTTATGGGAGAACTCCAGCGCTCAGGGCTCATGGTGACAGAGATCAGGAAGACCGAATCCATTCTGATAAAAGAGCGTTTTGGCGAATACAGCCTTTCACGCAACATAAAGGAGATCTCCAAACACTCTACGGCCAAGTTTCTGCTCGTGGGCACATATGTGGTGAGAGGCGACAATATATTCGTGAATACGAGGCTCATTACCAATACGGACAACTTAGTGGTATCCTCTGGAAAGGGTTACCTCAGGCGAAACCCCTTCCTAGACCGGATGCTCTGGCCCTCTGCTGCGCCAACTACCTCTCCACCAGTGACCATACCCATCAAGGGTTTCGGTGAAAAGACCACTGTGGAGATCATACCAGCAGGTTCTTAGACGGTGACGATCCATGAGTCAGTACAGGCAACTGTTTGGGATCTCATGTCTAATATGGGGCATTTTTTTCGTCGTAGCTTGTAGCCCTTCAAACCAGGCCTACATGGCCGATAGGCCCATTTCTGGTGGACCAGTCCAACGGACGCTCAAAGGTATTCCACGACCAAACTTTCCCTCCCTTGGAGAGGATCTCGTGGCATCTCTCCTAAAGGGCGAGACAGACATCCAACCACTACGCCAGGGGCTTTTATTAGTCACCACATTTTCAGATGTACGTGACCTCGATCGCGCCACAGACTTTGGCCGCGCCCTCCAGGAGACTGTCATGAGTGCACTCATTAGGAGAGGGTTCCTAGTAAAAGAGGCGAGGGTGTCTAAGATGCTCAAGGTCGTCCCAAAAGAGGGCGAGTTTTTGCTCG
>WGBU01000133.1 GCA_015494155.1 Deltaproteobacteria bacterium | reverse complement strand
GGGCTGAATCCTCTGTTAGGAATTGGCCAAGCCTCTTACCCACCAATTGACCCCGTGAAAGACCGAATAGGCGAAGGGCACCCGTGTTGGCATCTACGATCTTTCCAGTGAGGCAGTCTAGCCTCATGATGCCAATTGATAGTGGACCCTCTGCCAAGAACTTATATCTGTCATGGCCCTGGCGTAGTATCCAGATGATCTTGTTGTAGCGCTGCTTTAACTTGTATTGGTACGCGATGAGGAGGAAAAATCCAACCCCAAGGGCAAAGATTCCAATAGAGGCCACACGCATAAAGTGCTCCATGGCGCTGAATGCCCTGTATATGGTCTGGGTGTCTGAGGTACCCTTAAGCGCTCCAAAGGTGGACTTTACATTTAACGCCTCCATGCCAAGCCAGATCAATAGCATAAAGACCACAAAAGAGACTGCCCAAGGGGCGTAGTCATCCAAGAGCCTTTGGCCATCTAATCTCATGCCCTTTAAGAGAGTCATTTTGGTGGACTCTGCCCTGTAATCATCAAGAAGCCCTCGTGCATGAACTGGCTCACAGCAAAGAAGGCGGCAAGGTAAAACATCCAGAGGATCATCTTCTTCTTATCTGCCTCATACTTAAACATCTTTTTGGTGAGCCCCACAAATATGAGCACCATGATCAGGCCATAAAAATAGAATGCAAATAGATATCTTATGGTCATTATCAATGCGCCAGGCATCTCACCACCCCGTATGGAAAAGAGGAGTGTCAAGGCAACAGAGATGCCAATATTCTTATAGTCCTTTTTTGTCCATTCCATTGAGGTTACCATAACCCTTTCCCCATCCACTCTAAGGGATGTAATATGAAAAATTAGGCTTCACTCTTTCTTAAAGTAATGATATAGAGTCAATCGGCATTTTGCCATATAAACTAAAGTCCGACGGGAATAATTTTTTTCTAGGATACATCCCCTTGTCACTATTGGAACCAAGGAGACATGGATAAAAGGACGGGAAAGATCATTTTTGGGCCAGTCCCATCTAGGCGCCTGGGAAGGAGCCTTGGTGTGGATATACTGCCACTAAAGTCTTGCAACCTCAATTGCATCTATTGTGAACTCGGCCCTACGAGTAAATACACTCTAGACCGGATATCACCTGTGGCACCCAGTGAGATTGAGGCTGCCTTCTTGGAATTTTTAAGAGAGGGTCCTCAACCCTTCGACGTCGTAACCATTACGGCCTCTGGTGAACCCACCTTGCATCGAGACCTTGGGCAGATTGTGGAGGTGATCAAGCGTCACTCTCCAAGGCCTGTGGCGCTCTTGACCAACTCCACCTTGTTAAACAATAGTGAAGTTAGATACGCCATAAAGGAGATCGATATATTACTCCCGTCCCTTGATGCAGGCCTTGAGGCCACCTTTAAAAGGATCAATCGACCAGCAAAGGGTGTCGAATTCGAAGAGGTCCTCCAGGGGCTCACAACCCTGAGAGATTCCTACAGGGGGAGGGTCCTCCTGGAGATACTCTTTGTAAAGGGTGTGAACGATTCTAAGAGAGAGATAAGTCGCTTGAAGGAGATCATAGAAGAGATTTCGCCAGACGAGATACAAGTTGGTACAATTGCAAGGCCGCCAGCAGAACCTTGGGCACACAAGGTGGATAGGGCAGTCCTTGAAAGGATAGCCTCTATATTTGGTGATCGTGCTAGAGTTGTTACCTCGTTTTCAGGCCCAAGCGAAGGGCCAGGTAAGATACCAAGTGAAGAGGAGATAATCGAGCTATTAAAGAGGCGGCCGCTCAATATAGATGACGTCCACTCCCTCTTTCATCCCTTTGACCTCCAGGTACTGGTAAGACTACAGGATCTGGTTAGAAAAGGGCTTATAAGGAAAGAGGTGGTGGAGGCAAAAGAATTTTTTTGTGCGAGGGATCAGTGAAGACAGATACAAAAAGGGGAAGATCGCGAAAGAAGCCCCCAAAGGCACTCATTGTGATAAATGCAGAGTCGCCAGAGGAAAAGCGGGTGGCGCTGGTGGTAAACGGAAGGCTCCAGGCCTTTCAAATGTCCACCACCACCCATGTCCAGACCAGGGGCAATATATACAAGGGCCTTGTGGAGAATGTAGAGCAGGGGCTCAATGCAGCGTTTGTGAACATTGGGCTCAGGAAAAATGCATACCTGCCCTTCCAAGACATACACCCAGAGTACTATGGCTATGCAGAACGGACAAAGCCCATGAAAGAGGTGCTCAAAAAGGGGCAGGAGATCCTGGTCCAGATCGTAAAAGAGGAGACAGAGCTCAAAGGGGCAGCAGTTACCACCTATCTATCCATCCCTGGCAGATACCTCGTGCTCATGCCCGGAAATGAACAAAGGGGTGTCTCTAGAAAGATAGAGGACGAGGGGGAGAGAAAGCGCCTCAAGGAGATCCTAAAGGCCATGAAGTTGCCAGAGGGTGTGGGCGTCATTGCAAGGACTGCCTCAAGCAGAGTGGCCAAGACCCACCTCCAGAAGGACCTTCGATACCTTGCAAGGCTGTGGGAGGACATAAAAAAGAAGGCTGCCACCAAGGGCGCCCCTTGCCTAGTGTACAGGGAGAGGGACATTGTCATCCGTTTCCTGAGAGACAATCTCTCCACCTCAGTGGAGGAGATAGTGGTGGACTCGCGCCCCATCTATGACGAGATCTGTAATTTCATAAAGATAATTGCCCCACGCCAGCTTGCCCGGGTAAAGCTCTACACAGACCAAGAACCCATCTTTTCCCACTACCACATCGAAGAACAGATAGACCAGGTATTTTCTAGGAGGGTTGAGCTCCCATCTGGCGGTTTCATTGTCATCGAACCCACAGAGGCACTGGTTAGCATTGATGTGAATTCTGGCAAGCACACCAAGGAAAAAGACCTGGAAGAAACGGCGCTTCAGACGAATCTAGAGGCTGCCGAAGAGGCGGCAAGGCAACTGAGGCTGAGGGACCTTGGTGGGATCATTGTGGTAGATTTTATTGACATGCGTTACAAGAAGTCTAGGCAAATGGTGGAACGCCACATGAGGGCCTGCCTCAAAGAGGACAGGGCCAAGACCGACTGTTCTACTATCACCAAGTTTGGGCTCCTGGCTATTGCGAGACAAAAGTTGGGCTCTCCAGTGGAGCTAGAGGTGAG
>WGBU01000132.1 GCA_015494155.1 Deltaproteobacteria bacterium | reverse complement strand
ACAGATACTGAACTAAAGCTCATTGCCGCAGCCGCTATCATTGGCGAAAGCAAGATTCCAAAATTAGGATAGAGTACACCTGCTGCAATGGGAACGCCTAAGGCATTATAAATAAAGGCGAAAAAGAGATTTTCTTTGATATTTCTCATGGTGGCACGGCTAAGTTTACGCGCCCTTACGATCCCCATGAGGTCACCTTTTACAAGGGTAACCCCTGCACTCTCCATGGCTACATCAGTGCCAGTGCCCATGGCTATTCCCACATCTGCCTGCGCTAGGGCAGGGGCGTCGTTGATTCCGTCGCCGGCCATGGCCACAATGCGGCCCTCTTTTTGAAACCGCTTCACCACATCTGCCTTCTGATCCGGTAAGACCTCTGCCACCACATCGTCGAGATTCAACTTAGACGCCACGGCCTCTGCCGTGTGCCTGTTGTCGCCTGTGAGCATAATAATCTTGAGGCCCTCTTTATGGAGTTCTTCAATGGCCTTTGGTGTAGTCTCTTTGATGGGATCGGCTACTGAAAGCAGGCCAGCAAGTCTCCCTTCCACGGCCACAAACATCACAGTCTTACCCTCTTTTCTAAGGGTATTTGCCCTTTCCTCAAATTCCTTCCAGTCGACCTTGAACTCATCGAGGAGCTTTGTATTGCCTAGGAGTACCTTTTGTCCCTCTACTATGCCTGAAACCCCCTTTCCAGTGTGAGACTCAAAGTCTTCCACCTCTTTGAGCTCTGCTCCCCTCTCCTTGGCTCCTGCGACTATAGCTTCAGCAAGGGGGTGTTCGCTTCCCTTTTCAAGGGTGGCAGCCATGGTGAGAAAATCCTCGTCTTTTAGTTGCTTGTCTGCCAAGATAACGTCCATGAGCCTTGGCTTTCCCTCTGTAAGGGTGCCGGTCTTGTCGACTACCAATGTATCCACTTTTCTCATGGTCTCTATTGCCTCTGCATTTTTGAAAAGAACACCCATTTTGGCCCCCTTCCCAGTGGCAACCATAATGGACATTGGTGTGGCAAGGCCCAGGGCACAGGGGCAGGCTATTATGAGCACAGATACCGCTGCGATGAGTGCATGGGCCAACCTGGGCTCAGGTCCATAGAGAAACCACGCACCAAAGGCGATGGCTGAAATGGCGATGACTATGGGAACAAAATAACCTGCCACAATATCGGCCAATTTTTGAATAGGTGCCCGGCTCCTCTGGGCCTGTGCCACCATATTGACTATCTGTGCTAGGAGTGTATCGGCCCCGACCCTTTCAGCCTTTATGACAAGGGTCCCTGTACCATTTACCGTTGCCCCTATAACCTTGTCGCCCACCTCCTTTTTGACTGGTAGGGGTTCGCCAGATATCATAGACTCGTCTACAGAACTTGTCCCCTCCACTACAACACCATCAACTGGTACCTTCTCCCCTGGTCTTACCCGTAGAAGGTCACCAATCTTTACATGTTCTAGTGGCACATCTTGTTCGCTCCCATCTGGATTGATCCGCCTAGCCGTCTTAGGTGCAAGACCAAGCAGGGCCTTTATGGCTGCACCTGTTTGGCTCCTCGCCTTTAGTTCCATGACCTGGCCCAATAGAATTAGGGTTACTATGACAGCAGCGGCCTCGAAATAGACACCTACAAGCCCCCCTTTGTCCCTCATGGTCTCTGGAAATATATCAGGGAAGAGCACTGCTACGAGGCTATAGATGTAGGCAACTGACACCCCTAGTGCAATTAGAGTAAACATATTGAGGCTCTTGTTTAGAACTGACTGGACACCCCGTACAAAAAAGGGCCATCCTGCCCAGAGGACTACTGGTGTTGCCAGGAGGAGCTCGATCCATTGAAGAGTCCTCGCCCCTAAAATATCTTCTATGCGACCTGCCCCTGGTATGGCATCTCTCATGGCGATTATTACAAGGGGTATTGTGAGAATTGCCCCCACAATGAACCGCTTCCTCATGAGTTCATATTCTGGATTGGTCTCTTCCTCTTCTGTGGGACCCATGGGCTCTAAGGCCATTCCACACTTGGGACAATTCCCTGGGGTATCGCTCACCACCTCTGGGTGCATTGGGCATGTGTACTGGACCTGTTTAACGCTTACTGGCACCATGGGCTCCAGTGCCATGCCGCACTTTGGACAGGTGCCAGGCGCATCCTCTGTCACCTCTGGATGCATGGGACACGTGTATTTTTGCTGTTCCTTTTTGACCATTTTTTTGTGCTTGTGGCCGCATGATGTGCCACAAGATGTCCCACAAGAGGTGCCTAGCTTTTCTCCATGCATTCTTTTTCTCCTTTGATCAATCGTGAGGGTGTCCCTCACGGGGATGCATCATCAAGATTACGGTTCTAGTAGAAATACCTACAACTATCCCAAAGAGGATCATCCCCACTATACCGAGGACGATACTTATGACCTTTCCAATGGCTGTATGGGGCACTATGTCTCCGTAACCAATGGCAAGTGCACTCACATATGAAAAATAAATGCCTTCTATAGGGCCTACAGACTCAAAGAAACTGAAGATTATCCCAAGAAATATTATTACGACGTTTAAAAAGAGCACAATCTGGTAGATATGGCCAAGGCAGTGGAAAAATCGTCTAATAAATTCGCCTAACCCACCCATAGATTAAACGTTATCATAATCTTGTTTAGAAATCAAAATTTTTCTGCCTACATATAGAATCCCCTTAGATTCCGATCATTTAATCATTTAATTACTGGATGATTTCTATAGAAAATGACTCTATGTGGAGTACACCACGTATTATTTATTTTTTTTAGCCCCAAAGCTCTTTTCACCATCAGTGGATTACTATGGTGGTCATGTCCACTCCAGTATTGCCGCTTTTCTTGTCAAAGGCAAAGACCGATATGGTATATGCACCAGGTTCCTTTAGAAGGAGATCTGCCACAAAGATATTCGTCTTTCCAGAAAATTTAAGTGGTATCTCATCAATCAATTTTCCATTGCGTTTGACAAAGGCCCCCACCTCTATGGATTCTGGGTGCCAAAATGTGTTGGGGTTTACAGGGCAACCACACATTGGACTCACAGAGGCCACGAGCCTTATCTTGTTGCCACTGCCTTTTTTCATGGTATGGGCAGGGGGTGACAAGACGTCCACTACGAATCCAGGCATCTCAAAGACTATCCCATCTCCTGCAATGTCTCTACCTGGTATGACCCAAGTGGTAAGTGTCATCTCCTGCATGGCCTGTCTTTGTGCATATGGTGCTTTTACCGAAATCTCAATGAGTTTTGGCTCATCAATATCAATTATTCCATCGAATCGGGCTGCTCCTCTTCCTATGGTCATGCCGCGGGTCTTTGGTGTTTTCATGATGAGATGTGTATCGCCGGTACCACCACTGGTAAATCCCTTGGTCAATAGCTCCCCAGTATATGCGTCTTTGATGGTAACAAGGGCACCACCCATTGATGTCCCGATGAACTTTGCATCCTTTGCCTTTACCCTGACCAACACGTGGGTAGGAATAGCACATGCCAGTTGTATCCCTAAAAATTGTAGTATTACCAGATAGAAGACCGTTTTTCTTAACATAAACACACCTCACTTAGATTACGATTTGTATGATAAAACAGGTCAGCTCGTTCTTTTAGTTAGTTAATTAAAATAATCATATTATCTTATGTGTCCAGTTATTTTAGAAATATCTGCCAATTTGTTTTTAAAATAAAATATATTTTATTTAACCATGAATTTTGCTTGACAAGTTTAAAAATTCTTTTACTTATAAAATATGAATGAACAGTTGCTTGATGTATGGTTAATAGACCCAGGCACAGGGCCTTTGCGTGCTGGGCAACTTCTTATTCGAGGAGAAGAGGCCTTTTTTCGCTATTTGGGCTCTTACCTCGGACTTGGAAGTGCATTTCCCATTGACCCAATCAACCTAGCCCTAAGCGGCAAAATATTCACTAGTCGCCTACTAAGACCTCCCCTCCTCATATTCGATGACATACTGCCCGATACATGGGGACTTGCCATTTTGTCCAAAAAACATGGATACGACTTTTTTAAAGATAGGATGGCGGCCCTCTCCCATATGGAAACGTCGGTAGTAGGTGGGCTTGTCTGTCTGCCTCAGGGCACCAGGCCTAAAATGCCCAAATGGATACCCATGGACTACCTGAATGAGTGTCTATATGAAGTGAAGTCTTTTGAGATCAGAAAGGCAGATTTTATCTTCAAATATCTTGGAATTACTGGTACGAGTGCCGGTGGGGCAAGGCCCAAGGCATCCTTTGTGGACAAAAATGGTATAGTTTGGCTTGTAAAATTCCCATCTCATAATGATCCTACACCTGAGACAATCTCCAAAGTCGAGTACGCAGGCTATGCCTTTGCTAAAAGGATTGGCCTTAGTGTACCAGAAGCTAAGGCCATAGAAGTTAGCGACGCCACACTGTTTGCATCAAGGAGGTTCGATATTATTACCGGTGAAAATGGCCATAGACGACTAATCGTTCTATCGTTGAGTACACTTTTGGGTGGTATGCATATGGCCGATGTGGGGTATGAAAAGGCAGCAGCAGTCATGCGGAGACACCTCCAAGTACCAGAGCAGGATATATTGCAATTTTTTAGACACATGCTCCTCAATTGGTGCATAGTCAATACAGACGACCACTTGAAGAATATATCACTCCTCTTGGATGGGGTTGGACTCAGGCTCTCACCTGCATACGATCTCGTGGGAAACCTGTGGGGTCTCGACCATCATACCATGACAATAAACTCCAAGGCCTCTGGAATAGGTCCTAGTGACATCTATAAGGCAGGGAAGAGGATGAGGGTTAAGGATATACTCTCTGAGATGAAAAAGGCAGTGGCTAGTGCAGAAATATACCTAGAGGAGATCGGAAAAGTGGAAGGGACAGGGCAACTGGCAGAAATGGTTGAAAGACGATTAGAAATGCTATCTATCTTCCTGAAGAGATCGTATAAATTAAAGAATGTATCAAGGTAATATAAGAGATGATAGAACTCTCCATAGAAGAAGAAAAGCTCCTTTTAACTCTAGGGACGGTCTTACAAGAATTCAGGGTGGCGTCTAACCTCAGGCAGAGAGACCTTGCCGCAAAGATAGGCGTCTCCCATCCAGTGATAGTAGATATGGAAAAGGGTAGGGGGGGCAAAGTGGCCCTTGCTACATGGATCGCAGCATTTTCAGTACTTGGAATACTCCCAAGACTTAAGGCCTTCCTGGAGACCCTTGAACCAGACCCATTTTCAAGGTTTGAGATAAGGCAAAAGAAAAAAAAGAGAGTGAGGATTTGAGAAATTAGCGCCCCCTCCTTACACCCTGTAGAGGAGAGGGCGCTTTAATGATGCTATTTCCCGAGCATGATGTAATCAAATGTAATGGAATGGGAGCAGTTCCCGAGCTTTTGGTGATCCTTTATCCTAAAGGCAGTATATGAACCGTCCCTATTCTTATTCACATATGTCTTACTGATATCGATCTCCTCACAGTCGTCAAAACCAGCCTCATCTGACAAGTAGCCAGACGATGGAATGGTTATGTCGCTACTGAGCGGCACGTCTCCAACGGAGACATAGTTTCCACAGAGTGCAACTCCGTCTATACACCATGGTTCGATGGAAAGGTCATAGTCGTTTAAAAAGCTTTTGGAAAACTCATCTCTTACGAACGAGACACAAAATTCTCCTTGGGTATTGAGCGTACCCTCTTTTATCCCAGAAGAGGCGCTGGCCGACCCTGTGCTGGAACTACCAGTACTGGTGCCATCAGCAGGTATTATGTACGTATATGCAGTAACACAGCTATCCCAATCGGAGATGGTCACTGTCTTTTGATCCATTACCTGTCCATCCCTTAAGATCTGTACAAGGACAGATGAAGACTGGGCCGCGCCTGAACAGTGTAGAAAACCACACACCTTAACAGTGTAGGTCCCAGGTTGTGGGTTGTCGTAGACAATATTCTCCACTGGAGTATCCGTAGAGCTAAAGCACCCACCATTTGCATCTACATCCAACTCGCCTCCGGTGATCTCCCCAGGCGTGTTGGAGAAGTCTATCTCTTCATGAGATCCATCCTCTCCGTCATAGATGACCCTGAGATCCACGTCATTTTCATCGTGCCAGGTTATCCTGAAATTGAGATTCCCATTACGGCCACATTCATCTGGATGGCTTTCAGCATAACTTGCGCAACTACAGCCAGAGCATTCTGCCCCACCATTCCCACTGGTACCTGATCCCAAAGAAGAGGCACTTGATGGAGAACAGGTGCTATTGTCGAATGAATCCAGTTTGAAATCCACAGTGGGCATAACGCTCAAAAGGGACAGATCGAGCATGTAGCCATCTTGTCCCACTGCCATATAGGGTATATGGAGCCTGTACGACTCTGTGTCAAAACTGGGCATACAGTCTGAACACTGCTGAATGATTTCTGCACTACAGGTTGAATTATCGTAAGATTTTAGCCTCAGTGCCACCACAGGTACAATACTTTGCAAAGATAGATTCACACTAAGTGCAGTGCTCCCTATTACAAGGGCCGGGATCTCAAGTTCATTCGTACTGGTGTCAAAGACAGGCAGACACCTCTCACAACTGGTTGCAACTGATGACCCAGAACTATCTTGAATGGAGAGCCTGAACCAGTCGATCTGGATACTATGGCCCGTCCACCATCCATAAGGGCTGAAATGAATCTTCAAGTATTTGAATTTATTGAGATCAAGATCTGAATAGTCGAGCGAGGCCTCTCCAATCAATTGACCATCCTGCCAATACTTGGCCTTCTTGTTCTTAAAATCAATCTCGACCTTGAATTCCACAAACTCATCCCAGGCAGGGTCCGTTGTAAAACAGTCTCCGCCACGTGCACAAAAGCCAAAGTTATTGCCCCTATATGGCGGTGACTGATTCCCATAAAAGTAATTTCTATAGTACACCGTAGCCACTGTATTGTATTTCTTACTCTGAGTTGACTCGTCCCAGTACTCAAAGGGGCGAATGGAATCGCCCATTGTGGGGTCGTAATTGGTAGAATAGTCAACGAGATAAAAGGTAGTGGCACCTGCAAAATATTCGTTGGCATAATGTGCCTTAAGGCGCCAGGATACTGTCACAACAGAATTAGATGTGATAGGATAGGCCTTTGATATAAGCTCTGGCCCCCTGTCGGTGTCATTTACCGCCAGGACGAGGACACCATTTTGTATCGTAGCAAGCTGGTATGCCTCGGGGTAGGGCCCGTTACTACCCCCGTGGTTATATACAAGCCAGTAGTCCTTGTTTAACACACTAAATCCATCTTCATAATTTGAGTCCGCTTTGGCAATAGACGTAGAAAACAAAATGACTAGGGTGATCAATAACGCTCTCTTCATCACAACTCCTCCCTAAAAAATTTTAATAGTCTAATATCGAAAGACTATGATCTTATCCCTTATTATTCGGTAGGGCAGGGGAAATCAATAAATTTTTTAGCTTAGTAATCAACTAGATGGAAAGTAAAAAATTTTCGGCTAAGAGAAAAGGGGCAAAAAATAGCCACAAGATCTGTGGCCATTTTTTATTCAGTATGATGGTGGGCGGTACTGGATTTGAACCAGTGACTTCCACCGTGTGAAGGTGGCACTCTCCCGCTGAGTTAACCGCCCACTTTTTGGAACTGATGAGAAGATAGCCCATGTTTACCACCTTTTCAAGGGGGTATCTCTTTGGCCAAATAGAATGGCCCTAGAGGGTGGCTAAACCTTAAAATAGTTGCCCACCTAAATGGCTTTGACAATAGTTAAAAACTGTTCTAGTACTTTTCACGAAAATCTTAACTCAAGGGTAAATCCATTGAAGGTACTGCTGGTCTATCCATACTTTCTCACAGAACGCGGTAAGGATT
>WGBU01000131.1 GCA_015494155.1 Deltaproteobacteria bacterium | reverse complement strand
TCAACTCTTTAATAGAAAGACTACCCCGCCAACCTTATGACAAAAATGTTATAAAATAAGTTTATCTTATGACATTTTTGAAAAAATAACTCTTCCATTTTGTAGCCCAAAATTGTAACTTATTAAAATTACGAATAAAATAACTTTGGCACACCCTGTGCATTATATGCTCAAAAGCGCACACCACCATGTCAAAAGTGGCTCTCATAAAACATGCCACAACGAGGTGGTAGTGAAATTCAATGTACAGGAGGAATTATCATGAGGAAGAGTTGGATTTTGGGCGTTACCTCGCTTGGGGCCCTATTGACCCTTTTTGCAGCAACCAAACTCTACGCAGCAGACCCCACTGGCGTCACAACCTTGAAGGGAGACCCTGGGCTTGCGATAGATTTTGTATGGGTACTCCTCTGTGGCTTTTTGGTCATGTTCATGCAGGCAGGGTTTGCCTGTGTGGAATCTGGCTTCTGTAGGAGCAAAAATGTCACGAACCTCCTGGCAAAGAACCTAATGGACTTTGTAGTAGGTTCATTGGCCTATTGGGCAGTAGGCTATGGCCTCATGCTTGGGGCAGACAAATATGGCCTCATTGGCACAAGCGGCTTCTTCCTGGCAGGCGATGGCTATGATGTCAGTAACTACCTCACCTTTTTCTGGCAGATGGTATTTGCCGCTACAGCAGCCACTATCGTATCTGGTGCCGTGGCAGAGCGGCTGAAGTTCTCTGCATACTTGGGCTACTCAGCAGCCATATGCCTCATCATCTACCCTATCTTTGGACACTGGGCCTGGGGTGGCGGCTGGTTGAGCAAGCTCCCCTTTGGGATTGGTTTCGCCGATTTTGCAGGTTCTGGCGTGGTACACGCCGTAGGTGGGATCGTAGGGCTGGCTGGTGCCATAGTCCTAGGGCCACGCTATGGAAAGTATGACAAAAATGGCAAACCCCGGGTCATCCCAGGGCACAGCCTCACCCTAGCAGCCTTGGGTACCTTTATACTCTGGTTTGGTTGGTTTGGGTTCAATCCTGGCAGCACCTTTAGTGCACACCACCTGAGGATTGCAGTCATTGCAGTGAACACTACCCTTGCAGCGTCTGCATCCTCACTGATGGCACTCATAATAATATTGGCCAGGACAGGAAAATTCGATGTGGGCATGGCACTTAACGGCGCTTTGGCAGGTCTTGTTGCCATAACAGCTCCCTGTGCATGGGTGGATTCGTTAAGTGCAGTCATCATTGGCGCCATAGCGGGATGTCTAGTTGTGTTGAGTGTGCTCTTTCTGGAAAATAGAGGGGTGGATGATCCAGTAGGTGCAGTGAGCGTACACGGCGTGTGCGGCATATGGGGTCTCATTGCTGTGGGGCTCTTTGCAGATGGCACCTATGGTAACTATTCAGTAGAGCCACCCTATGTAAAGGGTCTATTTTACGGTGGCGGGGTGGACCAGTTGATCGCGCAACTCATAGGTGCAGGCGCACTGATCGCATGGGCCTTTGTCACAGGCTTCATAGTGTTTAAGCTTCTCGATGCCCTAATGGGAATAAGGGTATCTCCAAAAGAGGAGATTCAGGGCCTTGATATCATTGAACATGGCACCCCAGCCTACCCAGAGTTTTATACAGTAAGGTCATAGACAGACTCTTATAGTGATACAGGAGGACAAGAGATCATGAAAGAGATAAGGGCAATCGTGCGACTCGAAAAGGTAGATGAAGTGAAAGAGGCATTAGAGCGGATAGGTGTACCTGGTCTTACCATCGCCCACGTAGAAGGTCATGGAAGACAAAGCGGCCTCATAGAACAGTTCAGGGGCAGGGAGTTCAAGGTGGACCTCCTTCCAAAGGCACGCATAGACATCGTGTGCAAGGATGAGGACGTTGAGAAGATCGCCACCACCATCAGGGAGGCGGCAAAGACTGGTGAGATTGGAGATGGGAAGATCTTTGTCTATCCAGTAGAAGACGTAATGCGGATAAGGAGCGGTGAGGTGGGAGAGGTGGCCATTTAGCCACCGTACACAGACCAGTGCAGAAGGGGGGTGATATGGGAACATTCGAGGAGGGTTTGGATTTGTAGCTGTCCAATATAAGTAAATTTTAAAACAATTTAACTACTAAAAAGGAGGAAATGACCAAATGTATAAGATTAAAAATAAGATGATCGCCCTTTTCATAATCGGAGTTTCGCTGATCTTGCCATTCTCCTATTCAGAGGCCGAAGAGAACAAACCAACTTGCGACGCCTCTTTAACCCTCATAAGCCAATACATCTGGAGGGGCTATGAGCAGTCGCGCGATAGCCTCATCATCCAACCTTCCATCACCATTGGCTATGATGGCTTTTCAGCAAATGTATGGCAGAGCATCGACACAGACCCACACGATTCAGAGACTGAGAATCTGTACGAGACAGACTTCACCCTCTCCTATGACACAGAGATCAACAATGTCTCACTGGGCGCTGGGTGGATATGGTATGTGCTGCCAGATTCAGAGTATGACAGCCAGGAACTCTACGTGACTGCAGGGCTTAACACCTTCTTAAATCCTACGATCACGATTTATAGGGAGTTCTATCATGCCCCAAGCACCTATATCACCTTGGGCATCTCTCACTCTCTCGAACTTGGCTGGATGAACTCAACCCTTGACCTGGGACTCCAGGGAAGCTACCTGATCTCCAACGATTCAGGCGCCTACCCAGACCCAGACGATCCAGAGGATGAATACAACAACTTTCACGATGGACTTTTGTCTGCGGAATTAAATGTCCCAGTAAACAAATACATAACCGTGACCCCTGCCATCTACTGGTCGTTTCCACTCTGTGACGACGCTGCAGACGACATGAAGGAGTGGGCAAGGGGAAATCTTGATCATCACGGAAAAGACAACTTTCTCTATGGTGGGATTACCGTGAGCCTCTCCTTTTAAACCATAGGGACATCCCCTCCAAATCGGTAGAACGCCCAGTACCTTGGGCGTTCTACCAACAATTTTGTAATAAAAATAAGGAAATTTGACAAAATTGTAATTCTATCTCATAGACGGATTGCTCTTTGAAAATTTTTTTATTGTGATTTTAAAGGGTTAATATTTGGCCCATTTTTTGGCAAAAAAATTGCTTACCTCTTAAACCGTGTCATTTAGCTACAATTTTGTAGCTCAAATACAAACTTGTATTAGGAGGTTAAAAAAATGGGCCAAATTAATCCAGGTGATACCGCCTTTATACTCATCTGTGCTGCCTTGGTGTTTCTTATGACCCCTGCCTTGGGACTCTTTTACGCAGGTATGGTAAGGGGCAAAAATGCCCTTGGAACCATTATGCAGAGCCTCTTCATGGTCTCGATAGTAGGGGTTGAATGGGTGCTCATAGGCTACTCCATGAG
>WGBU01000130.1 GCA_015494155.1 Deltaproteobacteria bacterium | reverse complement strand
CCCTGTAGCCAATGGCAGCCATATTGATGGTGACCACGCCGATAGAGCCTGTGAGCGGGTTAGCTCCAAAGAGACCCCCACCACGTTTTTCAAGGGAACGGACATCGAGCCTCAATCGGCAACACATAGACCGCGCATCATCTGGAGACATGGTAGAATTGACGAAGTTGGCAAAGTATGGGATGCCATACTTTGCTGTAACCTCCCAAAGGCGTGAGATCCCTGGATTTTCCCAGTCAAAGTCCTCTGTGATGTTGTATGTGGGGATGGGGAACGTAAATACCCTGCCCCTGGCATCCCCCTCGGACATCACCTCGAGGAAGGCCTGGTTGATCATGTTCATCTCTTTTTGAAACTCACCATAGGTCTCCTTCTGGAACTCTCCCCCAATCACCACCCTCTGGCCCCTAAGGGTGGAAGGTGGCTGGAGGTCCATGGTGAGATTGGTGAAGGGGGTCTGAAAACCCACCCGCGTGGGTACATTCAGGTTGAATACAAACTCCTGTATTGCCTGTTTTACCTCTCTGTAGCCAAGGCCATCGTGGCGCACAAAGGGAGCCAAGAGCGTATCGAAGTTGGAGAATGCCTGTGCACCTGCTGCCTCTCCCTGTAGAGTATAGAAGAAGTTGACGATCTGGCCCAAGGCGCTCCTAAAGTGCCTTGCAGGGCTGCTCTCCGCCTTACCGGGGGCACCCCTAAACCCTGCTATCAAGAGGTCTTGTAGGTCCCACCCTACACAGTACACAGAGAGTAGGCCAAGGTCGTGAATGTGGATATCGCCCTTTAGGTGGGCCTCTCTCACCTCTGGGGTATATATCTTGTTTAGCCAGTATGTCTTGGTGATCTCACTTGAGACATAGTTGTTTAGCCCTTGAAGGGAATAGGCCATGTTGCTGTTTTCACGCACCTTCCAGTCTAGTCTGTCAAGGTATTTTTCAATGAGGTCTATGTCTGCCTTCTGGACCATCTCACGAATCCTGGCGTGTTGGTCCCTGTAGAGGATGTAGGCCTTGGCAGTCTTCTTGAAAGGAGAGGCGAGTAGGACCTCTTCCACTAGGTCCTGGATCTCCTCCACACTGGGGATCCTGTCGTGAAACACAGTCTGGGCAAGGGTTAGCACCCTGATGGTGAGTCTACTGGCCTCTGACTCCCCAAATTCGCCTGTAGCCCTGCCTGCCTTCAAGATGGCAGTGGTGATCTTTTGGGCATCGAAGCCCTCGATGCGCCCATCGCGTTTTATTATCTTATCGAAGATGAATAGCCCTCTTACATCTGCCTGTGCCAAAACATGTGTCCCTTGCCCCATAGACCCTCCTTGGTAAGTTTTATACATGATATTGTTGTGTGAGATGAATTAAATACAAGATATCGTACTTTCTGGGTAAGTCAAGGGAAACAATTTTGATGGGGCTAAGCCCGTTATCTTTCGAACCTTTTTTGTCTTAGCTTTGATGCGATGTAGGCCTTCTTTAGGCGATCTTTAAGCGTTCTATCCTTTACGCCCTTGGTGATCTCTTCTGCCTCTTCTAATAGATCAGGGGGGATCTCTTTCTGCTCACAGGAAGGGTGGCGATGGTCTTCCTTTTTAGGGGCAAAATGGGATATTATGGCGTCGACATCTCCAATCTCTGGGCGAATGTCCCTAAGGCGTGCCTCCACTGGTAGCCTATTATTTAGGCCTTCCAAGATAGAGATGCGTTCTAAGAATATGCGCTCCATCCAGAGGGAGTCCCTCACATAGACCACGAGTACACCTGTCCCTGTGACCCTGTTGGGCCAGGCATTTTTTGAGACGACTTCCCCTACCACCTCAGGCCAGTATCGCCAGATGGATGCCTGAGCAAACCTCTTTCTAAGGCCAGGATGGCGCTGGCTCCACTGAGAGAGTATCTCGCCTAGCCCTTCAAAGTTCATCCCTAAGCCGCTTCAAGGGGGCCTCTATAAACGCCCGTATCTCTTCCATCCTCTGGAGGGTAGTGGCCTCAAAACGGAGTACAAGGACTGGCTGCGTATTGGATGCCCGCACAAGGCCCCATCCATCAGGAAAGATCACCCGTGCGCCATCTACGTCCACCACCTCAAGGTCTGTCTCTCTCTTAAAGTAGTCCACAAGCCTCGAGACCAGCTTGAACTTGATCTCGTCTGGACACTCAATCCGAATCTCTGGGGTGGAGTATGTCTTGGGTACATCCTCCAAGAGCCTGGAGGCAGGCCGTGTCTCCTTTGAGAGTATCTCGCAGAACCTAAGTGCGGCATATATGCCATCGTCATAGCCAAAGTATCGTTCTTTAAAGAAGATGTGGCCACTCATCTCTCCTGCCAAGAGTGCCCCCTCTTCCTTCATCTTCTTCTTTATGAGGCTGTGCCCTGTCTTCCACATGATGGGCCTTCCGCCATGGGCACGAATGTCGTCATACATCACCTGTGAACACTTTACCTCACCTATTATGGCCGCCCCTGGTTCCCTCTTTAAGAGGTCACGCGCAAATATCATGAGGAGCTGGTCACCAAAGAGGATGCCACCCTCTTCGTCCACCACACCAAGCCTGTCGCCGTCACCATCAAAGGCTACACCACAGTCTGCTCCGGTCTCCTTGACCTTTTCTATGAGGGATGTGAGGTTTTTAGGGATAGTAGGGTCGGGGTGGTGGTTGGGGAACCGCCCATCCACCTCACAAAAAAGGGGTACTACATCTATGCCCTGGTCCTGGAGCACCCTTGGGGCCACTAGTCCTGCAACACCGTTTCCTGCGTCCACCACTACCTTGAGGGGCCTTT
>WGBU01000129.1 GCA_015494155.1 Deltaproteobacteria bacterium | reverse complement strand
TCTACGCCCAACACCAAGGACAGTAAGCGGGATGTAGCCCTTACACGACCTTGTATATGCCAATATGGCAGGTAAGAGCTTATTTCTAGCAAGATCTCCTGTAGCACCAAAAATGATAAAAAGGTCCACTACTACACCCTGCCACTTCCCCCATCTAGATCCCACTGGGTGTGGAATGGTCCCTCTCCAGGTCTGTCTCGCCTCTCGTAGGTATGTGCCCCAAAGTAGTCTCTCATGGCCTGTATGAGATTGGCGGGGAGCTCATTTGAAGAAAGCCCATAGAAGTAATTGAGTGAAGATGCCATGGCCGGGACAGGTATGCCCACCTGGAGCGCCCACGTAACTGTACGCCTCCACCCATCTAGCCGCTCCTCTATGGCTGACTTGAAGTAGTCGTCCAAGATGAGTACTTGGAGTCCACTGTTTCTTTCAAATGCCTCTCTTATGGGATTTAGCATAGAACTCCTTATTATACATCCCCCTCGCCAGATAGACGCAATAGAAGAGAGGTCGAGCCCCCAGCCATAGTGGCCACTCGCCGCCTTGAGCAGCATAAAACCCTGGGTGTGGCAAATAACCCTAGAACAGTAGAGGGCGTCTTTAAGCCCATCTAACCCAATGGGAACACAATCTTTTGTCTTTCTATCCATCCTTTCCCTGCCAAAACAATGAGCAACCTCCCCTCTAATATCCTTTAATCTAGAAAGATATCTTGAAAATACCGCCTCTCCAATCAAAGAGAGGGGTACCCCCTTTTGAAGGGCATCATCGACTGTCCACCTCCCTGTACCCTTCTCACCAGAGACATCCAATATCTTCTCAATAAGCGGCCCACCATCTCTATCCTTAAATGACAGTATCTTAGCTGTAATCTCAATTAGATATGATGAAAGCTCACTATTATTCCACGAATCAAACACATCAGCTATCTCTGAGATCTCCATCCCCATACCACGCCTCATAAGATCGTATGCCTCTGAGACGATCTGCATGTCGCCATATTCGATGCCGTTATGCACCATCTTTACATAATGGCCCGCACCACCTGGGCCGATCCACGTACAACAAGGCTCTCCATCCACCTTGGCACAGATGGCCTCAAGCACCTTGGAAAGATATGGCCACGCCCTACTGTCACCGCCTGGCATTATGGACGGACCATATCGTGCACCCGTTTCCCCTCCAGATATCCCCGCCCCAACGAAGTATATTCCTTGATCCCCCATGGCTCGGCAGCGCCTTTCTGTATCCAAAAAGTGGGAATTTCCTCCATCTACCACTATATCGCGAGGTCTAAGGAGTGTAGCCAAATCGTCCAAGAGTTGATCCACTGGAGAGCCGGCCTTCACCATCAAAAACAGTATTCTAGGTGGGCGTAAATGGTCCACCAAGTCCTTCAAAGTAAAACATGGAAATATCCCAGGCCTTCCACCCAGGTCCTCTAGAAAATCCGTTGTCTTCTTACTTGATCTATTGAATACAGCGACTTTGAAGCCATGATCTAACATGTTAAGGACGAGGTTTTGCCCCATGACCCCAAGCCCAACCATACCGATATCTGCCTTTGACACCTTTCGCCCCCAAGAGTAACTAGGTAAAATTTCTACTATCAAGTCTATTTAAATGGACTAAAAGTACAAGAAAAATTTAACCCCAGTCCCCTAAACCAAATTACAATTGATCACAACCTGCTTTATGTGTTAATAAGTGCCCTGATCTAATGAGGAACGAGGAAGTCTTCATGGGTGCCAAGATAGAGAAAAGACCAGTTTCGGTGTGTCTATTGAGTGGGGGCCTCGATAGCTGTGTTACAGCGGCCTTTGCCAGAGAGGCGGGCTGCGAGCTTGCTATGCTCCACGTCAATTATGGTCAAAGGACCGAGGCACGGGAGCTAAAGGCCTTTAATGAGATATGTGACTACTTTGGCGTCACCTACGATAGACGACTTATAGTGGACATTGGGTACCTAAAAGCCATTGGGGGGTCTGCCCTCACAGACAGCCGGATTGAGGTGCCCAAAGACACCGTTACAGTACAAGGGATCCCCATAACCTATGTACCCTTTAGAAATGCCCACCTGATCGCCATCGCCACCTCATGGGGTGAGGTAATTGGGGCAAGATACATCTATATAGGGGCCACTGAGGTGGACTTTTCAGGATACCCTGATTGCAGGAGGTCCTTCTTCGATGCCATGGAAGTGGCCATAGAGCAGGGTACACGCCCTGAGACCAATATCAGGATCATCACTCCCATCATAAAGATGGGAAAGAGAGAGGTAGTGAAAGAGGGGGTGCGCCTGGGTGCCCCGCTCGAGCTCACGTGGTCTTGTTATGAAAACGAGGAGATTGCGTGCGGTAGATGCGAATCGTGCATCTTGAGGTTAAAAGGGTTCAGAGAGGCGGGAATAAAGGATCCCATACCATATGAAGAGGGCATAGGAGGATGAAGAACAAGGTCTTTGAGTGTGCCCAGTGCGGACACTGCTGTCATGGGGTAGCAACTGTTTCCCTCACCCGCAAAGAGCAGGTGGCGGTTGCAAACTATCTGGGAATAGGAGAGGAGGAGCTCTTTGAACGCTACCTCAAAAGGAATGGGAAACGTGTGGAGATGCAGGTAGTAGATGGTCATTGTATCTTTTATGGGGAAGATGGACTATGTAAGATCCATCCAGTAAAACCCTTTCACTGCCGTAGGTGGCCGCTACATCCAAGCATGCTCCACGATGAGAATGCATGGCATGCAATAAAGTCAGACTGCCCTGGGTTTAGTGACGATGCAACTTGGGAAGATGTAAAACGCCTCATCCGAGAAAGGGGCTTTGGAGATTAAAGAAATGGGAGTGGACCAACTCATTCGTGTAACGTGTCCTTTTGATCTCTTAAAGGAAAAATACATAGACATGGTGATAGACCACAGGCTCAATCTCGAGATAGGTCTAAATGGAGCGATACTCGATACATACTCTGATGACGATTTTAGACGGATGAGCGACCTACTTAGCAGACACAATCTCCTGGTCACTGTACACGGCCCCTTTACAGACCTCCCGCTGGGATCAGTCCAATCCTCAATAAGAAAAACCGTAATCTCAATACAAAAGCGGGCTATTGACATAGCAGAGATCCTCAAGGCCCCACAAATCGTCATGCACACTGGTTTTGATCCAAAGCATCATGGAACTCCAGACGATTCCTGGATCAAGAGACTGAAAGACTCTCTTTTGGAACTCTTAGATTACGCTAAAAGGCGGGCAGATGGTCCTGATATCGCCCTTGAAAACACCTTCGAGTTCGATCCCACACTCCATGAAGCCATATTCTCCCAGGTAAAACACGAGGCCCTTGGGTTCTGTTTTGATCTCGCCCATCAGGTGGTCTTTTCAAGGTCCACCATGGAGAGATGGCTCAATGGTCCCTGTGGAGAAAGGCTAAAGGAATTGCACCTCCATGACAATCATGGAGAAAGTGATGAACACTTGGCAGTAGGCCAAGGCTGTCTCGACTTTAACGCCCTTTTCAATTGGATAACCACCCATGGAAAAAGGCCAGTCCTTACCATAGAGGCCCACAATGAACGGGCTGTCTTGCCATCCCTTGAAAACGTAACGAGACTGGCAGATAAATGGGGGGTCTAACCCATCCACCCCACACCTCCCCCAGAACCACTCTATCGTATCTGAACGCATTTTAAAAAATTTGTTCAGGACATTTAACTCACCAATACTTTAGTCCGATAAACAATTTGAGAAAAAGATGTCGTGTCCATTTTGTAGTCAATGTGCTGTAATAATTTAATTTTTAATCAAAATGGGATAGGAGTTTGGACGGATGGCAACCAATTTCATGAGTAATCTCACTGTAAAAGGGCGACTTGCTGGATTTGTATTTTTCCTACTATTTTTAGTAACAGCCTCTGGACTGGGTGGACTGAATGGTATGCGCATTGCCAACAATGCCCTTTCCACGGTCTATATGCACCAAGTGGTCCCATTAAAAAACCTCAAGGAGATAGAAGACATCTTTGATGAGCAAATCATTGAACCTGCACAAAAGGCCTTAGAGGGAGAGATATCCTGGGATGTGGCAAGGCGTATGATAGAGCAGGCAAAACTCAATATAAACCAGAAGTGGAAGGAGATCACTGAGATAGACTCAACATCCTTAAAGAATGAGGCAGAAGTACGTAAGATGAAGGGTCTTTCCAATACTGCACCTCTTATAAGTGCCATAAATGATGTAGTAGCAAGGTTGTCCACTGCCCTTAAAAACCAGGATGAAGAGGAACTCTCGCACCTTATCAAAAATGACCTCCTTCCCATTGAAAAACCCTTCAGACACCACATTGGTGAATTACTCAATGCGAGTCTGGATAGCGCCAAGATCGAATATGGACGCGTACAGGAAAATTATCGGATCTCAAAATTTGCCTTTATCGTTACACTCCTCCTTGCCATTGGGGTCTCTCTCATTGCAAGCCTCTTTCTTATAAAGGGAATCGACCATGCCCTTACGATTATAAGAGATGCCATGGGACACCTAAAAAATGGAGACTTGACCAAGCGCATTGAATACAACCGCAAAGACGAATTCGGTGAGGTTGTAGAAGGGTTTAACCTCATGGCCGACTATCTCTCTACCCTGATTTCCCATGTACAGAAATCTGGGGTGCAGCTCGCCAGTTCCATAACGGAATTTGCCGCCAGGACAAAGGAACAGACTGCAATGATCAATGAACAGGCAGCGGCAGTGAACGAGATTGCTGCATCCAGCAATGAGATTGCTGCAACTGCATCTAGCCTCAAAGACACAATGAACGACGTCCTTCAGGTAGCGAGAGACACTGCCCAAGAGGCGTCGAGCGGCAGAGAAGGACTCTCACGCATCGATGAGACCATGGGTCGTATGGAAGAGGCTACTGCCACAATCGTGGCAAAGCTTGGGATACTCAGTGAGAAGGCAAATAAGATCGCAGGTGTGGTACAGACCATCAACAAGGTTGCAGACCAGACCAATCTCCTCTCTCTAAATGCCGCTATAGAGGCAGAGAAGGCCGGTGAGTATGGGGCAGGGTTCGCAGTAGTAGCCACCGAGATACGGAGGCTTGCAGATCAGACCGCTGTGGCCACTTACGACATCGAGCAGATGGTCCATGACGTACAGTCTGCTGTCTCTTCTGGGGTCATGGAAATGGATAAGTTCGCAGAGCAGGTAAGGAGTAGTGCCCTAGATATCCGTGAGATCGGTACCCAACTCTCTTCAATGATCAATAAGATCCAGGGACTGATTCCAGACATTGAGGCAGTGAACGAGGGGATGGAGTCTCAGTCCCTTGGTGCCAAACAGATCAGTGACGCCATAAGCCACCTCAATGATGGTGCTCAAAAGGCGGCAGAGGCCATCAACCAGATCAACTCCCTGATCTTTGAACTCAACAAGTCTTCGCTCATACTCCAGGACGAGATCTCGAGATTCAAGGTCAGCCAATAGAAAGGATGCCATGTTGCTGCTGAATTTTCACCTGGGAGATGGAAGATACGCCATTTCAGGTCATGATGTCATAAGGGTATTGCCGCTTGTAAGACTTCAAAAGATTCATAATGCACCGCCATTAGTAGCAGGACTCTTAAACTACGGGGGCACCCTTGTGCCAGTAATAGACCTCTGTCAACTCCTTTTAAATAGACCATGCGAAGCGATGGTAAGCACCAGGATCATAATGGTTGAATACAGACTGCCAAATAATGAAACCAGCCCCCTTGGCCTCATTGCCGAAGATGTAACAGAGGCAACTTATAGAGATACATCAGATCTCATATCACCATTCATGAGTCCAGAGGATAGACGCTATTTGAGTGGCGCAATCTTGGATGGTGAAGAGATGATACACTTGTTGGACGTCCAGACCGTGGTGGGAGAAGAGATCAGGGCTATGTTTCATGACCAGTGGGCAATAAATGGCTGAGATGGGCGACTTCCATTGTAGGTCAATAGAAGAATTCCTGAAAGACCTCATGGGCCTTCATGTGGACAACGTGGGCCATGCGAAGATAGACCTTGCTGTAAAGAGACGCATGAATGCCCTAGGGATTGGGGACAAACAGGACTATCTTCGGCTGCTCTTGACCTCAAGATCAGAGCGAAGCGAACTCATAGAAGAGGTGGTCGTCCCTGAGACGTGGTTATTTAGAGATACAAAGCCCTTTGAGGCCCTGGTTACATACACAAAGAGAACGCTCTCACAGAGGACCATGCCTAGCAAGATCAGGCTATTGAGTGTTCCCTGCTCTACTGGTGAAGAACCCTATTCCATGGCCATCTCACTCGTGGAGGCTGGGATCGGGACAAAGAATTTTTCCATCGATGGAATTGACATCAGTAAAAAGGCCATAAATAGGGCAAAAGAGGCGCTCTTTTCAGAAAGGTCATTTAAAGAGTGTAACCCTGCTATAAAAGAGAGATATTTCACACGAGATGGTGGACAATATAGGCTTAAAGACTCCATCAGGTGTTGTGTGAACTTTAGACAAGGTAATGTGCTAGAGCGTGGCTATATGTTGGGACTTGGGAAGTACGATGTGATATTTTGCCGTAACTTATTGATATATTTCGATGAAAAAACGAGAAGCAGGGTAATATCCATTCTTAGGGATATGCTCCTCGAAGGCGGTTTTTTTGTAGTTGGCCAGGCAGAAGGGGGGAAAATGTCTGACAAGGGGCTCTCTATTGCACCCTTTGCCAGAGGATTTGGATTCATAAAGGAAGGAGGTGCCCCCTCACGTGATAAGACCCCAAGAGGCCGACATCAAAGCCCCAGTCGCTCGCCACGAGATTCTTTTCGACCTTTTAACACAACGAAGAGTTGCCAAAAGAAGTGTGAACGGATCTTAAAAGATGCACTTGCCACTGTCTCCAAAGGAGAGGAAAAGGACATACTCTTAGAGGCCAAAAGATTGGCCGATCGTGGCGACCTAGAGAGCGCAGCGGAACAGTGTGAGCAATTTATCGAAAAAAATGGCCCTAGGGCCGATGCATACTTCCTACTTGGAGTAATTAAAGACGCATCTGGGGACTCTGGTTATGCCAAGACCGCACTCAAAAAGGCCATCTACCTCGAACCCACACACCATGAAGCCATGCTTTTTCTCTCATGTATCCTAGAGAGAGAAGGCGATGATCAGGGGGCATCTCTCTTGAGGCAGAGGGCCAATCGCATCTTAGCGAGCGAAGAGGGGACAAAGTAGCTATTTCGACTATGAAGATGGTACACGAAATACACATAGATGACTGTTGGAACAGGATTGGTGTATGGGGCAAAGGGGATCATATCTGTCCGAGACTAAAAGAAGTGATCCACTGCCGAAACTGCCACAAATACTCGATTATTGGTAAACAGCTCCTAAAGCGTCCCATCTCAGAAGACTATATCGAGTCTTGGACCAGGACTATTGCCACCTTAGACGAAAGGCAAAAGGACAAGGGACGAAGTGCACTGGTGTTCCGTATAGGTGACGAATGGTTTGCCCTAGAACTAGAGGTGGTAAAGGAGGTAGCTGAAATGAGCCCCATACACTCACTCCCACACCGGCACCACTACTTCGTACTGGGAGTTGTAAGCGTGAGGGGCAAACTAGAGACGTGTGTATCCCTTGAAGAGATCCTGGGTATACCCCACTCCACCACCAAGTCGAGTAAAAAGGGCTTTGTATCGCCTGAAAGGCTCATCGTTGTGGAAGAAGAAGGTGTTCGTTTCGTGTTTCCTTGCCAGGAGATAAGCGGAATAGTCCGTTATGAGGAACAACAGCTCAGGGAAGTACCAGTTACTCTGGCAAAGTCCAGGGACTCTTTTACGAAAAAAATATTGTACTTCGATGGGATGGAAATGGGACTCTTGGATCAGGCCCGCCTATTTAACTTTATTAAAGGGAGTTCTTCATGACCAAAGATGGCCAAGACCTCAGCAACTTTTCCATGTTAGAGCTTTTCAGGATGGAGGTGGAAGGCCAGTGTGAAAACCTCACAGAAGGCCTCCTTGAGCTCGACAGTGGAAACCAGTCGAAAGAGGTATTTGAATCACTAATGCGTTCCGCCCACTCAATAAAGGGTGCTGCGCGCATAGTCGGACTGGAACAGGCAGTCCAATTGGCCCACGGAATGGAGAATGTCTTTGTCTCTGCCCAGAATGGAGAGATTACCCTCAAAAAGGAACACATCGATCTCCTCTTATCTATAGTGGACATCTTTCAGGAGATCTCTAATACCCATGACGAAAAATTAGAAACTTACTTGAAGGAGAAGGAAGACCTCTTCATCCGTCTAACAAAAGACCTCTCAGCGATCACCCAAAAGGGAGAGGAACCCCAATGCTCGCCCAGCCCTCCGACGCAAGATGTAAGCAAAGATGCGAAAGAGAATAGAAAAGGGCCAGAGCTAAAAACAGAAAAGATCTCCTCCACACTCCAGCAGCAGCGGGACATACGCATATCGGCCAGCAGTCTAGACAGGCTCTTGGGACTTTCTGGAGAGGTCTTAATAGAGTCCCATTGGCTCTCAGGGTTCAACAAGAAGATGATCAGGCTAAAACATCTCTATGATGAATTGCTCAAGGAGATGGAGCGGATAAACGACATCTCTCAGGTCTCAAAAAATTGTACTGGACAGCAGGGGGCAATTGGCGACCTAAAGAAGATGGCAACAGACTTCAATGATCAACTTACAAATTGCCTTGTGGAGATAGAGGATCATGCTACGCGTTCTGCCTATCATTCCCACTGTCTCCACCAAGAAGTGATCGCCATACGGATGCGCCCCTTTATCGACTGCGCAGAGGTCTTTCCCAGGATGGTAAGGGACCTTGCCCTGGAACTTGGAAAGGATGTACGTCTAGACATAAGAGGTGGTGACACCAAGGCAGATCGGGACATACTGGAGAAGATAAAGGCCCCTCTAAACCACCTTTTGAGGAATGCCATTGACCATGGGATAGAGTCACCTGAGGAACGTGAGAGGCTGGGCAAACCACGACAGGGAGTGATTACCCTAGAGGCGAGTCACAAGTCTGGAATGTTTATTGTCACGGTGAAGGACGATGGAAGGGGGATCGACCTAGATGCAGTCAGAAAGTCGGTGGTGGAAAAGGGCATGGTATCTCAGGAGATGGCCGACGGTCTCAAACAAGAGGAACTGCTCGAATTTCTATTTCTACCTGGTTTTTCCACAAAAAAGGACGTAAGCAAGGTCTCGGGCAGGGGCGTTGGACTGGATGTGGTGCGGGACATGATCCAGAAGGTGCGCGGCACAGTAAGAATATTCACAAATCCAGGTGCGGGTACTACCTTTGAGCTACAGCTCCCCCTCACGCTCTCTGTAGTAAGGGCCCTTTTGGTACAGATCGCCGGTGAACCATATGCCTTCCAGCTCTCTGCGATAGATGGGGCCTTAAAGGTACCACTGGAGGAGATAGAAGTAATAGAGGGTAACCAATACTTCTTGTACAAAGACAAGAGGATAGGGCTATTTCATGCAAGGCGCCTCTTTGAAAAAGAAGGACAAGGGGCCTCACAAACCGAAAAAGAAGAGTTGTCCGTCGTACTCATAGGGGACATCAACCACTATTATGGTGTGATAGTCGATAGCTTCATTGGTGTAAGGGAACTCGTGGTGCAGCCCCTCAATTTTTTCGTGGGAAAGATCCAAGACATCAATGCCGCATCCATGTTAGAAGATGGGACCCCGGTTCTCATAATTGACGTAGAGGGCCTCATAAGGACCATGGATGGTGTCATCACCTCTGGATCTCAAGCTTCTACTATGCTTGAAATGGCTCATGACGAGACGAATAAGGCAAAACGCATCCTAGTAGTAGACGATTCCATAACTGTGAGGGAGGTGGAACGCAACCTTTTGACCTCAAAGGGATACCAGGTAGATGTGGCTGTAGATGGCCTGGAGGGGTGGAAGGCTGTTAGAAAAGGAGTTTACGACCTGGTCATCACTGATGTGGATATGCCTAGGATGGATGGCATCGAGCTGGTGGGACTGATCAAAGGCGATCCAGAATTGAGTTCAACACCAGTCGTCATAGTATCCTATAAAGACAGGGAAGAAGACAGAAACAGGGGGCTTGAGGCAGGTGCAGACTACTATCTGACCAAGGGTAGCTTCCACGATGAAAGCTTTGTCAATACCGTAAGAGACCTCATAGGGAGTCCTTAAGCGAGAGATAATAAAATGCGGATTGGCATCGTCAACGATTCAGCTATTGCAGTAGAGTGTCTTAGACGCATACTAGAGGCCTCAAATGAACATGAGGTCTCTTGGGTGGCAAGGAGTGGATATGAGGCCTTGCAGTGCTGTACAGAGGATCGACCAGACCTCATCCTAATGGACATCGTAATGCCAGGTATAAACGGCATTGAAGCCACAAGCCAGATCATGGAACGGTGTCCATGCCCTATTCTCATTGTAACTACCAGTGTGGACAGTAGGTCTGGAATGGTTCTCGAGGCACTCAGGGCTGGCGCCATAGATGTGGTCAAGACCCCATCTTTTGATCTAGACGCAGGGGGAGTTGATGCCCAGAGACTCCTAAGGAAAATCGATAACATAGAAAAACTCATAGGAGAAGATGATCAGAAAAGACCTACGATGCCCCACAGCTCCCCACCAAGATCACCAGATACACATATGGTGACAAGCCGTGGGATCGTAGTCATAGGTTCATCAACTGGAGGGCCCCAGGCGCTTGCTGAGATACTGTCTTTTTTCCCAAAATCACTTTCTTGGCCCCTCATTGTGGTGCAACACGATGAGGCACGACACATTCCACCCCTCGTATCGTGGCTCGACTCTTGCACAAAGCTCCAGGTAAAGACCGTCAAAGAAGGTGACAAACCATCTGGGGGCACTGTATACATTGCCTGTACAGACCACCACCTGATCATGAATCGAGACGGCTCCCTTTCTTATACCAAAGGACCCAAGGGGTCCATCTACAGGCCTTCTATTGACATCTTTTTTGAAAGCGTTGCCAGGAACTGGAGCAGCAGGGGTATTGGGGTGTTGCTCACAGGTATGGGCAGAGATGGCGCCAAAGGCCTCTTGGCCCTTAAGGAGGCAGGATGGCACACCATTGCCCAAGATCGCGAGACCAGTGTCATCTATGGTATGCCCAAGGCAGCAGCAGAATCAAATGCAGCAGTAGAGGTACTACCACTTTCTAAAATTGGGGCCTCAATCCTAAGACGCATCCAGACAAGAGGCAAGGCATTATGATGGAACTTCAGCCCTCATTTCAACTGAACGGTGAGATATCCCTGTTGGACTTCAAGATCGTCGTACTATTGGTAGATGATCAGCAGCTCATTGCAGAGGCAGTCCGGCGTCTTTTGGCCGGCCATGAAGACATCGAATTCTATTACTGTAGCGATCCGGCAATGGCAATAAAAGAGGTGCTCAGGATCAGGCCCACAGTGATACTTCAAGACCTAGTCATGCCAGATATAGATGGCCTCACACTGTTAAAATATTACAGGGCCCACCCGGACATCAGGAACATCCCAGTGATCGTGTTGTCCGTAAAAGAAGAGCCCAAGGTAAAGAGCGAGGCCTTTTACCTTGGTGCCAATGACTACCTGGTAAAGCTACCAGATGAAGTAGAACTGGTTGCAAGGCTAAGATATCACTCAAAGGCATATGTCTATCAACTCCAAAGAGATGAGGCCTTTAAGGCCCTTCAAGAGAGTCAGCAACGCCTGGCAGAGATGAACAAGAGGCTGATGAGGCTCTCCATCCTCGATGGTCTCACAGGAATCCCCAATAGGAGGCGTTTTGATGAGTCCTTAGGGATCGAATGGAAGCGGGCCATAAGGAACAAGACCCCTATCTCACTGATATTGATGGATATTGACTATTTTAAGCTCTATAACGACCACTATGGGCACCAGGAGGGGGATGAGTGCCTTAAAAAGGTGGCAAAGACCCTGGAATCCCTCATACAGAGGCCAACAGATCTGGTGAGCAGATATGGAGGGGAAGAGTTCGTGGCGTTATTGCCAGAGACAGGGCCTGATGGCGCAATGATCCTTGCAGAAAGAATGAGACATACAATAGAGGAACTTTGTATACCGCACCAGAAGTCCAAGGTGTCTGAATGCGTTACCCTGAGCCTAGGGGTCGCCTCAGTTGTTCCAGAAAAAGGGGAGAGCGCAGAAAAGCTAGTAGAGATGGCAGACAAGGCCCTCTACAAGGCAAAACAGAGTGGTAGAAACAGAGTGGAACTATTTCACTTTCACAGTGCATAATCTGAGATAAATTCTCCAAAAACAAGTCCTTGAAAATGGTCAATGAATCGGGTATAGAGGGCCACAGTCTTTGTCTTGTATGAAAACCGCCTAGAAAGGAGAAAAAAGAAACATGGCCAGACGTTGTGATATATGTGGGAAGGGACCAGTAGTGGGTTGCAATGTAAGTCATGCTAACAACCATACCAAGAGGCGTTGGTTGCCAAACCTCCAGAGGGTCAGGGCGCTCGTTGATGGTAGGACCAAGAAGATCACTGTCTGTACAAAGTGCATCAAGGCAGGAAAGGTAGTAAAGGCCATATAACGCCTTTTTCACTATCTCTCACTTAGGGCCTGCATCCCATGGTGGTGAGGGCCCTAAAGAAAAAAAATCCTCTATTTCGAACCCCCTCAATCGATTCAATATCTGTAGCCAATCAAAATTTTTTTCATTACATAGCCCCAGTTCACACTTGTTGAAAGCAGGCGACTATGCTATTTTTTTAAGGGTCTATTGGTCAACGCCTATTTATTTTTGAAGTTGTCTAATTTCAATAAATATTGGCGTCTAGGAGATGGTTTAAATGACTTTGGGTCCTTGGTGTCCTAGTAATTTCAAGGGGAGATCAGAGTTTGAGTTATTGGAGGAGGTCTTGTCCAATTTCCCAGATGGTGTGCTTGTGGTAGACCAGCAGTGGCATATGGTCTATTTCAACAAGAGATTTGTCGAGATGTGGGGCATCCCTAAAGAGATACAGGAAAAGAGGGATGACAGAGAGAGTATAAAGAGTGTATTGGACAAGCTGGAAGAACCCCAGGAATTTTTAGAAAAGGTGGAATACCTCCAGGCAAATCCTGGCCTCTGTAGCTGGGATGAGTTGAAATTGAAGGATGGGCGGGTATATGAACGTTTTACTACCCCACTTACAGGAGGGGATGGGGACTACATTGGACGTGTATGGTACTTTAGGGACATCACTCCAAGGGTGATGCTCGCCCAGAAACACATGGCCTTGATGGAATATGTACAGGGCCTAGAAAAGTTTGAAAGTCTGCGGACTTTTGCAGGTTCTCTGTCTCACCACATCAATAACCTCCTTTTTGGTATAACTGGTTATCTGGACCTGGCAGAGTTGGCTCTTAAGTCCGAGAATGGCCACGCATTAAAAAAACACCTCGAAAATGCTGCATCGAGTGCCAGAAAGGCTGTGGCATTTGGGCGAAAACTGGCATACTACCTTGGTCCACACGACTTGGTCTATTCCAGGCTTGAGGTCAACAGGCTCTTACAAGATATGTTGTCCAGGGCGCTCACAAGGGTGCCCCAGAATGTAAGAGTCCTATTCACCCCAGCACCCTCACCACTTTGGATAATGGGTGACAGATTGCTCCTTGAAGAGTGCATGGACAATATATTGCAAAATTCCCTTGAGGCACTCAATGGAGACGGTGAGGTAAAGATCCAGTGTAAGAAGAATGAGTGTGATGACCCCAATGGCTGCCCACACATCACACCACCTATCTGTCTAGACTCAGATAGGTACGAATGCATTTCTGTTGCCGTAAAGGACAATGGTCAAGGGCTAGAACCCTCCTTCCACAAAAAGGTCTTTGATCCATTTTTCAGTACCAAGGAGTTTGGAAGGGGACTTGGCCTCTCAATGGTGATGGGCATCATGAAGGCCCATGGAGGTAGTGTACAGTTCGAATCAGAGCCAGGACACGGTACTAGTGTCACACTCTTTTTCCCCATACGCACCTTAGGTGGTACACAGTGACTCCCTGGGGAATGCTCACTGGTTCAAACTCATTAGGCATAAGATGCGCGGCCCACCCAGTTTACACCCTGGACACGGCGTATCCCATTTATGATCTTTTTTAGATGTGAACTATCCTGTACCTCCACTACAAAGTGGAACATGGCATTCTGATCAGGCGTGGTTACCACCTTGGCCTCTTTTATGTTTCCATCTCCATTGCTTATGGCATTGCTCACTGCAGCAAGCATACCCTTTTTGTCAGAGGTCATCACCTGAAGGCGCACTGGGTAGGTCTCTCCAGGTTCCCTGTGCCAGGAGACCTCAACCTTTCTGTCTGGATCGAGGTTTTTTATGTTTGTGCAGTCGCTCCTATGTACTGTCACACCCCTGCCACGGGTAATATAGCCAATGACATCGTCTCCAGGTACTGGAGTACAGCACTTACCCAGGTGCACCATGATGTTGTCGATCCCCTGGATGGCAATACCGTGCTGCGCACTCTGGGCCAGGCGTTTTGCCTCATCTTCAGAGAGCTCTTCAAGTTCCGCACCCTCTTCCTCTTGGACGGCCTCCTCACCCTTGGCTACCATGCGCTGATACTTTTTAAAGACCTGTACTGGGGAGATCTTCCCATACCCAACTGCTATTAAGAGATCGTTTAGGGTCTTGTAGGAGAGCGACTGGGCCACCTCCTCCCCCTGCTCTTTCAGAAACTCAGAGAAATTGGCCCTGTGTTTCTTGAATTCACGGGCCACCAGATCTTTCCCCAGATTAAGGCTCCTCTCCCGTTCCTCTGTCTTGATCCAGTGTCTTATTCGGGTGAGTGCACGGCTGGTCTTGGCGATCTTTAGCCAATCCCTACTCGGGGCATGCTGAGGAGATGTAATGATCTCAACAACATCACCATTTTGGAGCTCATACTTTAGGGGCACCATCTTTCCGTTCACCTTTGCCCCCATACAGTGGTGGCCTACCTCTGTGTGGATGGCGTAGGCAAAGTCTATGGGCGTTGCCCCCCTGGGGAACTCCTTTACATCCCCTTGGGGCGTAAACACATAGACTTCATTGGGGAAGAGGTCCATGCGCACAGAGTCGAGGAATTCCCTCGGGTCCTTGAGCTCCTTCTGCCACTCCCTCAACTGATTCAACCAGTCAAACTGTTTCTGTTTCTCTGGAGTGACAATGGTGCCCTCTTTGTATAGCCAGTGGGCAGCAATACCCTCTCTCGCCACCTTGTCCATCTCTTCGGTACGGATCTGGATCTCCATCTTCTCGCCATAGGGGCCAATGACAGTGGTGTGGAGACTCTGGTACATGTTTGCCTTGGGGAGACTTATGTAGTCTTTGAACCTCCCAGGCACCGGCTTCCAGAGAGAGTGGACGATTCCAAGGGCCTCGTAACACTCCTTTTGTGTCTTCAGAATGATCCTGAAGGCTATGAGGTCGTATATCTCGTCTAAGGGCAAGTTTCGCATCTTCATCTTTCTAAAGATGCTATAGAGGTGCTTTGGCCGGCCCAACACACGGCAACTCAGACCAAAATCCGCCATCTTACGGGCAATGAGGTCCTTTACCTCCTCTACATAGGCCTTTCTCTGGCCGAGTTTGGCCTCCACCTTCTCGAGCAGTTCATCATACTCTTCAGGATAGAGGTATTTAAAGGAGAGGTCCTCTAGTTCCCGCTTTATCCAGTCAATACCAAGCCGGCTTGCCAAGGGCGCATATATGTCCAAGGTCTCCCTGGCGATCCTCACCCTCTTGTGCTCCTTTTGATACTCCAGTGTCCTCATATTGTGGAGCCTGTCGGCAAGCTTTACCAATATCACCCTGAGATCCTTGCTCATAGCAAGGATCATCTTCCTGATGTTCTCTGCCTGCTTGTGGATCTGGCTATGGAACTTGATCTTGCTGAGCTTTGTTACGCCATCTACTATCTGGGCCACATCCTGGCCAAAGAGTTCCCTTATCTCATCGAGAGTGGCCAGGGTGTCTTCCACTGTGTCGTGGAGCAGTCCTGCAGCAATACTGGGAAGATCGAGCCTCATCTTCGCGAGGATCAAGGCGACCTCGAGGGGATGTGACAGATAGGGCTCTCCAGAGAGCCTCACCTGCCCAGCATGGACCTTGGCAGAATAGACATAGGCCTTTTCAATGAGGGTGGTATCGACATCTGGAAGATATGTATGGACCTGATCTATGATCTCATGAATCCTAATCATACATTGTCAAATACTTTCTCAATATTATCCATAAGTTCATCAAAGGAGTGGGTTTTGGTCTCCTTTTTCTCTCTGTAAAACACCTCTACCTCACCCTCCTTCTCAAACCTCTTTCCCACTGTGAGCCTCACTGGAATGCCTATGAGTTCCGAGTCTTTAAATTTTACTCCAGGCCGCTCGTTTCTGTCGTCGAGGATACACTCTATGCCAGCCTTAAGGGCGACCTCGTAAAGCCGCTCACCAGCAATCCTCTGCTGCTCATTTTTTATGTTAACTATTGTAATTATCAAGTCAAATGGGGCGACGGACTTGGGAAAGACAATGCCGTTTTCATCAAAGTTCTGCTCGATTGCAGCCTGTACTGTCCGGGAGACACCTATTCCATAGCAACCCATGACTATGGGCCTCTCCTTCCCATCCTTGTCGAGAAAAGTGGCGCCCATGGCCTCACTGTACTTTGTCCCAAGCTTAAAGACATGGCCCACCTCTATCCCCCGTCTTATCTCAATGGGAGCCCCACACTCTGGGCACACATCCTCTGAGGTTATGTTTCTGATATCCTTAAAGACTACATCTCCAACATCTCTTGCCCAGTTAACGTTTACAAAGTGGGCATCCGCCTTGTTCGCCCCCACCACAAAATTCTTGAGCCCCTGAATGGCCCTGTCAGCAATGAGTGTTACCCCTTCCCTCAGCCCAATAGGGCCTGCAAAGCCCACTGGTGCCCCTGTCACCCTTCGGACAGTCTCATCGTCTGCAAGCCTTACGTCCTCTGCCCCCAGGGCATTTCTTAGCTTTACCTCATTCAATTCATGATCTCCGCGCACCATGGCCACTACCACATCCCCCTTGTCCGTCTGAACCACGAGGCTCTTAACCAACTTATCTATTGGGACGTTGAGGAATGCACACACATCTTCTGCCCTCTTCACACCAGGTGTATCCACCTCCTTGAGATCCGCCTCTGGCGTGTCTCTATCCACGAGATGGCCATTTTCTTGAGCCACTTCTGCCAGTTCTATGTTAGACGCCCACTTACACACGGTGCATGAGGCGATCTGGTCTTCGCCAGTGTCTGCCAGTACCATGAATTCGTGGGATTCGTGTCCGCCAATGGCACCAGTATCTGCCTTTACTGCCTTAAAGTCCAACCCACACCGTTCAAATATCCTGGTATATGTATGGTACATATTCCAGTATTGGCGGTCTAGGGCCTCGAAGTCCACGTCAAAACTGTAGGCATCCTTCATGACAAACTCTCTGGCCCTCATGAGACCAAACCGTGGCCTGATCTCGTCCCTAAACTTGGTCTGAATCTGAAAGAGGTTTAAGGGCATGTCCCTATAGGACCTCACCTCGTTTCGCACGAGATCTGTGATCACCTCTTCATGGGTAGGCCCGAGGCAAAAGTCTCTGTCGTGTCGGTCTTTGAAGCGTAAAAGTTCTTTGCCAAACTTGTCCCACCTGCCACTCTCTTCCCAGAGTTCTTTTGGCTGAACAAGGGGCATGAGCACCTCTTGGGCCCCTGCCCGCACCATCTCTTCCCTCACAATGGCCTCCACCCGCCTGAGTGACCTGAGGCCCAAGGGGAGATAGGTATAGAGCCCTGCTGCAAGCCGCCTAATCATTCCTGCCCTGAGCATCAATTTATGAGAGACTATCTCTGCCTCTTTGGGATCCTCCTTCAATGTAGGCAAGAACAGTTGCGAATATCTCATGACGCCCCTCCTCTCCTTTCCTCTAAAATCTCCTCCACTTCCTTCCAGAATTCGTCTAACAATTCCTCTTCCTTGACCTTTCTCGAGATCTTTCCGTGTTTAAAGATGATACCCACACCCTTTCCCCCTGCAATGCCTACATCTGCCTCCCTTGCCTCACCAGGGCCGTTCACCACACAACCCATTACTGCCAGCGTGACAGGCTCCTTTATAGTGGCAGCACGCCTCTCTACCTCCTCTGCCAGGGGAAAGAGATCGATCTCGCAGCGACCACACGTAGGGCAGGAAATTATTTCCGCCCCATGCTCTCTCAGGCCAACTGCCTTCAAGATCTCATATGCCACCCTCACCTCTTCTTCCGGGGGCCTGGTGAGCGAGACCCTGAGGGTATCTCCAATGCCTTCCATCAAGAGCGCCCCCAGTGCCACACTGCTCTTTACAGTCCCTGGTATGAACCCACCTGCCTCTGTCACCCCAATGTGCAGTGGGAAATCCGTCTTTTTTGCAAGCAGTCTATATGCAGCCACAGTGGTCAAGACATCCGAGGACTTGATGGATATCTTGATGAGCTCATGGCCTAGCTCTGCAACCCGCTCCACGTTTCTCATGGCACTTTCTACCAATGCCTCTGGGGTTGCACCCTGATATTTTTTCCTTATGTCCTTTTCCAGACTCCCAGCATTGACTCCAACTCGTATGGGAATGCCCATTGACTGGGCTACCTCCACTACGCGCCGAAGCTTCTCTTTTCCTCCGATATTTCCAGGATTTATACGAATGCCGTGTACCCCTTGACGCATGGCCTCCACTGCCAGCCGCCAGTCGAAGTGTATGTCTGCGATAATAGGCACAGAACTTGCTTTCACTATCTTAGAAAGGGCCATGGCTGCATCCATGTCTGGCACAGCGACCCTCACTATCTCACACCCTGCCTCAGTCAGGGATGCGATCTGGCGGGAGGTAGCTGAGACGTCTCTTGTATCTGTGTTGGTCATGGACTGGACCACCACTGGGTGTGTGCCACCTATGGGCACATTACCCACATAAATGGTCCTTGTCTTGTGGCGATTTATGTTAATATACTGTTTATGAGACATAAAAGAAAAAATAACTCACATGTAGGATTTGGGCAATGACTAGTCAGGGGGATACCCAATGAAGATCTATCCAGGACAGACCCCAAAGGCACCCATTGTAAGGCCTGACAAACCAGATTCAGTCAAAAAGAATGGCACAACCCCATCTTTTGAAAGGATCCTGACCCAGAAACAGGAGGTACTTGGTGTAACAGACACACAAGGGGTCGCCCCGGCAGGGCAACTACCCACTGGTCCACGTATAGAAAGGGTTCAAGAAGAAGCGCTCTACTATGCAGAGGAAAGCCTGGAACTCATGGGGCACCTAAAAGATGTCCTTGAGTCTGGGGCGCCGGGCATGGAAAAGGCATTGGGGCAGATAGGCGAAGTAATGACAGAACGGGTGGAGGGGCTCATATCCCTTAGGGACAAACTCGCGCCTCACGACCCTTTGAAGGAGAGTGTGAACAGGGTTGGCGTGCAGCTTGCCGTAGAGGCATACAAGATCCAACGGGGTGATTATGGAGGAGGATGAGACCCCTCATCTCTTGTATCATCCCATGCATAAATGAATCTAGAAACATTCGCCAGTGCATAGAGAGCGTCAAAAGGGCCACATATCCTGTAGAGATAATCGTAGTGGATGGTGGCTCCAAAGACGACACTCCAGAGATTGCCCGCCACCTTGGGGCACATCTCGTCCACTGTCTCCGGTCTAGGGGTAGACAGCTAAACAAAGGGGCGGAGCTCGCCTTGGGCGAGTATCTCATCTTCCCACATGCAGACTCCATCCTACCGCACGGCTGGGACCAAGAGGTCAGAAGGGGACTTACAGACCAAGGGAACATACTTGGTGCTTTTACTCTAAAATTATCAGGAAGTTATAGGACCTTTCGAATAGTTGAATCAATGGTCAGACTCCGCTCCTCACTCCTTTCCATGCCCTACGGGGACCAATGCCTCTTTTTAAGGAGAGGGGACTTCTTTAAGAGGCTTGGCGGCTTTAAAGAATATCCAATCATGGAGGACTTTGACCTTGTGAGGCGGGCAAAGGCCTTGGGGAAGGTCTTTATATCCCCCTTAAAAGTGCTAACATCTAGCAGACGTTGGGAGAGGCACGGTGTCTTTAAGACAACCCTCTTAAATCAGGCCATGATACTCGGTTTCCTCCTCGGCATCTCACCCCAGCGACTTGCAAGGCTCTATTACTCAAAAAAGTGAGACCTTGTCCGCCCTCTCACTATCAGGTGAGGGCCTTTTCCTTGGCAAACCTTATCTCCATGGCCCTTACAGGGCACACCACCACACAGAGCTCACAGCCTTTGCACATCTTCGGATCAAAGCGCACCTCCTGTGTTTCAGGATCTATCTTAAGGGCATTGGTTGGACAGATCCCCGTACAGGCACCACAGTGGATACAGATATCGTCGTTACGCCTGATCTCCTGGGCCACACTCTTGACCTTGACGCCCTGTGCCTTGAGATATTTAAGCCCCTCTGAGACATGCTTTTTGTGTCCAGAGAGTTCTAAAACCATGAGCCCCTCTTGCCCAGGCAATATCTCTGCCTTCAAAATATTGAAACAAAGATCAAATTCCCTGGCAAGGCTGCACACTAAGGGCTTGTCTGTGATCTCAGGTGGAAATCTCAGCACCAATATACGCGTGTACATCTTGTGTTCGGCCTCCTTTTTTGTCAAAAAATTGCTTTACCGTTTTTAAAAAGGACTTTATCATAAACCGCCATGGAACTCAAAAGAGAAAATTTAGAGCCCAAACTGTTCGCATTTGACATTGACGGTGTAGTGGCAGACACCATGGGGACGTTCATAGAGATTGCCACACAAGAGTATGGTATCCAAGGGCTCAGAAAAGAGAATATTACGAGCTACTGGCTCGAAAAGTGCCTACCTGTGCCAGAGGAAATCGTGTGGGAGATCGTGGACAAGATCATCAAGGACCCATTCGATATTGGTCTAAGGCCCATTGAAGGGGCAGTAGAAGGGCTTATGGGTTTCTACGAGCAGACAGGAGCACTGACCTTTGTCACTGCCCGTCCAGAAAAAGAGGGCATCGAGGCATGGCTCAGAGAGCGGCTCTCACCTGTACCCCCAGAGGCAATTAGAGTGGTTGCCACAGGGCTCCATGAAAAGAAGGCCGAGGTACTTAGACACCAAGGCTTCCACTACTTTGTAGAGGACAACCTAGACACTGTGCGCCAACTCTGTGACCAGGGAATAGGTGCAGTAGTCTTTGACCAGCCCTGGAACAGGGAAGAGACACCATTTAGGCGCGTCTTCTCATGGGAGGACCTCCTCAAGCTTGCTGGTATAAGATAGCGCTTTTTTCTGTCTGAATAATCATGTACTTGGCACACATCAAAGACAAGTATGGAAGAAACAGATTCTTCATAAGGGAATCATATCAAGGTGAAGATGGCCTGATCTATGCTAGAGACCTCTATGACCTTGGAGACGATCCTGAAATCTTCATAAAATATGTGGGTCCAAAGGGCTTTTACATAGACCAGGATTTGGACGAGGCAGTGAGGGAAAGGGCATCTTCCTACTCCTATGACGACCTTGAGGCCCTCTTTTGGCCCTTTCTAGACCCCTATATCAAGGCCACCATAAAGAACTTCTCCCACGGACACATCCACGGAGGCCGCAGGCGTTTCCGCGGTAGATCGCGCCGTGAAAAGGAGGAAGAACGGGCGAGGCTAAAGGAGTCGCTCGACCAGGGGCTCCATCCATTCGATAGGCGACGCCTCCTCTTTCTCAAATTCGGACAGATAAACATAGAGCAAATGCTCGATGAACCATTCCCCTTTTTGGAGTGGCCGCTTAAGAGGTCGAGGGACGAGATCGAACACACCATTGGATTCATGGAACTGGAGCTTAGGCCCTGGGAGATGAGGGGGTATCTCTATACCATTTTCAATATACCAGAGCACCTAAAACCCAGGCAGTCGCGCTTCGTTCCAGACGCACAAGACCTAGATGCCATTGATGGCTACTTTCTCGAAGAACTCTGCAGGCTCAATAGCGATAGGACATACCTAGACCAAGGGGCCATGGAACTCGATACCCCAGGAGTACACCCATATCTTAGAAAGTACCTCATATACTACTTCGATACCTTCTTTCACTCTCAGGGTGCTGGATACATTGGCGGGAGATTCAGAAAGGAGGGGACACACGCCCCTGCTAAGAGCAGCTATGAGAACGAAGAAGAATACCTGGAACTATTTGGCCTTACCATAGAGGAATTTCACGCCATGGACGAAAAGGCTCTTACCAGCCTCTTTAGGAGATTGGCCCTGAAACTTCACCCGGACAAGGGTGGGGAGCACGAAAAATTCATCAGGCTCAAAGATGCCTATGCCTACCTAATGAGACGAAAGGGATGGTAGAGTAGTTGCCTCTTTCATCTCCTTTACAAAGGCCCCTACCTCTTTTAAGAGTCCCTTCTTTGCCTGGGCATTTGCCTCTATTATCTTCACGATGGCACTACCCACTATGATACCATCTGCATGACCCTTGAGCATGTGGACCTGTTCTGGGCTGGATATCCCAAAGCCCACAGCCACAGGTACAGGGCTTACAGACCGCACCCTCTCAAGGCCCTGGGTGAGTTCCTCTGGAAGCTCTTTACGGGCACCAGTTATACCTGTCACAGAGACGTAGTAGAGGAAGCCTTTGGACCGCTTTGATATCTTTTCCACCCTCTTCTGGGGCGTGTTAGGGGCTACGAGAAAGATGTTCGCAATACCATTTTCGCGGGCTACCCTCTGCCACTCCCCTGCCTCTTCCAGTGGCAGGTCTGGGATGATGGTCCCATCTGCCCCTGCCTCGCTTACCCGCTCGGCAAAGGCCGAAAGGCCATACTTCAGCACTGGATTGTAGTAACCCATGAGGACTATTGGACACTGACTCTCTTTTCGTATGAGTTCAACTACATCTAGTATCTCATCGGGATTGACGCCCGCCTGAAGTGCCCTCTGACTTGCGGCCTGGATGGTTGGACCATCTGCCAGGGGGTCTGAAAATGGGATGCCCAGTTCGATTATATCTGCACCATTTTCTGCCATGGTCAGGACGATGTCGTATGTAGTATCGAGATCTGGGTCGCCCGCAGTGACAAATGGGATAAAGGCCGCTTCACCCCTTTCCCTACACATCTCAAACGCCTTGGTAATCCTGTTTCCCTTCACAATGGCTACCCCCTTTTTACTCGTTTTAGGCCTTCAACCCTTTAGGATCTTAGAGACCGTCTCAACATCCTTGTCTCCCCTGCCAGACAGGTTGATCACCACTACATCGCCCTGCTTAAATTCTTTCTCCATCTTTAATAGTTGGGCCACTGCATGGGCGCTCTCGAGTGCTGGAATGATCCCCTCTATCTCAGACAAGAGCTTGAAGGCCTCGAGGGCCTCTGAATCGTCCACTGCCACATATTGCACCCTGCCCTCATCCTTGAGCGCGCTGTGCTCAGGACCAACCCCCGGATAATCCAGCCCTGGTGCTACTGAATGGGCCCCCTTTATTTGGCCCCAACGATCCTGGAGGAGATAGCTCATGGTGCCGTGTAGGACCCCTGGGCTCCCAGCAGTCAGGGTGGCCGAATGGTGGTCTGAATCAACGCCATGACCTGCCGCCTCCACCCCCACTAGCCTGACGTCTTGATCCTTCAGGAATGGATAGAACATGCCCATGGCATTGCTCCCACCCCCTACACATGCAAGGATACAGTCTGGCAGCCTTCCACATGCAGCCTTGATCTGCCGTTTGGTCTCTTTACCAATGATACTCTGGAAATCACGGACTATCCTGGGATAAGGGTGCGGCCCTACCACAGAACCTATGACATAGTAGGTGTTCTCCACATTGGTGACCCAGTCGCGAATGGCCTCGTTGATGGCGTCTTTGAGTGTCTGGGTGCCAGATTCCACTGGCACTACCTTGGCCCCTGTAAGCTCCATCCTGAAGACATTCATTGCCTGGCGCACAGTATCCTTTTTACCCATATAGACTATGCACTCCAGGCCGAGTAGAGCAGTAGCAGTGGCAGTGGCCACCCCATGCTGCCCTGCTCCGGTCTCTGCAATAATCCTGGTCTTTCCCATCCTCTTGGCCAAGAGGACCTGTCCTATGGTGTTATTTATCTTGTGTGCACCAGTGTGAGTGAGGTCTTCGCGCTTCAAGAAGACCCTTATGCCCCCCAACTTTTCACCAAGCCTCTTTGCCTCGTATAGTGGGGTGGGCCTCCCGACATAGTCCTTGAGTATGGCATCTAGCTCTTGATGAAAACCCTTGTCACGCCTGACCTTGTTGTAGGCCTCCTCCAACTCGAACAGGCACGGCATGAGGGTCTCTGGGACAAATCTCCCGCCATATTGCCCAAAATGACCGTTTCTATCTGGTCCTAACATGTTTTGCCCTCTCCTATCCCAAATTTGGCTAAAGCCCTAGGGACCTTGCTATGTTCACAAATCTCTTGCACAACGACAAGTCTTTTTTTCCAGGGGACCTTTCCACGCCACTGCTCACGTCCACCCCATATGGCCTCACCTCTTTTAGGACCTCTTCGAGATTTTCTGGGGAAAGCCCACCTGCCAGGATCACAGGCCGCTCAGTCATCCCTATGGCCCTTGCCGCAAGATTGAGGTCCACCCTTCTCCCTGTACCTCCATATTGATCCTCTACCCACGCATCGATGAGAAAGCCACGAACACAACCCTCGTACCGCTTGATCCGCTCAAGGTCTTCCTCAGACCTCAACCTCAATGCCTTTACCACGCGGGGTGAAAATCGCTTGCAAAAATCTGAGTCCTCATCGCCATGGAGTTGTACTACATCTATGCCCCCAACCGAAATGGCCTTTAAAACCAACTCCTCATCGGGATTCACAAATACCCCAAAGGAGCTCACTCCCGGTGGGAGCATGGAGGTGAGGGCTGGCAGCTCCTCTATAGAGACCTGCCTTGGACTCTTGGCCAGGACAAATCCAATGGCATCTGGCGCCAGCATTGCGACCCTTGAGAGGTCTTCTCTGTTGGTTAAGCCACAAATCTTTATCACAGTGGGGGAACATAAACCCTTTTGTGGATCTGTTCAACTCCATGTTATATGACCAAAAGACACCCGCTAACACAAGGGAAAACGACTTTCCGACTAAAAAGAGGGATCACACTTTAAAGCCATGACCCCAATATGTCGAACTCTACTTTAAGGACAAAATATAGAGGGAGGCATTTTTTGAATGAAGACATCTATCAAGACCCTTTCACTAATCCTTTTGGCCATCATCTTCATTTCTCCTGGGGATGCAGACTCCATGGAGTTCTCAAGGCAAAAAACCGTCAAATTGGACACGTGTTCCATATGGTCGGTGCCAGTATTTGACGGAAACAACCTTGTGGTCTCTTGTGAGGGAAACGGAAGGCTCTATGCCATGAAATACGACCAAGACCTAAATCTCGTAAAATCTGCCAAGACCGTAGGATCGTCATCAGATTTTGAGTCTGCCGACTATATCTCAGACCACAAACATGTGTTTCAAAATGGATATCACTACATTGTGTTTTCCTGTAGGGGGTCTGGTTCTGGAGGAGAACTGGTCCTCATAAAGCTTGACACCAACCTAAAGAGGGTGGGCAAGGTAAATGTGGTAACCAATAGCTCACCCACTAACGACATGTTCCTTGTGGGCGATGGTAGCAGGATATATGTGGGAAAATACAGCCCTGAGACTGGGGGACACAAGGTCTTTATCTTCTCGGAAGGGCTTGAACAGGTGGGTGAAGAGGTGGCCATAGGGGGATTTGACCAGCGTTATGGCGATCTGGGCCATTCCAACGGGGCAGTTGCACTATATGACAGTGGCACATTTTACCTCGTTGCACCCAATACCCTGTCCCCTGGAGATGGCAACTATTTCTACCTCTTAAAATTTGATACGGACTGGCAGCCAATTTCCAGAAGAGAGACAATCTACGAAGACCAGGGGGACCTTGGAATAGTCTCGGGTCTCGTGGAGGACCCTGGGGGGAGATTCTATATACTCAACTTTGTCACCCGCGCCTCTGGGAACAGGGAGGTAGTTGGCCCAATAAATGCAGCCGTATACGACTCAAACTGGAACTTGATCTCTTCAGACGAGATACTCGACGGAGATCTACAAAGGCCCCACTCTGTACTGGTGGATGATCATCTCTATATTGGTTATGACCGAGAAAAGAATGGATACAGTGCCTATCTCACCAAATTCCGCCTGAGCTATGACGAGTCGGAATTCTCCACATCGTCCCAAGGCCAGGATAACGAAAACGGTGCCACTGGGGTGTCTCAAGGTCAACAGCATGAAAATGGGCCCACACAAGGGGGTAATGATGCTGGCATAGGGCAACCTACCCTTGATCCATCAAAAATCACACTCAGAATAACCCTAGAAACCCCTCCTCAATCTGAGGGCTCACAATCGTCTCTTAATGATCAACATGGACAAGGGATTGAAACCGACAGAGGAAGCGTAATTCCAAAGATTTCTTTGGCCTTCTCAGGGTACGATACTGCCACACCCCTGGCTGATTGGTGGTTCGTTGTCCTTGCACCAGATGGTTTCTTACAGCTCAATGTGAGCAATTGGAACTGGGAATTTATTGGGGATGACCCCACCAAACTGGCTCCCTCCGTCCAATATGTATTGGTGCCCCTAGAGGAAGTGCAGTTGCCAGAATTTAAATTCATAATGTCTGGAAACTATTACTTTTTCTTCGGATTGGATGCACCAGACAGTGCTTTAAACCAAGAGATCATCTATAGCCTTATGGTGAAGAATGTGGAATAGCATTGTAAGGCAATAATGAATTGACGGGTAAGGGGGAGGCACGAATGTTTCAAGTTCACGTGCGCTTCTCTACTTGCTCGAGGGCCAATATGGTGCCAACCCCATGCCACGTCGAAGATGGAAATGGTACACCCATATTTCTTCTACCAAACCCACCCTTACCACTCCTGGTAGAAAGGACAAAAGTATAAAGGGCCCTCTTGTCTAGGGGGAAGTCGCCCAATAGCCTGAGGGCCCTCACCCCATAGTAGCAGTTTTCAAGAAAAGAGGTGGTTCCAGGCATGAACCCTAGACCGCCATCAGGATTCTGGCACCTCGAAATCCAGTCTATCCATCTAGACCTTTGCCTCCTAGGGATATTCTCTCTAAAAAGATAGAGGAACATGCGAAGGTCCCTTATAGTCCTTATCTCTTTTTCAAGCTCTACACTGGGAGGCCCCCCACACCTAGCTCCCATTCGCCTAATGTAGAAGAGATCTTCAAGGTCATATTGCCCAGCTCGTACCCTGAAGGCCTCTTTGTCACCTAGAGGTCTCTCTATGTCCAGTGCCCTGAGACACCAAAAGAGTTGATAACTACTCCTTGGGGACCTATCATGCTCCAAGAGCTTTTTTACTAAAAATTTACCATGGCCACCGAGTGCGCTTTGAGGCACATGATACCCATTGTCTTTTAACGCCAGTAGTGATCTCAGGGCATAGTACGTGTCCTCTATGGTGGCAGGGAGCCTTGGGCTTGCCCCAAAGCCACCGTCCACCTTCTTCCTAGCCAAAAAAAATTCTACTACATGGGAAAAGTCCATTTTTAATATCTATAAAATATTCAAAAAAGATAGTATGTTCAGCATGTTAAACAGAAAGCACTTTATCCCTTTCTCCTTAAAACGCTTATAATACCCTTTGGCTTTTGCTCAAGGGTACCATCAAAATAGGTATTTTTTTGCTCAAGTAGATCAAAATATGCTCCAAAATACCTATTGATGTCCTCGGGGGCAAAACGATATGGTCCCCAGGACCCGGGCTCATCTGTACTAAAGGTCTTTAGGAAGAGTATTCCCCCCTTTTTTAGCACTTTTCCTATATTTTCCACATAACTTTGACGCTTGGCAGGCTCTAGTGTATGAAAGCACCCCCTGTCAAAGGCGTAGTCAAACACTCCAATCCCTTCTAGGCCCCCTGTTACATCGCGCACCTCAAACGTAAGCCTGGGATTGAGGTCTCCATAGGTCTTTTCTGCGTACCTGATGGCATCAGGAGCAATGTCTATCCCTACAACCACATATCCAATGGCGGCAAGTCGTGCGGCCTGTATGCCAGCACCACAACCAAGTTCAAGCATTCGACCAGGAAGAGGGGCATATCGATAGAGGTAATATTCGAGTTCCTCATCCAAAGACTCTGAATACCAGGGCATGTGCTGGATGGGCGTAGATGCATAGAAGCTCTCCCACCTATTCGGGGA
>WGBU01000128.1 GCA_015494155.1 Deltaproteobacteria bacterium | reverse complement strand
ATCACACGGCCCCAAAAGGGCCTTTGAAATCACAGTTTAAAATTAATGCGCCTTAATCCTGTTGAGGCATTGTTTCATAAAGCCATGCACATCGTCTAGGCTTTCATTTGTCAAACACGTTCTTATGTGATCCAGGGCAGCCGGATTTAGGAACCACCTGGGTCCATAGTTTTGTTCCAGTCTCTTTAAAAGGATCTTTGATGCGACAAATGCATTGAAGTAGTCGAGAGAATAGAAGTCGGGCATGAGGTCGAAGAGATATGTCTCAGGGTCATATGAAAATCCTGTCTCCCTGTGCATTATATCTGCATAGAGCTCCTGGCCCTTTGAAATCCTTTCTTTAGAAAAGTTCTCATATTCGATCAGAAATTTGGCCCCATATCTCCTCTTCAAAACCTCAAACTTAAGGGCGTGGATTTGTTCCAACTCCTCAAACCCAACTAGACCATCCGCACCAGGACCTAGTATGTATAAGAGAAATTCCCGCCTTAAAGATAGACGTTGAAACAAAAAGGCAATGGTCTCTGATACAGCGCCAGAGGTAAGGAATTCCCGTTCCTCCACAGGACGTCTCAAGTCTGTATGAAGAAAGGAAAATGCATGACCCATCTCATGAAAGAGTGCCTCCCAGTCGAGCCAGCCACGAATTGGCCCAACTATCACATGGATTTCTCCTGGCACCTTTACAGGTACACAATATGTCTGTCTCCCAGGTGTCCCATCCATGTGTATCTGGACGCCTCGGCCAGTGCCAACACCAAGGGATTCGAAAAATTTGAGGGCCAAATCACCCCTTAGACCACCACCTGCAAGATGATCTAAGTATCTCATACCGAGGAGGTAGATGGCATCGAACCTAGTGGTCTCTTCCAGGGATTTTCCAGGGTATACCCGCTTGAGCCAGGACTCTACCTCACTAAAATATTGATCCCTCCCCTCCTCCAGGATCGACTGGCACCTCTTATACTCTTTTTCTAAGGGAGTGGAGCGCCTCTTTTGGCAAAATTCCAGATAATCCTCATAACCTAGGATCTCCTTGACCACGCTCATGAGTGCCTGCCATGTGGCATGGCTAAATGGGGCCAGGAACCTACAGAGTGCCCGGGCCTCAATTCTCAGGGCTCGCCTCTTTTCCCAGTCGTGACAATTCTGGCACCAGATAATTATCTCCTTAAAAGGGATATTTTCACCATCTACTTGTGCCGCTGCCCTGGCCATCCACTGGCTGAACATGGCCTGAAGGGACTCGATCTGCTGCCTAATGAAGAGGTCTTCAGCCATGAAAAGCGCCTTTGGCCCGAGGGAACCGTCCTCAACCATTCCCTTGATATTTTGGACAAAATTGGCTGTCACTTCTTCACCATGGCTGTTACAGTCTGGATCTGACTCGCCGTCTCCAGTAAAGAGGCCCACATCACGCATCCTCTGGCACCTTAGACCCTTAAGAAGGCGTTCCCTCACCTGGGCCGGATCGGGTTTGACCATATGACAACCATCCTTCTCAGGTAAAGATTTCATTTCGACTTTATTAAGAATACTTAATAGATGCAAGGAGTGAGATAATTTATTGCATAGATTCGATATGAGGGATTTTAGCCTTCTCTTGTGAACCAGGGCTGCATCACCATATGAGAACCAGCCTTGGCAGTTGACATCCTCATTCCCAACTGGTAATTCTTTCAAAAAATAAGCGTCACCTCAGGTGCCCCATATTCTGGGGATAATCGGGAAGTCCGGTGAAAATCCGGCGCTGGCCCGCAACCGTGAGTAGGGACGAAAGCTGTAAATATGCCACTGTTACGTAATGGACGTAATGGGAAGGCGCAGCGAGTAGGATGATCTACGAGCCGGTAGACCGGCCTGGGGGGAGTTAAGAGGTAGGAACTTCGAGGATCAAGTTCCTGGCTTGTAGTGGATTATAACGAGCCCGGAAAAGAACCCTTGATCCGGGCTCTTTTTTTGTGGGACCTCGTCCCGTTCCCTCCTCTTTTCTCCTCTCATGGCCTACCAACATAAATTGAGAGGAGGTAAAAAAAATGAATTCCTTGCGCTTTGTCCTCGTTTCATTGATCATTTTCACAACAATTGCCCTTTCGACAACCAGTGGCTGGTCACAGGAAGAAGGGGCTAAGAGTCTTCAGCCCATTGTGGTAACAGCCACTCGTACACCAATCCCTCAAAAGGATGTGCCTTCTGTAGTAACTGTGATTGATAGAGACCAGATCGAGACGACAACAGGCATTGATCTCACAGAGGTCCTAAAAAAGAATAGTTCCATCGATGTGATCCAGTACCCAGGCGCACTTTCTGGTATAAGTATAAGGGGGTTCAGGCCAGAGTTTTCTGGTATCACCAAGCACTCCTTGCTCCTGATCGATGGCCGACCTGCTGGTGCAACAAACCTGTCCACCATCACGCTTGGGAACATTGAACGCATAGAGGTACTCAAAGGCCCTGCATCTTCACTATATGGCGCAGAGGCAATGGGTGGTGTTGTGAACATCATTACCAAGCGTTCCACTGGAAAACTCACAGGCAGTATCTATGGAGAGACCGGGAGCTTTGATACATTCAATGGGGGCCTTAAAATGGGTGGCCGCATCCTGCCTCGCCTTGACTTTGACCTTACCCTTTCCACTCTCAACCAAAACGATGACATAGAACTTGGAAATGACCATGGAACCAGACCTGGCACCACCTATAACATTGGCTATGGGGCCTTGAGAATTGGTAGTGAATTCATGGAAGGTTGGAGAATAGATGCCAAGGGGGACTGGTACTATGGAAATGACATAGAGACCCCTGGAGCCCTCTACTATTTCGATAGGCAGCAGAGTCAAAAAGACCTGGAGCGTTATGGTGGAGACGTGAGGCTTGAAGGATTATGGGGGAAGAACAAGAGCACCCTCGTCCTCTACGGGTCAAAGGAAAGCAATGATTACATGAAAAAATATGAATATGACCCAGCAAGTGGTGGCTATGTGGCTACAAGCCCTTATCCATCTTATTACAGCGAGACCAAGTGGTGGGGTCTACAGGCCCAGGATGTCTATGAACTCCTGGAGCAGCACACCTTAACCTTCGGCGTAGATTACCAAAAGATTGAACAAGAATCCAAGAGTTATAAAAAGGATGGGAGCAGGAAGGCCCCTTGGAGCCCTGACAATGAACGGGAAAACTGGGCTGTTTTTGCAGAGACCATGTGGCACTTCCTGGACGATGCTCTGATCCTTACAGCGGGTGCAAGATATGACTATTTTGATGTAGAGACCAAAAAGACCCCTTACAAGCAAGACTTCAAACCTGGAAGCGAGTCTTTTGACACCGTTAGCCCTCGTGCTGGCATAAGGTACAACTGGAACGATTCTTTAAGCTTACATTCAACTGTGGGCAAGGCCTTTGTACCCCCTAAGGCAGACCAGATGGCAGGCTATTCAGAGCGTATGGTTGGGAATGTAACCATGATCACCAAGGGAAATCCTGATCTCGACCCAGAGACTAGTTGGACGTGGGACATAGGGGTAACCCTATCACATGAGCCTTGCGGGGCCTATCTGGATCTTACCTATTTCATGACCAATGTGGACGATAAGATAAGCAGGGACAAAAAGGGGAATACCACAACATTCGT
>WGBU01000127.1 GCA_015494155.1 Deltaproteobacteria bacterium | reverse complement strand
TCCCTAAGCCCAGTGGCAGGTTCTGGGACCCCTGTTTTCTTCAATCGCTCAATCTCAAGCCTCTTATGTTCAATGATGGTATCCAAGATATGCATTTAGGACCTCGTTTGCCCTGCCAGAGGCGATGGCCTCACGTGCGAGTTGAACCCCCTCTCCCACTCCATCTGCCTTTCCTGCCACTACAAGGGCTGCACCAGCATTCAGGAGGGATACATCGAGCATAGGGCCACTGATCTCACCTCTGAGTATGCCCCTCAAAAGCCTTGCATTTTCCACAGCATCTCCGCCCCTTATCTCCTCGAGTGGTGCGCTCTTGAGGCCTGCATCCTCTGGGGAGATGTAAAACTCATCCACTCTACCCTGGTTCCACTGGGCCACTTTGGTTTTTCCACAGATGCTCACCTCGTCGAGACCCCCCTCGCCATGTACGACCCATGCCTTCTTGAGTCCTAGTTCACCGAGTACATGGGCGAGCTCAGAGAGGATACCAGGATCAAATACCCCCATGAGTTGGCAATTTGCCCCAGCAGGATTGGTTAGTGGCCCAAGGAGATTGAAGATCGTCCTTACACCCAGTTCCTTTCGTGGACCAGCGGCATGTCGCATTGCAGGGTGGAGGTTTGGCGCAAAAAGAAAGCCGAGCCCCACCTCCTCGATCTCTCTTGCCACCTGCTCTGGAGTGAGATCGAGGTCCTTTCCCAGTGCCTCAAGGCAGTCTGCACTACCAGACCTGCTGGTTATGGACCTATTCCCATGCTTTGCCACCTTTACGCCACAGGCTGCCACGATAAAGGCCACTGTAGTGGATATGTTAAAGGTGTTGGACGAATCCCCTCCAGTGCCACACGTATCCATGAGGACCTCATCTGGTCCAAGCTTCACCGGGATCTTGATAGAGGCCCCTCTCATGGCCCTTGCTGCACCTAAAAGCTCTGCCGTGGTCTCGCCCTTTACCCTGAGTCCCATGAGGAGCGCTCCAATCTGTGCAGGTGTGGCCTCGCCACCCATTATCTTGGAAAAGACTGCCTGGGCCTCTTCCACTGCCAGGTCTTGGCCCTGTGAGAGCCTCTTAAGTGCATTTCGGATCGGATCGTCCGTAGTCATAAGTGGCCTCCTAGTAGGATTGATCCATGAAATTCTTCAAGATCTTGCCACCCTCTGGGGTCATTATGGACTCTGGGTGGAATTGCACACCCTCTACCAATAGGTCCCTGTGCCTCAACCCCATGAGTTCATCCCTCTCACTCCTTGCTGTGACATAGAGGCAGTCTGGGAGGGTGGCCTCGTCCACTAGTAGCGAATGGTACCTCATGGCCTCAAAGGGATTGGGCACCCCCTTATACACACCCTTTCCATCGTGGGTGATCATAGAGGTCTTGCCATGCATGAGCCTTTGGGCCCGGACTACTCTCCCCCCAAAGGCCACCCCTATGGATTGATGCCCAAGACAGACCCCCAGAATGGGGATCTTTCCAGAAAACTCCTTGATCGCTGCAACAGATATACCCGCCTCATTAGGGGTACAGGGCCCAGGCGATATGAGGAGGTGTGTTGGTCCAAGGCGCTTTATACCCTCTATATCGATCTCGTCGTTCCTCTTCACTACGAGATCATAGCCCATCCCGCCAATGAGCTGCACGAGATTAAAGGTGAACGAATCGTAATTGTCTATTACGAGTAACATCTCCCCCTACCTAATTCTCAATCCACTGCCTTTCTAATGGGATAAGTGACCACCTTTGCACCTGTCTTTACTACATCCCCTGCCACCTCCACCGGAGTGGTGACAAGGGCACAACCCAAGAGTGAAGATAATATGACCATGGTCACCATTAGTACCAAAAGAGGCCTCTTAAAGTTCATATCCACTCTTTTCCACTGCCCTCATAAGTGCCTTGGCCTTATTGATGGTCTCCTGCCACTCCCTCTCAGGTACTGAATCTGCGACTATACCAGCCCCTGCCTGTAAGTAAAGCATGTCGCCCTTTTGGCACAAGGTCCTGATGGTGATGGCGAGATCCATGTTGCCTCCAAAACCAAAGTAACCCACTGCCCCTGCATATGGCCCCCGTCTCACTGCCTCTAGCTCTTCAATGATCTCCATTGCCCTTATCTTCGGTGCACCAGACACGGTACCTGCTGGGAAACAGGCCTCAAGACAGTGGAACATGTCCTTGCCGTCTTGGAGTTCTCCCTTGACGCCAGACACAATGTGCATCACGTGTGAATAACGTTCGATAGTCAAAAGGTCTTCCACCCTCACGCTACCCATCTTGGCCACACGGCCAATGTCGTTTCTCCCAAGATCCACCAACATGAGGTGCTCTGCCCTCTCCTTTGGGTCGCTCAGGAGGTCTTTTTCAAGGGCCTTGTCCTCTTCCTCTGTGGCCCCCCTGGGCCTTGTACCTGCAATTGGCCTTACGTAGACCTCTTTTCCAGTGAGCCTTACCAATATCTCTGGGGATGAGCCTATCAGGGTCTCATCGTCCAGAGACAGATAGAAGAGATATGGAGACGGGTTGATGCGCCTGAGGGTCCTGTAGATATGAAATGTATCTATGGGGTTCTTTCCAGAGAACCTCTGAGATAAGACTATCTGGATACAGTCCCCTGCCCTTATGTACTCTTTTGCCGTCTCCACCATCTGGAGAAATCTCTCTTTCTCCATCTCTGGCTCGAGAGAGACCCTCGCAGGGGCATTGAGGTTTAACGGTGGATAGTCGAGCCCCTTTCTGATGTTACGCTCTACTCCCTCTAAGGTCCTTGTCGCCTGTTTGTACGCCTCTTCGAGATTGTCATCTGGACCAAGAAAGCAGTTATAGATGATCTTCAAGGTGAGTTTGAGATTGTCATGTACAAGAATAATCTCTGGGAATATCAAATGGATATCATTAAAACCAGCAGTGTCTGGAAGGAGATCTGGGATCCTTGGCTCTATGTACTTCACTATATCATAGGATAGATAACCCACTGCACCGCCAAAAAATCTGGGCAGGCCCTCAAGATGGGCAGGTGAAAAGGAGTGGAAGAGGTCTCTTAGGACATCCAACGGATTTATGCCCTTTATCTCCTCATCTACACCACGGTGTCTTATCAATACATCCTTTCCCCTGGCCTTAAAGATGATGGCAGGCCTTAGCCCTATGAGGCTATAACGTCCGAATTTTTCTCCTCCCTCAAGGCTTTCGAGGAGAAAGGAGTAGTTTCCTGCACCCATCTTGAGATAGAGAGAGCAGGGGGTGTCAAAGTCTA
>WGBU01000126.1 GCA_015494155.1 Deltaproteobacteria bacterium | reverse complement strand
CTGAGCGAAGAAGGGACCTTGCCCACCTCTTTTGCACATCCTCAAATGCCACAAGGTCTATGAGGCCTGTCTCGTCTTCAAGGGTGATAAACATAACACGCCTTCCAGACCTAGTTGGGGGTGTATGGATCATGACGAGCATGCCTGCCACCCTTACTATGGCCCCCTCCCGCTTGCCAGAGAGTTCTTTGGCTGAACAGATGCCCTCTCTCCTAAGGGCTGGTCTCAAGGGCATTAGTGGGTGCGTGGAGATCCAGAGGTCGAACAGGTGGTAGTCTAACTGTTTTTTAAAGGGCATCAGGCCGCCTTCCTGTTGTGTGGCCGTGGGAGTGCCCCTGCAAAAAATAGGGTATCCAGTATGGCGCTTGAAAGTCCCACCCTTTCGCCCAGGTCTTGTATAGAGGAGAACGGTCCATGGCGTTCCCGTTCGGCCATGATCCTTGTTGCAATCCCTCTTCCTATCCCATGGATCACCGTAAGGGGTGGACGGATGCCATTTTCTCCCTCTGGTATGTATTCGAGATGGCTCTCATTCACATGGGGTGGATAGATGGAGATCCCCTTCCTCCTTGCTTCATTGAGTATCACCCCTGGGGGGTAGCTCCCCACATGTCCTGCATTGAGTAGCCCTATATAGAACTCCCTTGGATAGTGTGCCTTTATGTAGGCGCTCTTTAGGGTGATCTCTGAAAAGGCCACTGCATGGGCCTTACAGAAGCCATATGCTGCAAAGGCAGATATGCGCCTAAAGACCTCTTCGCAGAGTTCTTGCGGGTGTCCCTGTGCCATGGCGCCTTTTATGAATGCATCCTTGAGCCTTGCCATCTCGCCGCTTGAGCGGTCTTTGGTCATAGCACGCCTGAAGGCATCTGCATCGTCATACGAGAAACCAGCAAATCTGTGTACAATCTCAATGACTTGTTCCTGAAAGACTATTACTCCCAAGGTCTCCTTGAGCACCTCTGAGAGGTCGGGGTGGGGGTATTCCACCTCTTCTATACCATCTCTCCTGTTGATATATCGCCTCACCATGTCGCTCTTTACAGGCCCAGGTCTAAAGAGAGAGATCTCCACTACCACATCCTCAAAGCGCCTTGGAAGGAGTCTCAATACAAGGTTGCGCTGCCCTGGGGACTCCAGTTGAAACACCCCAAGGGTGTCTCCAGACTGTAGGAGTCTATAGGTCTTTTCATCATCTGTAGGGATAGGGGAGGGGGGTAGGGGGCGGTGTGAACGTCCTATGGCCTGAATGGCCTTTTTTATGGCAGTGTGCATCCTGAGCCCCAATATGTCTAGCTTTAAGAGCCCCAGTCCCTCTACTGCATCCTTGTCCAGGTGTCCCACCCAGAATCCCTTCTTGGATGGAACGAGCGGGGTCCAGTAAAAGATGTCGTCTGGGGCGATTAAGACCCCTCCAAGGTGGACAGATGCCTGGAAAGGGAGGCCTTCCAGGCGCTCTCCCGCATATACAAGGTGTTCTTCCTGTGCGAGTGGAGAGCCCTTTAGTTCAGGGAGTCGATCCAGGGCCTCTTTTAGGGGGATACCCCTTAGTGACCAGGGGAGGCATGTGGTGAGCCTATCTATCTCCTTGAGTGGATATCCCATGGCCTTTGCAGCAAGCCTTACGGCACTTCGGGGCCTAAAGGTATGTATGGTGGCCACGAGGGCAGACCTCCTAGGTAACCTTTCAAGTAGCCACTGGGTGACCTCGTCCCTCCTCTCAGAGTCAAAGTCCATGTCTATGTCTGGTATATCCATGCGCCCTTGGTTTATGAACCTCTCAAACAATAGACCATGGCGTATCGGGTCCGGGCCGCCCAAAAGGAGGTGTACCAAGAGAGAGCCACCACTCGACCCCCTTATGCTAGATGTTATGCCCCTCGATTCTGAAAACTCCTTCATCTCTCCCATGAGTAGAAAGATGTTAGTAAGCCCCTTTTGTGACACCACCTCTATCTCTTGTTGGAGCTTCATGATGTACTCGTAGGGGCATGGCTTTTTGAGCCTAGAAAGGCGCTTGAGTGCCCTTTCCCAGAGCCTCTCCTTTGAGCCCTCCCTCTCATAGAGTGGGAGGGTGGCCTTGATTGCTGCAAGGTCTGTGGCAGGACTAAATCCCTTTAGCCTCTCTGCCAGGCGCCCACTCTCCCTTACCGAATCTTCATATGGGGCTACCATGAGGGCGCTCTCATAGTCGAGTGGGGAAAAGGTGTTTCCTGGAAGCGGGCTGGCGCTCCTCTTGTGATGGCGTATTTGTATCCTTATGAGCAGCCTGTGGAGCCATGCGTCTTCCCGCTTTAGGTAGACCACTGGGTGAGAGACCAGTGTCTTTAAAGAGAGCCTGTGGGAGACCTTTCTCAAGAGTCTGTTTGCAAAGGGGTCTTCACCTGTCACTCTAAGTAGAGATACATATACACACTCTCGTCCCATGGCGTCTACAAGCCTTCTAAGCCACTGCCTCACCCGCCCTTCATCCCCCTTTCTGGCAGCATCCCTTATGACCGATGGTACCCCACCGCATATGGCAACAAGACCAAAGGAGTGCGCCCCTAGTTCCTCCATGGTGATGTGGGGAAGGGGACTGTCCTTGGCCCTTCCCAATGTGATTAACATATTGAGATTCCTAAACCCTTCTCTTGATAGGGGGTATAGGCTCAACCAGGAGCCGTCTTTGAGCATCACCCTTGCCCCTATGATGGGCTGGATCGATTCTCGTTTAGCAGCCTCTAGGAATTCATATATGCCATAAATGCCCCACCTGTCTGTAAGGCCTACTGCCTTTTGGCCCATGGCCTTTATGGCCTGTACCAGCGCCTTTGGCCTGTAGGTACCGTGTAGAAAACTAAAGGCGCTCTCTGCCTCTAGGTTCACGTAGGGGTCGCTCATGGGGTGCGCCTTATGATCCCAACAAGCCTTCCCAAAAGCCTCACCCTTGCCCGCTCCTCTCCCCTGAACTCCATAGGTGGATAAGCAGGGTTTGCCGAGATGAGCCTTATGGACTCATCGTCCCACTTGACGATCTTTAAGGTGGCCTCGTGGATGATGCCCTCCACCATGACCGCTGCAATCATGCCCTGTACAGGCTGTGTACTAGGTTCTATTATGGCTATATCCCCTGGGCTTATGTGGCGCTCTATCATGGAATCTCCCTTTACAACCACACCAAAGCATTGGCTTGCGCCAAACAGGGTGGGGTCGCACGGGAGTTCATCGATGATCTCCTGGGATGCCGCAAGCGGTGGGCCTGCTGCAATGCGTCCTAGTACAGGGATGGCTGGCCCATTGCCCCATTTTTTAAGGCGAACAGTGCGCCTCTTCCCACCCTCCATGGCGAGGGCGCCCTTTCTTCTAAGGGAGCTTAGGACCTTGTACATGCTACCAGGGCTCTTCAGGCCAAGGCCCTTACAGATCTCTCGAACAGATGGACTGTGGCCATGTTCTTTTAGATAGGACCTTATGAAGTCCAGGACAGATCGTTCTCTATCTGTGAGTTTCATGTCCACATGATAGAGAACATTTGTTCTCTAGTCAAGGGCCTAACAGTAACGTATTGCATTTGATGACGGTTTCTTTAAGATGATAAATTAGGACGTAAACTAATCTCAAAATAAGGAGGCTGCCTATGAAAAGGGCCATTTTCTCTCTGGAGGTATTTCTCTTCTATCTCTTTTTCCTTCCCATCACAAGCCTTGCGGTAAACAGTATAAATGCCACGTTTGATGACCCTCAAACCTATACACACTATGTACCCGCACAATTCATTCCAGGACAGGTGGTCCCCACAGGCGCAAACTACTCAGATAGACCATATATGCTAGGTGGCGATGAAAACGCCTTTAAGGTGGAAAACCTTGCAACAGTTAGTGTGGAAGCCCTTACCACTGGGAACTTCTTGCGGATTGTCGACATGGACGACTATGCAGGCTATGGCGCCTCTTTTGACTTCTATGACCACTCCTATAACTCAGGGTGTGTAAGGGTCTCATGGGATGTGCTCTTTGAGGACTACGACTACTTCACCTTCTATTACAGAAACGGCCATGCCGACGATCCAGAACACCCTGCCAAGAGCAGCATAGCAAACATTTATACTGCGGGTGACCTCCTCTATTTTCAGGCCAACGACAAAATTGTGTTCAGAACTCCATATACTCCAAAAGAACTCATACATTTCGATACCTTCCTCGATCTAGACAACAATCGTTGGGCGGTGATGATGAATGGAGATCTCCTCTTTGAAGACGCCGAGATCATAGACGCCCCCTTTGGCGCCTTTATACCTGGCTATGGCCACGACCAGGGTTACATGGATGGTGCCATGCAGGTGGACAATATCGAGATGGTTCCAATGGATAGTTGCAACTGGCCAGAGATAGAACCAGATTGCAATGTTGAAGTTCCTACCCCTGTCCTCACCTTTGCAGGTACAGAGGACTACACTACGGATGCGGGGAATTTCACCCGTTACAAGCTCTATGTAAGCAACTGGGCCGATATCCCCACAGAACTCTTCATGGAGGCACCAGATCTCCCTCCATGTGGTAGCAATGAGAATTCAAGCAGGACATGGGTGGATATCTTTGATGGAGATGGGAATAGACTCTATGGCTTCTGTGCCCTGGGGAGTAATGATGGACTGACTCAGATATGGTTTGCCAAAAGGAAGGGTGAAGACCCACCTGCCCAGGTGAAGATAAGGCTCCACGACAGGCTGTGTGACGCATACTATGAGTCAAACCTGGTAGACAT
>WGBU01000125.1 GCA_015494155.1 Deltaproteobacteria bacterium | reverse complement strand
AGGGCCTGTTTATATCCGCTACTTCCTTGGGTTGAACCAAGACAGTCGCACCCCTTGGCTCCACCCTGGCAGCGGCCACCTGCCGCGGGTCCTCCTTTATGGCCTCTGAAAGGCCGATGGTCTCTGCGTCCTTTCCAGTGAAAAAGGCATTTAGGCCCGTGGCCAAAAGTGCCCCAGATGTATCCTTACCAAAGGCAAACCCTGCCACACTACCAGTGCCATCTATCCCAATCACGAGGTGTCCATTCACAAGCCTTGCACTTAGGCCAGATATGGCATCTATTTGGGCTGCCAGGTCCTCCATGGTGGTTGTAGCTGGGTCAATGGTGATTACTTGCGGGTCGTTTACCATGGGGGTAGCCGGGTCTTGGTCTATCACGTTCCCCTCACTGTCGTAGAGCCATATCTCGAACTCGCCCTGTGTCACCTCGTTTGAGAAGAAGAGCCCTGAAGACCTGTATCCAATGGGCTCACCAGTATTTGTGGCGCTATAGACACCTGTTGTCTCTGTAAGCGGCATGAGGCCCACCCCCTGGCTATGGACCCTGTTTACCTCGCGGATCAAGGCAGTGGCCCACTGGTTCAATGTCTCTAGGTAATTGGGTGGATAGCGGCCATCGAATTTACCAAGGTCGAGCCCACTTATAAAGCCAGAGATCGAGTCTATCTGAAAGCTTATGGGCTTATCCCCTGGGGTCAGGTCTTTTATGGCAAGCCTTCCATCTTCGTTGATATAGGCCTCTACACCCTTGCCTGGCCCTGAGAAAGCCGCTTCAATGGCAGCCAGCAGATCTTGTACCCTGGCACCTGCCTCTGGTGGGCCAGGATCATAGTGAAATGTGCCTGTCACAGGGAGTCCATCCTGGTCTGTACCTGAAAAGTGTATGTCAAATGGACCGCTGATGGTAACCCCATCGATCTCATCCCATCTGGTCCAGCCATTTATGGAGCGCCCGCCAGAGGTATTGGGTTCTGATCCTATGAGAAGCCCCACATCCCTCGGGACAATGCGAGACTTTATGTCGATCCACCCACCCAGTTCTCCAGCGCCCACCTCGTCGGTTGTGAGTTCGGTACGTGAACCATCTGTACCGATCCAGTTTACGGCCCCGTTGGAGTACTCGATGTGCCACGCCTTGTCTCCATCTACCAATTGAAAACCCTTACCCATGATGATGGTATAGGTGCCGCGCTTTGTCTCAAAATAGTGCAGATCGACCAGGCCCGAGAGTTTTTTTAGGAGGTTGTCGCGCTGATCTCTCAGATCATTGGCCTGGTGACCATTGGCCTCCATGGCAACGATCTCAACGTTCAATTCTGCGATCTGGTCCACTGTCTGGTTGACGTCCTTTACGGTCTGCTCCAGATTCATATTCACATTCTCAGAGAGTTTCAGGAGATTGTTGTAGCGGTCTCGGATTCCGTTTACCAGGAGCTTTGCCCGTTCAATGAGTGTCATGCGCTCTGGTATGCCCTCTGCATTGTTGGCAACGTCATCCCAGGCATTCCAAAACTCGTTCAACTGGTGGTAGAGACCTGTCTCGTCCACCTCATTGAGGAGACTTTCAATGGTCTTCATGCCACTTTGACGCGTCTTTAGCCCGGACAGATCGGATTGCTTTGCCACGAGCGTGCTGTTAATGAATCTATCGTATGCGCGTACCACATCTGTGGCAGTCACCCCATTTCCCACAGGGCCTATGGCAGTTGGGTTGGGGAACTGCGGCTTGAGTGTTACAGACTGTCTGGAATAACCCTCTGTATTAACATTGGCCACGTTGTGACCAGTGGTCTGTAGATTGAGCTGGTGTGTTAGAAGGGCTGTCTTGGCAATGTTGAGTAGGCTCGTGATCCCTGCCATGATCAATCCAACCTGCCGTCCAGTTTACCATTTTCGTTATAGAGGAGGCCACTGGTACCATTATTGGCGCAGCACGACTGGTGTCGCCCCATGAGGATACGCGAGAGCTCAACCGTCTCCCTAAGCCCCTCTTCGGCCCATTGCTGGTTCCGCTGGTTCATAGTACGGGCCTCCTTCATCTTCTGAATATACTGCGTATGCCACGTCTCAAAACGTATGAGGTCCTTAAAGGCCAAGATCTTCTTAAAGGCCCTGACCACCTCTATCCCCTCGTTTAAATCGCGACTGGAGCCCTGTTCCACCTTCTCTAGCACCTCCCGCATGATGCCCAAAAGACGCCCTTCGCCCCCAGTGATACGCCTTAAAAGCTCATCCTTTCCCTGGGCATAGGCCATGATGCGTTTAAAATCCCTGTTTAGTAGACTCAAACGTTCTTGTTCAAGGAGTTCCATAAGCCTCTCTAGGTCTCTATCGAGGCCTTCTAGATATGCCCAAAAGGTATTGGGAAGTCGTGGAAGAAAGGTGACTCGGGTCATCTGCCACTCCCTTCCCCAGGGATGTGGGGTGCGAGTTCTCTATAGAGCATGTCTGCGATGCCAAGGGCACCCCGGTGGGAAAGGGACCTTGAGACCGCCTCATCAAACATGGACTCATAGATCCTCTCCCTCAAACCTCCATCCAAGAGGCCAGACTTTGGTATTGTCTTTCTCATGGACTTTAGCATCTCATGGATGAAGATCGCCTCAAATCCCTGACATGCTGCCTTAAGGCGCCTATTATCTGCCTGACTGTCCCTTTGGACGCCATGATCTTGGGCGACAGGGGCGATATTTTTTAGAGTGTTCAGAGGATCTCTCGCCATCAGATCACCTCTAGCTCGGCCTCCAGTGCCCCGGCGGCCTTTATGGACTGAAGTATTGCAATGAGGTCCCTTGGGGTCACCCCCACTGCATTTAGCGCCCTTACGAGCTCGCCAATGGTAGGACCAGGTTGGATCACCATGAGCCTGGCCTTTTCCTCTTTTGCCTTCACCTCAGTACCAGGGGTGACAACCGTCTGTCCCTGGCCAAAGGGTGCAGGTTGAGAGACCTGTGGGGTCTCCCTTATCTGGATGCTGAGATTTCCGTGAGAAATGGCAACAGTCTTGATCCTTACGCCTTCTCCCATTACGACTGTGCCCGTCCGCTCATCCAGCACCACTTTTGACCTTGCGTCTGTAGTCACCTCAATACCCTCTATCCTCGAGAGAAAACTCACCACATTGTCCTGATATTCTGGTGGGATCTCGATGCGGACAGTCTCTGGGTCGATGGGTGTGGCGATGTCTTGTCCCACAAGGTCGTTGATCGCCTCTGCCATTCGGGCCACTGTGGTGATGTCTGGGTACTGGAGGCTATAGGTGACACTGGTGCGGTTGGCCAGGTCTGCCTCTACCACCCGCTCCACCACAGCGCCATTGGGAATGCGGCCTGCTGTGGGATGATTTTTCTGCACTCCTCCACCTGCCCCACCTGCTGCAAAGCCACCTATACTCACTGGCCCCTGGGCGATGGCGTATATCTTTCCATCTGGTCCCTTAAGAGGGGTCATGAGGAGTGTTCCGCCCTGGAGACTCTTTGCGTCGCCAATACTAGAGACCACGCAGTCGATGCGCTGCCCTGGTTTTATGAACGTGGGTAGATTGGCAGTGACCATGACCCCAGCGGCATTTTTCACCTTTATCTGGTTGGGATCGACATTTATACCCATGCGCTCCATCATGTTGGCTATGGATTGTAGGGTAAATTTTGCCTGGGTCCCGTCGCCTGAACCATTGAGGCCTACCACGAGGCCATAACCTACGAGCTGATTGATCCGCATGCCCTGGACCTGGGCGATATCCTTTATACGTGCCCCCAACGCAGTATGATCAAAGGCCATCAAAAGGACAATTGAAAAGATCAGGCAAGGTACCATTCTATTTCCACTAACCAGTGTAGCACTTACCATGATCACTACCTCTTAGGTCCCTAAAATGGCGATATTATGCCCAATACACGCGACAGCCAGCCTGGCCTCTGCTTTTCTGCCAATACACCAGCGCCAGTGTATTCAATCCTCGCCTCTGCTATCTTGGTGGAAGAGACCGTGTTGCTTGGGCCTATGTCTGTGGGCCGTACGACGCCTGTGATGGTGAGATATTGTGTCTCATTGTTTATCTTTAGCGCCCTTGTGCCCCTTATGAGGAGGTTGCCTCCTGGGAGCACATTTATGACCCTGGCAGACACAGTACCTGTAAGAGATGCATCGCGCGAGGTCTTCCCACTTCCGTCAAAGGAGTCCTTCACCGTACCGCCCAGGGCCTTTGATGGGTCGATGGTCTCTTTTGGATATCGCGGCTCCATCCGCTTCTTAAAGTCAAAGCCGAAGATGCCAGAAAGCCCAAGGTTGAAGTCGCTCTGCTTGGATGTAGAGGTCTTCACGTCTTTTGCGCCCTTCATGTTCTCTTGCAAGATAATGGTTACGACATCCCCTACATGCCTTGCCCTAAAGTCTGCCACCAGGGTCGCTCCACGGTCTTCACTAAAGAGAGAACCATCCTTTGGCCCCTCTGGTTCCATGTTGACTCCAAGGTCTGGGAGCTCTGTTGGGGCAATGGACGAGACAGGTGGGGCCATGGCTCCCCCCTTGGGGCTACAGCCCCAAGAAAATATACTCACTGCCATAGACAGTGCGACAAAGATTGTGTAGTTGAGGTACGTGTGTCTCAAAATGTCACCTCCACTCTCTTCGGTCCCACTACATGGGCCAGCAGAACCTTTTTGCTCATGGCATTTCTTACACGTATGACATCTCCCTTTGCCCCACTATCCTGTGCGCGGCCCTTGAGTGTGATGAGCACGTTGGAGGTGCGGGCAATGATCTCTACTATCTGGCCACGCTTAACCACAATGGGCCGCCTGAGATCGCGCTCTCTTAAGATCTGGCCACCTCTAAGGCTCCTTCTAAGCTCCATCCCAAGGGCGGATTCCACATCCGTGACTGGCTCTCCGTGAAGCCTTGAAAGCGGCCTCCTTGTAACGATGAGGTCATCCCTTTTGAGGACCTCTCCCTTTTTAAGGGACCGTTTCACACAGATCACTTCTTTATAGACCTCCACTTGCCCCGAGACCTGGACCCTGTGAAAGGCATTCCCATCTACAATTACAGTGATAGGGACCGTGACCCGGCCAAGGTATCTGCCATT
>WGBU01000124.1 GCA_015494155.1 Deltaproteobacteria bacterium | reverse complement strand
ATATTGATAAATGCCCTCCTAGTAGGGACATGAAACCATAGTTCTTTTCTAAAAGATTTCATGGGCTTCTACCACCTTTTCCGATTATCGTTCCTCTTTAGTTAACACAACCTAAAAAACAATTTCAATAGAGCCCATCCAATTAATCCTTTTAGCTATGTCTGAATAAGGGAATTAATAGTTTTGTCTATTTACAAATAAAACGAGAATCGATACCATATTTTATTGGAGGAGAATTTCCATGAGTGGACGTTTTTATCTATTCATCGTTATTGTGGCCTCTTGGATCACCTTTTCTGGTACAGCCCACGCCAGTCTTATGGCATACTATCCATTTGAAGATTTTGCCAGAGATGCCACTGGACATGGTTATGACGGGGCCCCAAAAAATGGAGTAACACACGGAATCCAGGGACACAGTGGTAGCGCCTACTGGTTTGATGGAATAGATGACTATATAGAACTTCCAATCGTCATAGACCAAAATGACCTACCTTCCATTACAATAGGAGCATGGGTGAAATTTGGTATAGAATCGACCAGTCCACAGGGTGTCAACTCATCAGGTGCACACTGGTCGCTTATGACCAGGGGCGGCATCATTCCTACCTTTTTGGCCCAACAGGGGAGATGGACCTTTGTGGCAGCAGCATACGACAAGCTAACTGGCACCGTGACCTTGTATGTAGATGGTAAAAGTATGACCTTTCCAGGGGTCCTGGACCTTGGCCCTGGCCCCATGAGATTGGGTGCCCGTGAAGGTCTTTCAACCCATTTCCTTGGTGCCATGGACGATGTCTTCATCTTCATAGACGAGGCCTTGACTCCCGAAGAACTGGATAAAATACGCACCCAGGGGATCAATCCAATGCCTCTTCCATGATCTTCACTATTCCTCCTAAGTGCAATTTTGGGGCTTGGGGCGACTCGCCTAAAATACAGAGTACGGCACTTATCCCATTGAGGGAAAACAGCCAAACCCGCCCAAGGCCCGTCCTCTGTACGGAGTCATGCCCTTTCAACTGGATATGTAAGCACATCTGCTATCTCCCGTGCCCCTGTAAGTAGCATTAGGAAACGATCAATCCCAAAGGCCATACCAGCGCATGGGGGGAGGTCTTTTAGGGAATCCAGAAAGTCCTGTGGCCATGGTAGCTCCTCCTTTCCCATGGCTAACCGCTCTCTCATCATCCCCTGGAACCTCTTGGCCTGCTCAAGAGGGTCTGTCAATTCTGTAAAGCCATTTCCAAGCTCAAGCCCTCCTCCATAGAGCTCCACGCGTTCTGCCACACAGAGCTCCCCTTCTTTAAGCTTCGATAAAGATGCCCGCTCTCGTGGCCAATCGTAAAGAAAGACAGGTGCATCGTGCCTTGAAAGTGCTGGTTCGATTGCGTCCACCATGGCCCTGTCAAAGACAACTGGGTCAAAAGACTCGAATGGGTCCGGATGTCTATCGCAAAACCTTTTAAATGCCTCTTTAACACTCAGCCTCAAGAAAGGGGGCGAGAGTGAAACCTTCTCTCCATAAGGCCCTCTACCAAAACTTATCTCCAGTTCCCCTGAGACATAGTCAAAAAGGGCCTCGCACTGTTCCATGAGGTCCATATAGGTGGTGCCAATTGTGTACCACTCGAGCATGAGAAACTCTGGATTATGCACTCGACCACGCTCTCCCCTTCTAAAGACCGGTCCGATCTGATAGACCTTCCTGAGACCAGTCTCTGCCATGATGCGCTTTATATTAAGTTCTGGGGATGTGATAAGATAGAGACCACCCTCTACGCCAAACGGGTCTATGTACGGTTCTGGTGCTGGAGCCCTGGTGAGTGTTGGCGTAAAGAGTTCCACATAGCCAAGGGAATCGAAAAAGGCCCGGATGGCCCTCACCACTCGGGCCTTCAGGACAGTATTATTTCTTTTTCCTCTCAACGTACTGGCCAGTACGGGTGTCGATTTTAAGGATGTCTCCCTCCTCGATGAAGAGTGGGACCTGGAGGGTGTAGCCTGTCTCAAGGGTCGCAGGCTTTGTGGCACCAGTTGCAGTGTCCCCTTTTACCCCTGGTGGCGCATCTACCACCTCCAACTCCACAAAATTGGGAAGATCAATGGAGATGGGGGTCTCGTCAAAGAAGAGGAGGCTCACCTCCATGTTCTCCTTTAGAAAATTCTTGGCCTCTCCCACCTGTTCCTCAGTCATATCGATCTGTTCATAAGTGGTCATGTTCATGAAGTGGTAGCCATCGCCATCTTTGTACAAGAACTGCATCTTGACTTCGTTCAGGTTGGCGGGCTCAAACTTATCGCCTGAACGATAGGTCCTGTCCATGGTATAGCCAGTCAACATGTTCTTTAACTTGCACCTGTAAAGGGCCTGTCCCTTTCCAGGTTTAGAAAATTCAAACTCAGTAATAATGTAAGGCTCACCGTCTATGACGATCTTGAGGCCCTTCCTGAGATCGGATGAGTCGTACATTGCTTGCTCCTTTTCGCTAGTATCGCACCTCAAAAGAGGTGTACTCTTCTATTGGCTTGTGGGTTGTGGCCTGGATCTCGTCGACCCGTGCCGCAGGAGGCCCAACCTTACACCACTCCAGGAGTCTGTCAACCTGTTCTGGGGGCCCCTGGCAGAATAATTCCACCCGTCCATCTGGGAGGTTTCGCACCCACCCCTGGAGGCCAAGTTCTCTGGCCTTCTCATAGGTGGATGCCCTGTAAAACACCCCCTGTACCCTACCTGAGATGTAGGCGTGTACTGCCTTTTTGCCCTCTTTGCCTTCCATGGTTACCCCTCCAAGAGCTTTTTAAATTCATCTTCTGTAATGATCCTTAGGCCCAGGGCCCTTGCCTTCTGGAGCTTTGAGCCAGGCCGCTCGCCCACTACCACATAGTCCACCTTCTTGCCAACGGCAGTGGCCACATTACCACCTCGCTCAATCACAGCCCTCTTCGCCTCTTCTCTCGTAAAGGATGACAGACCACCAGTAAAGAGAAACGTCTTTCCAGAAACGGCATCTCGTCCTTCTGTGGCCCTCTGGCCACCTTCTTCCATTTTAAACCCTGCCTCCCTAAGCGCATCCAGGATCTTCAGGTTCTCTGGCTCCTTGAACCAGGAACGGATGCTGTTTGCCACCTCTGGTCCAATCCCATCGATCTCCATGAGCCTCTCGGTTGAGGCATTCTTTAAGGCCTCTATGGAACCAAACTCCCTCGCAAGGATCTGCGCAGTTACCTCACCCACGTGTCGAATCCCGAGGGCGTAAATCAGCTTTGCAAGGGGTGCCTTCTTGGACGCTTCGATGGCATCGAGGAGGTTTTTGGCACTCTTTTCTGCAAATCCGGGGAGACTCATGAGATCTGGCATCTTTAGCTTAAAGAGATCTGGTATGTCTCTTACGAGGCCATTTGAGACCAGGAGTTCTGCCACCTTTGTACCGAGCCCCTCTATGTCTAGGGCATTTTTACTGGCAAAGTGCGTTATCTTCTTGACAAGCCTGGGGAAGCAATCGGGATTTGGACAGCGCCATACTGCCTCGTCCTCCTTACGCACAAGGGGCGTATGACATACAGGGCACGTCTTTGGCATCTCAAAGGGCCTTTCACTGCCGGTGCGGCGGTCTTTTAGGGGCTTGACCACCTCTGGGATGACATCTCCAGCACGCCTTATGATCACCCAATCGCCCACCCTTATGTCCTTTCTCCTGATCTCATCTTCGTTGTGGAGGGTAGCCCTGGAGACCACCACCCCACCCACCTTTACTGGCTCCATGACCGCCACTGGGGTCACAGCCCCAGTCCTCCCAACACTCAGCTCTATTTCCTTAATCCTGGTGATGGCCTGCGCTGCCTCGAATTTGTAGGCAATGGCCCACCTAGGGCTCCTGGCCTTTTGGCCAAGACGTTCCTGGAGCTCCAGGCTGTCCACCTTTATGACCATACCATCTATCTCATAGGGAAGTGTTGGGCGGATCTCTCTCAGATGGCCAAAATAGCGTATGGCCTCTTTGATGTCTCTCACCCTCTTAGAGAGTGGGTTTGTCTTAAGCCCCCACTCTCTTAGGGCAGTCAATACCTCAAACTGAGTAGAAAAAGATGCGCCTTCTACATATCCCACGCCATAAAAGAAACAGTCCAGTGGACGGCTGGCAGTGACACTGGGGTCGAGTTGCCTGAGGCTCCCTGCTGCGGCATTTCGAGGGTTTGCAAAGGGTGGCTCCCCCGCACGCCTTCGTTCTTCGTTTAGGGCAAGGAATGCATCTTTATTCATAAAGACCTCGCCCCGCACATCGAGGATGCGAGGCAGTGCACGATGTCGTCCAACGAGTCTAAGGGGTATCTGGCGTATTGTCTTGAGATTATTCGTCACATCCTCACCCACATAACCGTCCCCCCTGGTAGACCCCCTCAAAAAGACGCCATCTTCATAGGTGAGTTCCACTGCAAGGCCGTCCATCTTGGGCTCGACGACGTAGTGGATCGTGGCATTGGGCATATTGAGAAATCGCCTTACCCTCTGGTCGAACTCCAACACCTCTTCTTCACTAAAGGCATCGTCCAGGCTCAACATTGGGACCCTGTGGGTCACCTGTTCAAACTTTTCAGACGGAGGGGCGCCTATGCGCTGGGTTGGGGAGTCTGGCGTTATGAGCTCTGGATACTGGGCCTCGAGCTCCTTCAACTCCCGCATCAGGGCATCGTACTCTTCATCAGATATCTCAGGTTGATCTAGGACATAATAGAGGTAGTTATGGTAGTTGATCTCCTCTCTGAGCCTTTCTATCCTCTCTCTCACCTCTTTTGGTGCCGTCACTTTTAAGGGGCCTCCCTCCCGTCTTCTATACCGGATAGATCAACGGCGGTCTCCTTTCTCAGACACCACCACAAAGTTTATGTGTCTCCTGTGTATGTTTACACTCTCGAGGCGCACCCTCACCTTTTGACCAATCCTAAATCGCCTCCCAGTGCGCCTCCCAATGAGTTCCATATTCTCTTTGTCAAATACATAATAGTCATCGGCAAGATCTACAAGCTTTACTGCCCCATCGATGAAGAGGTCGTCGAGTTCCACAAAGAAACCAAACCCAGTACAATTTGTGATGGTCCCAGTGAACACTTCGCCGATCCTGTCCTTCATGTAGCGCACCTTTAGCCTGTCGAACATCTCTCGCTCTGCCTCCATGGCAGTGCGCTCCCGTTCTGAACAGTGACGCCCCATGACCTCAAGGCGCTCATGGGTATATACTGGGCGCTTGCGTATGCGTCTTCTATTGGCCTTCAAGACCCTGTGAACTACGAGGTCTGGGTAGCGCCTGATGGGAGAGGTGAAGTGCAGGTACTTGGGAGATGCGAGACCAAAGTGGCCGATATTGTCTGGGGAATAAACAGCCTGCTTCATGCTCCTCAAAAGGAGGGTGTTTATCATGTGTTCAAAGGGCTTGCCCTTGGCCTCTCGCAGTACACGCTGACAGAACTTGGGCGTGACCTCTTCTGGTATCTCCACGTGTATGCCCACAGACTCTGCATACTTCTTGAACTCTAGGAGCTTTTCCCTGTCTGGTGGCTCATGTACCCTGAGGAGAACTGGTATGTCTCTTTCGAGGAGAAACGTGGCCACTGCCTCGTTTGCGGCTATCATAAACTCTTCAATGATCTGGTGGGCCTTATTGCGCTCTCGTCTGACGATCTCCTCCAACTCCCCTTGTAGCCCGATCACGATCTTGGGTTCAGGAAGATCAAAGTCAAGGCTTCCCCTCCTTATCCGTTTTTTATTCAGGATATCACAGAGTTCCTCCATGACCCTGAGATCCTTTGGACATTCTTTTGACTGGAGGAGGTCCCTTACCTCTGAATAGGTGTATCTCCTCTTACTCCTTATGACAGAGGGATAGAAGGCAGTGCGCCTGATGTTTCCCCGAAGGTCGTAAGTGATCTTGGCCGTCACAGTAAGTCTGTCTTCATTGGGCACGAGACTCGCTATCCAGTTTGAGAGCTCTTCAGGGAACATGGGTACAACTGAATTGGGGAAATATACACTTGTGCCACGCCGATATGCCTCTTCGTCCAGGGGAGAACCCATGGGCACATAGTGGCTCACGTCTGCAATGGAGACGTAGAGCTCATAGCCCGTCTTCATCTTCTTCACATACACGGCATCATCGAAGTCCTTGGCCGTATCTCCGTCGATGGTGACAAAGGGGAGTTTTCTAAGATCCCTCCTTCCCCTCAAATCCTCTTTCCGTACACGTCGTGGAAGTGAGGCCGCCTCTCTCTGGGCCTCGTCACCAAATACATGTGGGAGATCGTGGGAACGTATTACGATCTTGGTCTGTACCTCAAGGTCGTCTGGATCCCCAAGCACTTCCACCACCCTTCCTGTCAGTGGACCAGTACGAGGCCCTAGTTCCTTTTCTGGGTCTGGTGAGAGGAGCTTGACCACCACCGCTGTGCCGCTCTTTACGCCCTTTACATCCTTTCTAGGCACAATGACGTCGAATGGAAAGCGATCATCCTCTGGTGTAACAATGGCAATACTTTTGCTTCTAAAAAGGGTCCCCACAAGGCGATCCCGCCCCCTCTCTATGATCCTTACAATGGACCCCTCTGGCCCCTTCTTTGTGATCCTTTCGATGCGCGCAAGCACCTTGTCTCCATGGAGCCCCCCCTTGAGCCCCCTGGGTGGAATGAAGATATCTTCTTCTCCCTCCTTTTCAGGGACCACAAAGCCAAAGCCATCGGGATGGACCCTAAGTTCCCCCTGAATGAGGGTCATCATGTCCAAGAGCCCATAACGGCTACCTTTTAGCTTTACTATTTGGCCCGAACGGACCAACTCATTGATGAGTGCCTTGGCCTCGCCCTTTTCCTCTGGCCGCACATGGGCAAGGTGAAGTATCTCGCGCCTGAATATGGGGCGGCCTGCCCTTTTAAGGGCCTCTATGATCCTCGTCTCCAATGGAGGAGGTCCCTTTTTCATCTTTTTTCTAGTCTTTTTTGTCCTTTTTCTCATAATTATCAATTTGAACCTTCTTTTTAAAAAAAGCAATGAGAAAAGGCCTCTTTTTTAAAGGCCTTTCTATTTTAATGGACCATTGCATGAGTCATGCCCAAAGGGTTTAATGTGTTGAAGATGAGTGGACGGGCAGGACAAAAAATTGCCATTTTGGCCTCCTTTTCTGGTACAGGCGGGGTAGAACGGATGATCTCCAACCTGGCCTCAGGACTTGAGGCCTTAGGTACAAGGATCGATCTCCTCCTCATACGCCGCGATAACACCTCATATCTCCATGGTGTATCTAACGGCGTAAACATCATCCCACTTAAGGCGCGGCACAATCTTTCTGCGCTGCCAGAGCTATTGGCCTACATTCGTACTGAACGGCCTAGGGCCATCCTCGCTGCAAAAGACAGGGCGATCTTTGTGGCAGCAGTGGCAAAAGCCCTCTCCTTAGGGCGCTTACGGGTGGTTGGAAGGCTTGGCACCACTGTATCGGTAGGCATTGAGGGAAAACCAGTCCTCGCGCGCATCTTAAGAAGATTCATGATGGCCTTGAGCTATAGGATCATCGACGAGACCATATGCGTCTCCCGTGGGGTGGCCCAGGACCTCTCACGGATCACAGGGCTCCCAGCGTCCAGGTTCCATGTAGTAGAAAACCCAGTTATCACACCAAAACTTTTTTTAATGGCCCAGAAAGAAGTAAAACACCCCTGGCTCAAGAGAAAGGATCGGCCTGTAATTTTAGGTATGGGACGGCTTACAAGGCAAAAGGACTTCGAGACCCTTATTGAGGCATTTTCCATCTTAAGAGAGTCTGTCCCAGCGAGGCTCATTATTTTAGGCGAGGGGAGAAAGCGCCCGCAACTTGAAAGAAAGATCGAGGGAAAGGGGCTTAAAGACTCAGTATCGCTCCCAGGCTTTATTCCCAATCCATATCCATTTCTTTTGAGGGCAGACCTCTTTGTCCTTTCATCCCTTTGGGAGGGTTCTCCCAATGCCCTTACAGAGGCAATGGCCTTGGGGGTGCCAGTGGTGTCCACTGACTGCCCTAGTGGCCCTAGAGAGATATTGAAGGGTGGGGAATTTGGCCCCCTCGTCCCAATGAAAGACCCCTGTGCCCTGGCAAAGGCCATGGAAGAGACCTTGAGAAATCCGCCGGAGAAAAAGGCACTGATGGATGCCGTGAGGGATTACACAGTAGAGAGGAGTTCTAAGAGGTATCTTGAGATCCTACTAGGTCGGACCCCTTGATTAAGACTAAAACAGGAAGGATAAATGGCCTATGTCCAACAGACTCATTGATGAGAAGAGCCCTTATCTTAGACAACACGCCCAAAACCCTGTTGACTGGTATCCGTGGTGCAGTGAGGCCTTTCGCACTGCCCATGCCCTGGATAGACCCCTTTTCATCTCCATAGGATATTCCTCGTGTCACTGGTGCCACGTGATGGAAAGGGAGTGTTTTGAAGACGAAGAGGTGGCCTCTTATCTCAATGAAAACTTCGTATCCATAAAGGTGGACAGGGAAGAACTCCCGCAGGTGGACCATGCCTATATGAGTGTTTGCCAGGCCCTTACAGGGCAAGGTGGCTGGCCGCTTACCATCTTTGCAACCCCTAAAAAGGAGCCTTTTTTGCTGGCACATACTTTCCAAAGCACGCTGTCCCAGGCAGGCCAGGATTCCTATACCTCATTAAAGAGATAGCCCTCAAGTGGACGAGCGACAGACAAAAGGTCCTTGAGGCTGCACGCAAGATCACCCAGGCCATAAATAAGGGCGTAGAGGAAAAGAGTGGCGGGCACGAAGTGGCACTGAATGATCTTATAAGAAGTGCCAGAGATTCCCTTGTGGCACTCTTCGATCCAACAAATGGTGGTTTTGGAAGGGCCCCAAAGTTTCCGAGCGCCCCTTTCCTCTTGTTTCTGGCCGATCTAAACAGGGCCACAGGAGATGATACGGCGCTAAAGATGCTCACCTTTACCCTAAAAAAGATGCGCCTTGGCGGTATATACGACCATGTAGGCGGTGGTTTTCACAGGTACGCTGTAGATGAGAGGTGGCGTGTTCCACACTTTGAGAAGATGCTTTACGACCAGGCCACCTTGATCATGGCCTATCTTAAAGGTTACATGCTTAACCCCATCCCACTCTTCAAAGAGACTGCCATTGAGACAGGGGAATATATCCTTGATCAACTTAAAAGCCCAGAAGGTGGATTCTACTCAGCCCAAGACGCCGATTCAGAGGGCATTGAAGGAAAGTTCTACCTATGGACACTCCACGAGATCAAGGCCTGTCTAGGAGACGACGAAGAGGCAATGGAATTCTCGAGACTATTTCACGTTGAGGAGGCTGGAAACTATGAAGGGGGCCAAAACATCTTGTTTTTGGATGCGCCGATCCCAGAAGGGCGCTCAGGAAAGATAAAGGAATCACTTTCAAGGCTTAAAGCTTTTAGGGCCAAACGCCCCCACCCTACCACTGACAAAAAGATAATAACCTCCTGGAATGGACTCCTAATCGACACCTTTGTAAGGCTCTACAGTGTTACTGGGATAAAAAAGTATCTCGAGGCTGCCAAAAGGGCTGCAAGCTACATAAGAGAACGACACATAAAGGACGATGGTCGCCTCTTCAGAAGAACGTGTGAAGGTGAACCTAAATACGAGGGAGTATTGGATGATTACGCCAATCTGGCCCTTGGCCTTATTTCACTCTTTAAGGTGACCAAGGACCCTTCATACCTTGAGCTTGCCAGTACCATTTCCGAGATCGCCCTCCACGGCTTCTGGGATGAGAGGCTTGGGACCTTTTACTATTCCCCAAAATGGGATGCCTCGCTTCCTCTGATGGTGGAGCCCCCATCAGACAGCGCCACTCCCTCCCCAGTCTCTCTCTTTATTCGCGCCATCTTGGAGTTATACAGATACAGTGGCAAAGAGGAGTGGAAAGGGCGTGGAAAGGAGCTGCTCCACCATTCACTTAAGGGCATAGAGAAGATGGTCCTTGGCTATACAGACCTTTTGCGTGTCGCCATGGAGTTTGAGGTCCTTTAGGAGGGGAAAATGGCCTTTGAAACCATTTTGGCAGAGGCCATCATCTATGCCTGGCCAGTCATCCCCATCTTCTGGCTTACAACGCACCTATTGGCCATATACTCGAAAAGGTCTTCCGGCCCCCTCCCCTATCTTTTTACACTCATGGCCTATAGTCCGCTAGGGCTATTACTTCACAAGGAGATGTCGGCACTCATAGGAAATGCGTACCCTCTGCCCATGCCATTTAGAGTTTTCGGATGGACGCTCTTTATCGCTGGTTGCCTCGTGCACATGTGGACCATCTACCTTTTGGGAATACGGATTGTAGGGCTTCCAGAGGTTGCAAAGGGGTGGAGGACCGACATTGTAACATCTGGACCCTTTAAATACTCGAGGCACCCCACCTATCTTGCCCACCACCTGATGTTCGTGGGGGCATGGCTTGCCACTGGAATCTATTCTCTTCTAGTAGTGGCGGTCCTCGATATTCTCATGACCCAATTGGTGATCATTCCCTTAGAAGAAAGGGAGTTAAAGAGGCGCTTTGGCCCAAAGTACGAAGAGTACAAAAGACGTACACCACGCATCCTTGGGCCGACTCGCAGTTGATCGGGCCTTTCTATAGCCCTACCCGCCGTTTAAACTCGTCCACACCCATACGCTTTATTATGTGGGATAGCCGTGCCTTTTTCTTCACCTCAGATGTAAAAAGATCGGCAATGCGCTCCAATAGGGCCGCTGCTTCCTCATGACTTGTGACCTTGCCCATCTCTTCTGCCAGTACAGGTCGCGCACCGCCATGACCACCTATAAAGACCTTCCATCCACTCTTAACTCCCACAAAGCCCACGTCTATTATATTTGCCCAAGAGCAACAGGCAGGACATCCTGCCACTGCCACCTTCATCTTTGGGGCAATGGGCTTTCGAGAGAGCCTTTCATAGAAGTATTGGGCAAGGGAAAAGGTGTCTTGGAGTGCCAGTTTACAATATGGCTTGCCAACACACACCCTTGGCTGGGAGAGATCTCTGGTCTTTCTCACTGAAAGACCTGCCTCCTCCAGCCTTTTTAGCACGTCTCTTGCCTGATCAAAGTCCATGCCCAGTAACATAATCTTCTGGGCAGTCGTGACATGGACAAGACAGTTATGTTGCCTGCTGATCGCTGCCAACGTCTCGAGAATCTCAGGTGTCATGCACGCCCCATTGGGTAATTCAAACGAGATCATATATGAACCATCCTTTTGAGGTACAATGCCTGGAATCATTTGTTCACTCATGGCGGCCTTCTCCTTTATGCGTCTATTCAGACAAGTGGATCTGACTGGGAAAATATAATCAGGCTCCTGAAATTTTAAACTGGTTTTCTCGCTTTTTTGAAAAATGGATGGGCAAAATAGACGATTCACTTGCCCACGGCTGTAAGTTCATGCTAAGGTAATTTTCATACAAAAAATATTAATGGCTGATTAAAAAACTGTGTAGAATAAATAGGTGACAAAAAACGGCAGCAGCCCTCCTAAAAACAGGCACATTTTTTGCTATATCAACATCAAAGATTGATTAACGAAAAGTTTGTACTTTGATGTCAAATCGCTAAGGTGAAGGCATACTTTGATATTTCGAACCCCAAACAAAAAAAGAGTGGGTAAAACGCCAATCCACCAGGGCCATGAGGAGAGAGACAAAAAACTTATGATTTTTACCGCAACCAAAAGATGTTTTTTGGACGAAAAAACTACAATATAATATACTGACATCAAACAAGAAAAATGTTGTCTTACCTCTTCGCAATACTTTTTAGGGATAAAGGGCCATCTATATGGAAGATATAAAATCAATTGATTGGACTACAAAGACAATTCTTCTTACTGGTGGCACCGGGTCATTTGGTAAACATTTTTGCCGCCTTATGCTGAAAAATCATCCTCCCAAGGCCATCCGCATCTACAGCCGGGATGAACTCAAGCAACATGAGATGCGGCAGGAATTTGGGGAACAGATCCTCAGATTCTTCATAGGAGACATAAGAGACCTAAACAGGCTTAGGCGGGCCATGGAAGGTGTGGACTATGTCATCCATGCAGCAGCCCTAAAACATGTCCCCATCTGCGAATATAATCCCATCGAGGCCATAAAGACCAACATCTTGGGGGCACAAAATGTTGTTAATGCAGCCATTGATGCTGGCGTTAAAAAAATAGTTGCCTTGAGTACAGACAAGGCAGTAAACCCGGTGAATCTATATGGTGCCACTAAACTTTGCGCAGAAAAGCTTTTTGTCCATGGCAATGCCTATGCAGGCCCCAGAGACACACGATTTTCATGTGTAAGATATGGTAATGTGATCGCCAGTCGGGGAAGCGTAATACCACTTTTCCTCAAACAAAAAAAAGAAAAAAAGCTGACTATAACAGATGAACGCATGACCCGCTTTTGGATTACCCTTGATCAGGCGGTTAACCTTGTGCTAAAGGCCTTTGAACTCATGAGAGGCGGAGAAATATTTGTTC
>WGBU01000123.1 GCA_015494155.1 Deltaproteobacteria bacterium | reverse complement strand
TTCCAGCCACCAGAAAGAGGCCCTTAGACAGGTGGCCTGTGAACCCCGCCTCCTATTCGCCCTGGCAGGTTATGCCGGTACTGGAAAGACCACAGTCTCAAAGGCGATCCTAAAACTCCTCGAGGGCTTTTTTGCCCCAAGGGACTCCATTGTCTCGTGTGCCTTCACTGGAATGGCATCTTCGAGGCTCAGGAAGGTGACTGGTTACGATGCTGTAACCATCCACAGCCTCCTCAAGTTTAAGGGAGATGGGACCTTCGAACACCACGAGAAGAACCCGCTTCCCCATAGAGTAGTGCTCCTCGACGAGGCCTCTATGGTAAACTTAAACCTCATGTATAGATTGGCCAAGGCACTTAGAGACGACACCTTCTTCATCCTAGTGGGAGACCCAGCACAGTTGCCACCCATTGGTGCAGGGAACGCCTTTGGAGACGCCATAGATAACGGTCTAATCCCATCTGTCACCTTAAAAAAGATCTACAGACAGAGTGAAGACAGCGTGTTGACCCTATTCGCCAATGAGATAAGGGAAGGGAGGCTCCCAGAGGGTGTTGGCGAAAAGGGGTGGAAGGACTTTGCCTTTGAGCGCGTAGAACCTCACAACATCTATGCGGCCAAGGCAAAGGGAGCGAGCGAGTCTGAGGTAAAGCGCCTTAGAGAAGAGAACAACGATGCCATCTTCAAAAGGGTGCTTGCCCTAGCACGCCACTACAAGGCCCGTCTCACCCATCCAATCTGGGAATTCCAGGTATTAACACCCATGCGAATGGGACAGTTGGGGACCGAGGCCCTCAATGTAGCACTACAGGATGTGCTCAATCCCAATGTCGAGGGCCAGTTACCATGTGTTAGGGTACGGGGTATCGAGCTCAGGAAGGGGGACAAGGTGGTACACCTCCAGAACAGGGACATGCCAGTTATGCCATGGGCTGCATGGCAGGACTCCAAGGGTGAGTTCGAGCCAGTTGACTTTCAGCGCATCTTTAATGGCAACGTGGGGATCGTGGTGGCGATCAGGCCAGAGGAAGAGTCGTTCTACGTGGTCTATCCCGAGCGGATCGTTGTGGCCTACGACCTCGACTACCTTGGCGACATCGTGGAACTCGCCTATGCCCTCACTGTCCACAAGGCACAGGGCAGCCAATACAGGATAGTGGCAATACCACTTACCAATTCCCACTACATCATGTTAAATAACAAGTGGTTTTACACTGCCATAACCAGGGCAGAGGAAAAGGTGTATGTAATTGGACAGGAGTACGCCCTAAGGCGTGCATGCACGAACAAGGCAAGCATAAGGAGAAAGACGTGGTTGAGCTTGACAAGATAGGCCAATACCGGCCCATACTTTTTCTTTTGATCTCTCTCATGGTGGCCTCCATCATGTGGGGCTGTGTTCCACACGAACAAAGGCCCACTAATGGGGCTGTAAAAAAGGAGGAACAGACCTCGGCCAAGGACAAGGAACTTGAGGAGATGGAGGAGAGGATAGAGAGCTCTCCATTCCTCATAACTGCCGACTACTTTAGAAAGTCTGCTGGCGGCGAAAAGTCCATAAAGCTCTTTGGTGGAAAGTCTGAAGAGGACAAAAAGCTCGAAGAGAGGCTTAAACGCATAGAGGAGCGGTTAAAAGACCTCCCATACAGGAACAAGGATGAAAACGGGATGCCAGTCCTGAGGAGGAGGGTGGTGCTCCTATCCCTTCTGGGGGACCTGGGCCTGGAGGTACTGACACGCCTTCCAGAGGCACTCCGAAAGACTGACGGCGTGATCCCAGTGGACACAGGAAGGCTCACCAAGCTCCTCCAATCTGAAGGCATGACAGTGGCAGACCTTGTGAAGACATCTGCCAGGCGCCACATCGCAAATCTGGCTGGAATCCAGGCCTTTATCCTGGTCTCGTTTCCCAATGGCACCCCTATTCAGGGCAAGAAATCAATGCTCAGGATAGACGTAATCCATGGGATAGAGAGTGTACTCATTGGTTCATACCTCGGCACCATCGACGACTTCGACGAGATTGCAAAAAAGATATCGGCAGATGTGGTGAGGGCCACAGAATGGTCCTGTCGGGTAATCAAGGTGGATCAGGGCTATGTTTATCTAAATGCAGGACGCCTTACAGGGGTACGTCCTGGTGACCGCTTCGAGGTCTATTCCAGGGGAAAAGAGATTGTAGACCCTGTGACACAACGCACCCTTGGGATTGCACCTGGCGAGTTCAAGGGTGTAATCGAGGTGGACGCCCTCTTTGGGACCGATGCCTCCAGGGCCAAAATCATATCTGGGGATGGATTTAAGACTGGGGATCTGGTAAAGATACTCGAACTTTCATAGAGGGGAGGAAAACTTTTATGCATCCTTTACTTCATTCAGAACCCGGCACCACTATGCTGCTCCTGGGCAATGAGGCCATTGTGAGGGGCGCCATTGAGGCCGGGCTAAAGGTTGGCACTACTTATCCTGGTACGCCATCTTCTGAGATCGGCAACAATCTGTTTTTCATATCCCAGGAGGAGGACTCGCCCTTTTACTTTGAGTTCTCCACCAATGAAAAGGTGGCCATGGAGGTGGCAGCCGCTGCCTCCGCATCGGGCCTGAGGAGCCTTTGCTGCATGAAGCACGTTGGGCTCAACGTGGCATCTGATGCCCTCATGACCCTTGCCTACATTGGCACCAAGGGGGGAATGGTCATAGTAACCGCAGATGACCCGTCCATGCATTCAAGCCAAAACGAGCAGGATAACAGGGTCTATGCCCGATTCGCCAACTTGCCAATGCTCGAGCCACGTAACCCCCAAGAGGCCAAGGAGATGACCATAGAGGCCTTTGAGATCTCAGAAAGGCTCGAGCTCCCAGTGATCCTCCGCACCACCACGAGGACCGCCCACGTAAGGGGGGCAGTGAAATTCGGTGAGCCCGAACAAAGGCCCAAAGAAGAGAAAGGCAAGTTTGAGAAGGACCCCAGGCGCTGGGTGCCAGTGCCAGCAGTTGCAAGGGTGAGGCACAAGGTGCTCCTAGAACGCATGGAGCAGTGTAAGGAGATAAGCGAGGGCTCCCGCTTCAACACACTGAGCGGAAATGGTGCGGAACTCGCGATAGTTAGCTCAGGTGTTGCATCAAACTACGCCTTCGACGCCATATCAGAACTGGGCCTCACAGAGAGGGTCCGTCACCTGGACCTGGGCTTCACACATCCACTCCCCAGGGCAAAGGTCTTAGAGCTATTGAGCGGACAGGGCAAGCTGCTTGTGGTGGAAGAGCTTGAACCAATAATCGAAGATGAGATCAGGGTCATATGCCAGGAAGAAGGGATAGAGGTAGAGATTTTTGGCAAGAGGAGTGGTCACTTTTCTAGGGCATACGAGTTCAGCCCACGCATGGTGCGCCAGGCAATCATGGAGATACTCCACCTCGAGCCAACAGTGGAGAGGCACACCCCAGATCTCTCCTGGATACCAGAGCTTCCCATGCGCCCACCCGTCCTCTGCAAGGGTTGCCCCCACAGGGAGACCTACAATGCAGTAAAGGAGGCACTAAAGGAGATAGGGGCAGAGGAAAACGCCATCTACCCTACAGACATAGGCTGCTACACCCTTGGGCTTCTTCCACCCATCAACATGGCAGACTACCTCATCTGTATGGGGTCGAGCGTGGGTAGTTCATGCGGCTTTTCAGCCTCCACAGACCACAAGGTAGTCTCTTTTATCGGGGACTCCACCTTTTTCCACTCTGGTATCTCGCCCCTGGTCAATGCAGTCCACAATGGCCACAAGTTCTGTCTGGTGATCATGGACAATTCCACTACTGCCATGACAGGTCACCAGCCGAACCCTGGTATCACCCTAAAGCCAAAGGGTTTTGACAAGCCCACCGTATCCATAGAGGCAGTAGTGAGGGGGTGCGGTGTAAGACATGTGACTAAGATCAATCCCTACAAGAAAAAAGAGGCAGTGGAGACCCTTAAAGAGGTCCTGGCCAAGGACGAGCTCACAGTCGTGATCTCTGAGGCCCCATGTATCCTCTATGCAAAGCGTGTGAAGAGATAGGAGGACAAGAACATGAAGCCAATGCGGATATTGTTTACTGGAGTAGGTGGTCAGGGCACCCTTACGGCATCTAGTCTCCTAGCGCAGGCTGCCCTCCTAGAAGGCAAAGAGGCAGTGATGAGCGAGGTACACGGCATGGCCCAGAGGGGTGGTGTAGTGGAATCCACTGTGATGTTTGGGGGTCTAAGGAGCCCATTGATCTCAGAGGGAGAGGCAGACATTTTGGTAAGCTTTGAACCCCTTGAGGCCATAAGGGCATTGGCCAAGTGCCACAGCGAGGCCACCATCATCACCAACACTGTACCCATTGTACCTTTCACTGTGGACCTGGGAGGACCCAAGTATCCAGACATAGAACAGGCCATAGAAAGGATGAAAGAAGGTTTTAAAAGGGTCATCGCACTGGATGCAGAGGAAATGGCCAGGGAGGCAGGTACATCAAGGGCGGTCAATGTGGTTCTACTGGGTGTATTACTTGGTACGGGCCTTGTGGCAATCAGGCCAGAATCCATGGAAGAGACCATTAGGATGCGCGTAAAGGAACGCTTTGTGGAGGCCAACATAAAGGCCTTGCACCTTGGACTAGAGGCAGGGAGAGACACCCCATGAAGATCCATGGTCCGTCCATGAGGCGATCTGTGGCACTGGTTGCTGCTTTGTCCATAGCAGCCCTCTCCGTTGGGGGGTGTACTGAGCGCCAGAGAAAAAATCTTAAGCACTTCAAATCGGACCTAATTGGTCTCAAACGAAAGGTGACCCTCTACGATGGCCAGGGTAGGGTAATCCGCCAGTGGCAGGGACGGTTTAAGATAGAGGTACAGGGAAACTTCATCTCATTCATAGACGACAATGGAAAGGACATAAAGATCAGCGGGACCGTGGTCGTTGAAGAGCAATAGTACCATTGAGGCCGCCATTGAGGCCATACTATTTTCTAAAGGCGACGTCATTACCCCA
>WGBU01000122.1 GCA_015494155.1 Deltaproteobacteria bacterium | reverse complement strand
TGACTAGCGACGATATCGTACAGATCTGTCTTGACCCTGGTATGAGCGTAGTGGCCCAAGACCTAAGAGAAGGGGCAGAGGCGATTGGTGCCCTTGTTATCCCACCAGATCCCATCAGCACCAAGGCGAGAATTAGGGTGCTTGCCGACTTTAAGACCACCACCCTCATAACCACGCCATCGTATGGGGAGTACATCTTGTCAAAGATCGAGGAATGGGGCCCACCCATTGCCTCACTGTCCCTAAGGCGCATGATAGTTGTGGGAGAGGCCATGGACATGGAACTCAGGGCCAAGTGGATCGAGGAATTTCGCATCGACACCAGGGCAGGCTATGGAATTACAGAAATCATGGGGCCTGGCATGGCCTACGAATGCGAGGCCCTCTCTGGATTGCACATGGCAATGGACCACTTCATCCCAGAGATCATAGACCCTGTAAGTGGTAAAAGGCTTCCAAATGGCGAGGAAGGCGAGCTCGTGGTCACCACCATCACAAACCGGGCCAACCCACTCATTCGTTTTAGGACTGGGGACATCACCCGCATAATCGACTCACCGTGCCCCTGCGGCGAGTCCCTGTGGCGCATAGAACCCATCAGGAGGCGAACAGATGACTTCGTCTCTGTAAGGGGCATCAAGATAGGAGAGAAGATCGTAGACCACTTCCTAAGGGAGTACTTTGGTAAGGTCCCACCCTATTGCCTGAAGATCAGGCGGAACAGACCGCTTGAGAGGCTTGAGCTTAAGATCGCCCTCGACCCTGAACACTTTACAGGAAGCCTGCCAGAACTACACAAGTTCTTGAGATCCTTAGAGGAGGCCTTTCAAGAGACAGTGGGAATAAGCTGTTCCATCAGCCCAGGAGAGGAAAGGACTGTGGAACAGCTCATAGAAGAGGCCAAAGGTCGCCGCATTGTGTTGGAAGACTAGTCCCTTGGTATAGCGAGCATCCTCTCCACTGCCTTAAGGGCCCTCTTCCTCACGTCTTCAGGTATGGTGGTGAGAGGCCCTTCTTCCCTCAGGGCACGAAGTACGTCTTCAAGGTGGGTCTTTTTCATATCTTCACACACCATCTCGGGCGAGGCAGGATAGAATCTCTTCCCAGGATTCTGCTTTTCTAATGGATAGAGGAGACCCACTTCGGTGGCCACTATGAACTCCTCATGGCCAGACTCCCTCGCATACTTCAACATGCCGCTGGTACTCCTCACCACGTCTGCCATGTCAATGACCTCTGGCGGACACTCTGGGTGTGCCATCAATATGGCATTGGGGTGCTGTGCCCTGGCTTCCTCTACGGCCTGCTTTGTGAGCTTATCATGGACAGGGCAGTATCCAGGCCAAAACATGATCTTTTTATCCACATGCCGTTCCACCCACTTGGCCAGGTTCTTGTCGGGCGTCATGAGCACTGTGTCTGCGTCCAGCGACTCCACCACCTTCACTGCATTGGCAGATGTGCAGCAGATATCGCTCTCTGCCTTTACGGCAGCAGTGGAATTCACATATGTGACCACAGGGACCCCAGGGTATTTGGCCTTTTCCTCCCTCAGCTCGTCTGCATCTATCATATCTGCCATGGCGCAGCCGGCAGTAGGGACAGGCAAAATCACCTTTTTATCTGGGCAGACTATCTTAGCCGTCTCTGCCATAAAGCTTACACCACAAAACAGGATCATATCTGCATCGGTCTGGGCAGCCTTCATGCTGAGTTCGAGGGAGTCGCCAGTGAGGTCGGCGATCTCTTGTATCTCAGGCAACTGGTAGTTATGTGCCAGGATAATGGCATTTTTCTCCTTTCTAAGCGCATTTATCTCCTGAATCATGTTTTCCTTTTCCATAATCACCCCTTCTTTGATCAGTCTTGATAATATATCTTTGCCCCTTCTGGTGGCTTAAATACAAAGAGTTCCTCGGGCGTATCTGGATTGACTTCTGCGTCTTCGAACCTGATCACGGTCTTGGTGCCAAGGGAGTCCTCAAACTCTAGGGCGCTGATCATCATGTTGGATCTGTGAAAACGGACGTGGATCTTGCGCACCCCACTTAGCTCACCTTTTGGTGTAAGCTCGAGTAAAATGGTGTCGGCTGTGCTCTTTTCCCTCTCGGCCAAAAAGTTTTTCTCGATGAGGGATGCGCTGGGGAAAAAGATGTTACCAAGCTCTCCTGGTATGAAGCGCTTTCGCTTATAGACCATGACCTGGTTTGGACCTTGCTCCCACAGAAATACTCGTTCTCCATTCACTATGATCAACTGCCTTTCTGGGGCCTCATATTCCCAGCGCATGGAGTGCGGCCTCTTGAACCATGCAGT
>WGBU01000121.1 GCA_015494155.1 Deltaproteobacteria bacterium | reverse complement strand
GACCTCGATCTTTCCCACTGGGATGCCAGAGGCCATGGCACACTCCTTGTCAAATGTGATGTAGACCAGGTCTTGGTAGAAGAAGAGGAGCATTCCCAGGGTAAATATGGTGAGCAGTGCAGATATCCATACTTCGCCTGGCTGTATGGTGAGTATGCTGCCAAAAAGATAGCTCAAGAGATCGGCATTGAAGTCTCCGGCCAATGTAGCAATGGTGATACCTATGGCCATCCCGAGGCTGCTTACAATACCAATGCCAGTATCGCCTCCAAGCCCTGAACCCTCTTTGAGGTACACCATGAAGAGGGCGCCAATGGATGCAACAAGCAATGAGAAGAGAAATGGGCTGCCACCCATTAGTAACCCCAGGGCGACTCCTGCAAAGGTGGCATGGCTCAGGCCATGTCCCACCATGGATTCCCTCCTAAGGACCATAAAGACACCCAAGATGCTGGCAGTTACAGCGAGAAGTGTGCCAGCAAAAAAGGCCCGCCTCATAAATTCATATTGAAATATCTCCATATGACCTTCTCTAGCTCCCAAACGGCAAAAAGTTCACTACCATACTGGGCCTTCATGAGGGAGAGTGCCTCTTGTCCCAGCGACCGTTCTATCTTTTTGCAGAGGTAATTTACACAGAAATGGTACCTTACAATCAGTGTACATCCATTCTCACCCAGGAAAATGCAGCCATCCTTGTGGTGACGCCCTGTGGGGAGCGAGACCCCCAAAAGGAGGTTTAATACGATCGTGGGTACTTCATACCAGTCTTCTATCTTTTTTGAGCAACAGCCCGCACCATCTCCTGCAAGGGCACACTGGGTACAGAGACGAGCCACCCCCAATTCATCCATCATGGCCTTTGACTTTAGTGCCATCTCTTTCACATTCTCGACCCTTTCCAAGAGGGCGTCTCTCTTAAAGAGTTGGTAGATACGAGGGGCTATTTCACATGCAACGGATATCTTTTCCTCTATGGGTACGGTCCCTGTCATGGCGTCCAAGGCCCCTATTACTGTAAAGCAAGTTCCCTAAAGCCTACCAAAAGGATATCCCGTTTCTTCTGTAGGCGCCGCAGGGCATTCTCAAGATTTTGGTATGCAAGGTTATCCATTTTTTCAAATTCATCCAGTGAAAAGTCGCAAAAGTACCATGTACACCGATAGGATCTTGAAGACCTCGGGAGGGTGCAACCCCTTTCCCCCAAAAAAGTACATCTTTCATGCTCTTTTGCATGATAGTCCAGGTGGGGTAGCCCGATATTTGAAGTGATATAGAAGATAAGGTCCTCAAAGTCTGGAAAACAGTGTCTATTGACACAACAGGGAGTGAGACACCTTGCGCAAAACGATGCTATTCCCTTGTCTATGATGAGATCCAGTTCCTCGTAAACCTCTACCATCTCTTTGGCGACCCTTTGTAGGAATTGATACTTGGCCCAACCTACTCCTTTTAAGGTGGTATTTATGAGGTCTTTGTAGTGTTCAATGAGCCATTTGTCGCCAAACGGTATCTCTGGAAAATCCATGAGGCACTATAACAGCTTTTACAATTGACTGCCAGCCTGGGCCCATGTTGGAATAGGGTTAAAAGGAGTGGACAGGCAACTTATGGTTGTGTTAGACGGGACCTATGGAGAAGGCGGCGGACAGATCCTAAGAAGCGCCCTTACACTGGCAATCCTTACGGGCCAGGGATTTAGGATCGAAGATATCAGGGGAAGGCGTAAAAGGCCAGGGCTCCGACCCCAGCACCTTGCATGTGTGCGGGCAGCAGCAGCCATCTCCAGTGCTAGAGTGTCTGATGCATCCATTGGTTCAAGGGAGCTAACGTTTTATCCAGGGCGTACAGTCTCTGGGGACTACAGGTTTGATGTGGGGAGTGCTGGTTCAACCAGTCTGGTCCTCCAGACAATCCTCTTGCCCTTATTGATGGCCAAAGGGGTATCCACTGTACTCATTAAAGGGGGCACACATGTGCCATGGAGCCCGTGTTTTCACTATCTAGATGAGGTATTTAGACCAGCCCTTGAGCTGATGGGTGCCCGTTTCGCACTAACCCTATTTCGCTGGGGTTTTTATCCAAAAGGCGGTGGAACGATAAGTGCCACAATAGAGCCTAGCTCACTTGAGAGGCCCTTTCGGCACGCTACTAAAGTTGGCTTTTATGTGAAGGGCGTGAGTGCGGCCTCTAAACTGCCTCGTCATGTTGTGACACGTCAGGCCGAATCTGCCCAAAAGCTCCTCCAATCAAAAGGTGTATTTTCAAGAATAGAGTCCCTCTATCCCGATGCCTGCTCTTCTGGAAGTGTCCTTTTTTTGTGGTTGGAATCAGATGCCAGATTTGGCGGCTTCACAGCCTATGGTAGGAGGGGGAAGCGGGCAGAGACAGTGGGTGAGGAGGCGGCATCAGGGCTCCTTTCGTTTTTGGCCACTGGTGCCCAAGTGGATTCGAGACTGTCAGATCAACTGATACTTCCAGCACTCTTTGCCTCTGGGAAAAGCCAGTGGAGTACAGACCAGTACACACTTCACCTAAAGACCAATATATGGGTGGCCTCCCAATTTGGATTTAAAGAGATAGATGTTAAGAAGATAGAAGAAAATCTCTTCCTAGTGACTGTTGCTGGGACATAATTTTTTTTTGAGGTCGCTTTTTTCATTTTAAGTCTTTGGGTAAAAATGCCGTTTAAAATTTTATAAGCGGAAGTTTAATTTTTGGCTTCCTGGAGAAAAAATAAAAAAAGTTTATTGACATGTGGTTTCTTACGGTTTGTATTAACATTGTAGGCAAAAACTACGGTTTTATGGGGAGGAACTTCGGATTGATGAGGATACAAGAGAAGAGTTATATAAACATTCTTATAATTATTCTAATACTCTTTTTGTCTAATGAATTAAGCGCTCTATCCTTTCCGTTCAGGTCCATAAAGGTGGGAGACCAAATAAAAGAACTCCTACTCAAGCCATTTAAGGGCGATACTACAGTGACACTCAATGATTTGAAAGACAAAAATGTAGTGATTGCATTCTGGGGTGCAGACCTACCGGTTAAAAGGCAGAGGTCGGAGAGGCTTATAAAGGAGTTGCTCGACTTAGAGGACTTTTTCAAGGAGAACAATATTGCATTCTATACAGTGGATGCCCAAAACGATGAGCCATCAGATATGGAGGAGGTGATCAAGGGGGTAGGGCGTGACTTCCCAGTGTATCTAGATGGTACTGGGAAATTGTATGGTGAACTGGGCATCTTCGTTGTACCTGCTGTACTCATTCTCGACAAAGAGCACAAGGTGGTAAATGGTTTTGGTTATAGTAGTGATCTAGTGGATCGCGTGAGGGGCGAACTTGAGATCATGCTGGGAAAGAAGACCAGGGAAGAGGTGGAAAGGGAGCTCAATCCTGTCAATGTCGAGAAGACGCCCAAGGAAAAGGAGGCGATTAGGTACTACAATATGGGTCAGGTGCTTGCAAAGCGCGGTATGAATGAAGAGGCCATAAAGAATATAAAAAAGGCCCTCGAATTAGACCCAAAGATGGGCGAGGCATGGGCGGAATTAGGCTGTCTTAACGTGGAGCTCGGTCGTACAAAAGAGGCAGAAGAGGCCTTGGATCATGCCTTTGACCTTGTGCCAGATAGCGTCAAGGCCACCATATGCGATGCCAAACTCAGGGCACAGACTGGCGAGATTGAAGATGCCATAGAAGATTTGAGGGGACTTGTCTTGAAGAATGCAAGGAATATAGACCTCCACTACACCCTTGGCTGGCTCTACGAAAAGAACAAGAACATGGAGGAGGCAGCCAAGGAGTATAAGACGGCCTTTGAACTGTTGAAGGAGACGACGTCTCACTTTGGGGGGGAATAAGGAGTAGTCAAAAAGGAGGCCTTTTGGTAGCCAGGCTTTATTTCGCAATACTTCTAATCGTTATCCTAATATCTGCCGTGGCAGAGAGTGCATATTGTTATAAGGTCGTGGTCCCAGACAGCACACGGGTGAAGATGCACTCGAGGAGGCCTTTTCTCCACGTGGTGGTGAGGGCCAACAGCGGGACAGAGGCAAAGCAGATTCGACTGGAGGTCATAAAGCGGCGGAGCAAGAATATAGAGGTCAAGAGGCTTGGGGCGTGGGAGAAGAATGGGAAGATTTACCTCCACTTTAAACTGCCCCTTTCATCTGGCAGGAACCGGTTTGTGATTAATCCAGGGGACCATTCACTCAGTGTACTCTATACCCCACTTAGGACCTTGCTCAATATGGCACAACTGGGCCATTCCACATATGAGTACCACAAGAATGGCAAGGAGCCCTTGGAATGTGGTCAATGCCATGGGACTGCGCTCCCAAAAGACGTGACATTCAAGCTGAGAAAAAATCTTCGCCAGTGCGAGGTCTTCACGTCCAGGTGCTATTCATGTCATAGGGACCTCATTGAGGACAGCAAGTGGACCCACAGCCCAGCGGCAAACCTATATTGTGGCAGTTGCCACGACCTTGGCCCCAATAACAACAATGCCAAGCATCTAATCAACACAAAGATCGATCAGAGTTGTTTCCAGTGTCATGTTACAGGCAGGAAGTGGGGAAAGATGTCCCATGTACATGGCCCTGTGGGGACAGGGGACTGTACAGTATGCCACGATCCCCATGGTGAAAAGTATCAGTACCAGCTCTGGGCAAATGGAAAGGCAGAGATATGCGTCACGTGCCATACCAATAAGGAGAAGCTCATAAAGAATACGCCCTTAGGCTTCAGAGTACACGGGATCGTGGTTGGAGGCGGTTGTATAGCGTGTCACAGTCCCCATGCCTCTGAAAATAGGTTCCAGTTGTATAAACCAATAAATGACCTTTGCGTAGGGTGTCACGTTAGTATGAGGGGTATCATCGTTGGGCACCCAGTGGGTGGGCACCCAGTACGAGGCAAAAAGGATCCGCGCCGCAAGGGTCGCGAGCTAAGTTGTACCAGTTGCCATAACCCCCACGGCTCAAACTTCATAGATATGCTTATAGGCGATCTATTAGGTGGTCATGTCTGTAGTAAGTGCCATAAATAAGAGGGCATGGGGGATTTTCCCCTATGTTCTGCTTGTCCTCTTTTTGATAGGTCTAATCTCTCAAGGTGAAGCGCTTGCAAGATCCAAGAGGGATGAACAGGCGAACAAGAAGGGAGAAGGGGTCAGATCGAGGGTAGTCCACATATTAACCCGTGACGAGACGGGGCGGCCCCTAAAGTTTCCATCCCAGATTTTCTTCGACCATACCATGGAGGAGACATATGTAGTTTCTGGTGGGGATAAGATCGTGGTCTACAATTCAAGATATTTTCCAGTTGCCTCCCTTGGGAAGGGGCGAGGAGTGGAGGGTGTAAATGGTCTATATGTTGACCCTACAGGCATGGTCTATGTGTGTCAGACAGGCGGGCCAAATGTCCCCCCACGGATATCTGTTTTCAATGCAGCGTTTTTTAAGGTGAGAGACATCTACTTCGACTCCATAGAAGGCCTTGAAGTAGATGAGTTCGTGCCCAAGACCATGGTGATCTCTAGGGATGGACTCTTCTATGTTGTTGGAAATGCCAGAGGGGTATTGGTGTTGAACTCCGACGGCACCTTTTCCCATTGGTTGAAGCCTGTGGATAGGCTGCTAAGACCCAGAAATGAATCTCAGGAAGGGGGCAATCAAACAGGGACAGTGAGTCCTCAAGGGGCGCCAGAGGGTGAACAAGGACCTCAAAATGAGGTAATGAGATTTCTTCCCAAGTCCCTGCGTCCCTCTGACACTGGAGGGGGCGAGGAGGCCCAAGAAGAGTTTTATACTGGTCCTGTCCAGGTGACTGATGTGGAGATCGATTCAGAGGGCCACATCTTTGTCCTCAGTGAAGAGACCAGCAAGGTTTATATCTTTAATGCCGCTGAAGAATTTTTATATGCAATTGGAGAAAAGGGTGGCTCGCGGGGTAAGATGAGTCGGCCACAGGCCTTGGCAATAGATGAAAATAGAAAGGCCATTTATATAACTGACTATATGAGGCATACTATTCTCATTTACGATATAAGCGGAAAGTTTATGTTTGAGTTTGGGGGCTATGGTACAGGGCCAGGCTGGTTCCAGTACCCCAAGGGTATCGCCCTTGACCGAAAAGGTAATGTAATCATTGGAGATTTTTTTAACCAAAGGGTCCAGGTAATTGGTCTTAAATACAAAGCACAGTTCATGTTATTCAGATCTGGCCCTGTAAAAAAATAAACGCTTACACATAGTAAATTAAATATTTTGCTAATAGACAGGATTGTGGCCCCTTGTTAAATTATGTTATAATAAGAAAAAAATTTTTTAAAGGAGGTCTTTTATGAAACGGGTTAAGGGAAAGGCGGCAGGATTGATTGCCGCACTATTAGGTCTTGGCCTTGCCGTGTTTATTCCCAGTACCTCCCAAGCGAGGGTACAGGGCCAATGTGCAGACTGCCATACCATGCACAACAGTCAAAATGGTCAACCCATGACCTTTGACGGGAATGCAACGCCCAACAGTGCCCTCACAAGGGGCGACTGCATTGGATGTCACACGGGGACTAATAGCGGTGGCAATATCCCCTATGTGCTCGATACTG
>WGBU01000120.1 GCA_015494155.1 Deltaproteobacteria bacterium | reverse complement strand
GTGGTGAAGAGGCCAAACTGTTCTCCAATATCCTCTATCTCCACCCGCCGCTCCTTTATGGCCCTCTTCAACGCCTCATAGGAAAAGGGCCTCTTGAGGATGTCGAGGATCTTGACGATGAGGAAGCCACCATTGGCCTTGTGGATAGAGCCTGCCTTTATCATAGTAAAGTCTGTGAATAGGGCACCAAACTGTGCCTTTCTCTCCACAGTGCCAAAGAGGTTTGTGTAGCTCGGGTTGGTCTCAATGACCACGGGTGTTCCCTCTGTCTCTGAATTGTCCACAAAGAGATTAACGTCATATTGGGTGAAGGTGGGCTCCATGCCTGGAAACGGAAACGGGGTCGAGGGTTGTGGCCTGGGTCTGAATGCGTCCATATTTTTTACGACATCCTTTTCAACCCCATCCAGGTATTCCAGTATGGTCTCATTGTAGTGGTATTTCTCCCTCAGTTCCTTGATGAATCGCTGGGCCGTCTGGGAAACCAGTTCCCTGTCTAGGTCCTTGAGCTTCTTCCTTACGTCCTGCTCCAGGTGGTGGATACGCCTCATGGCGTTTCCCATTTCCCGGTGCAGGTATTCGCTCTTTTTCTTGAGTTCCTCTTGTTTATCTTCAGGCAGCTTCTGGATGTCTTCTGGTGTAAAGGGTGTGCCATCCTCCTTTGCAGGTATTACCATCATGCCTGTCTGGTCTGCCTGAAGGACGAATCCATTGGCACGAGCCTTCTGGTCCAGATCTTCAAAGACCTCATTTCTAGCCTTGTTGAAGTCGCGGATCACCTCTTCCTTGCGGGAGACATAGGTCTCGCTCTCGAATATCTGTGGGATCTGGAGTTTTAAGTTGTCGACCAGTTGCCCCATGTCTGCCTTGAATTCTAGGCCCTTACCCTTGGGTAGTTCTATGGCAATGGGAGAGTCTGGATTCTTAAAGTTGAAGCAATAGACCCAGTCTGATGGTGTCTTGGTAATGCTAAGGGCCGCCTTTTTTACCAACATCTCTGCAAGCTCTAGGAGGCCTGTCTCCTTTGTGCCAGCAACATAGACATTAAAGTCTGGGTGGCGCACCCGAAGGCCGAACTCCATGGCATCTACTGCCCTTTGCTGACCGAAGGCAGTCACCTCTTGGGGTGTGGAAACCTCGCTCAGATATTCAAATCCAAGGGATTCAGGTGTGATTTTGAGTCGAAGCTCATTGGGCTTTAGTTCCAGATTGTTCATGATCCATCCTTTCTCGATGCGAAATTTTTACTATCTTCAGAATCGCCAACCCCGTTTTTCCATCAGCACCCCTTGGTTGGAAGCCTACCCAGGTGTTCATATGCGAGCCTTGTGGCGACTCTACCCCTAGGGGTCCTGTGTAGATAGCCTTTTTGGATGAGAAATGGCTCGTAGACCTCTTCTATGGTAGAACTCTCCTCTCCTACAGTGGTGGCTATGGTATCCAGTCCCACTGGTCCACCTCCAAACTTGTCTATTATTGTAAGTAGTATCTGGCGATCCATCTGGTCCAGCCCCTGGGTGTCCACATGGAGCATCTTAAGGGCACTGTCTGCTACCTCTCTCGATATGAAGCCGTCTGCCCTTACCTGGGCAAAGTCGCGGACCCGCCTCAATAGCCTGTTTGCGATCCTAGGGGTGCCGCGTGAGCGCCTTGCGATCTCCATGGCCCCTTCGTCGCTTATGGCTATGTCTAGGAGGGCTGCTGAGCGTTTCACTATCCTAAAGAGGGATTCGTCGTCGTAGAAGTCCACCCTCAAAATGACCCCGAACCTATCTCTTAGAGGGGGCGAGAGAAGCCCCGTCCTTGTGGTGGCCCCCACAAGCGTAAATGGCGGGAGATCTATCTTCAGGGTGCGTGCACTTGGCCCTTGTCCAATTACAATGTCAAGGGTGTAGTCCTCCATGGCCGGATAGAGGATCTCTTCAACTACTGGATTCAGTCTGTGGATTTCGTCTATGAATAGGACATCTCCTGGGGAGAGATTGGTGAGGATTGCTGCCAGGTCCCCTGCCTTTTCTATCACAGGTCCAGAGGTACTCTTGACATTCACCCCCATCTCTGCCCCAATTATGAAGGCAAGGGTGGTCTTACCAAGCCCTGGGCAACCGTGGAGGAGTACGTGGTCCAATGCCTCTCCCCTGGACTTGGCCGCCTCTATGAATATGCCAAGCCCTTCTTTTACCCCACTTTGCCCGATGAATTCTTTGAGGTATCTGGGCCTGATCCCAGGCTCGATTTCAGTGTCTTCTGGGATGGGGCAACCAGTCAATGCCTCTCTTGATTCCTTTGGATCGGCTAACATTTGGAAAAAACTATAGATGGCTACAGAAAAAATCGCAAGGGTGTGATTGAAGAGTCAAGTAAAAAGGGGTTTGTGCCGACAAGTACTATAAAGATTTTTTTAAATGTCTATAAAAGGAGTTTTCCTGAAAAATATGAATGATATCAATTCACTGAGAGAGGAACTAGAGCGCGTTCGAGAGAGTGAGGAGAGACTAAGGCTCCTTTTTGATGTGACACCAGATATCGTCTGCTTTAAAGATGGTGAAGGTAGATGGTTAGAGGCAAATCCTGCCGATTTAAAACTGTTTAGGCTTGAGGGGGTCGATTTTAGAGGAAAAACCGATGCACAACTGGCCTCATACAGTCCACAGTTTAAAAAGGCGTTTTTGACATGCATGGAGAGCGACCAGCAGGCCTGGTTGAAGAAGACCCTTTCCCGAAGCATTGAATACATCCCCGATCCTGATCAGGGAACCAGGATCTTCGACATCTATAAAATCCCCCTATTCCACCGAGATGGCCGAAGGAAGGGTCTTGTAGTCCTTGGAAGGGATGTTACGGAGTTGGTTCATGCCAAGAACGTCATCGAGAATAAAAGGCGCCAGCTAGAAGCCATCAATTCAATACTGGCCTTGGCATGGGAAAATATCCCTCTCAAAGAACGTATAGAGCGCATACTCACCCAGATATTTACCGTACCATGGCTTTCGTTTGAGTCAAAAGGTGCCCTTTTTCTCTACGATAAGTCAAAGGGCGAGCTTAGATTGTTTGCCCAAAAGGACATGGATAGTCAACTCCTCAGCACCTGTTCTAAGATCGGCCTGGATCAATGTCTATGTGGAAGGGCAGCCAAGTTAAAACGAATCCTCTTTTATGACCATGTAAAACAGGATCATGAAAACAGCTATCAGGGCATGGGAGACCATGGCCACTATGTTGTACCCATCATGGTCAAGGAGGAACTCCTGGGCATCCTCTGCCTATACCTAAAGGCAGGTCATAATAGAAATGAAGAAGAACTCCAATTTCTAGAGACACTCTCGAGGGTCTTGGGGCAGATCCTCTCATATGAGATGAAAAGGGCAGAGATGGAACGAGCGCTCAAAAGGAGTGAGCGGCATCTCGTAAATGCCCAACGAATGGCCCTTATGGGGAGTTTTGAATTGTATCCCCATAGGGGAGAGGTCATATTGTCAGAAGGGTTGTTGCGCCTCTTGCGGCTGGGTGACATTGGACGTCACAATAAAATGGATATCGAAAGTTTTCTCCAATTTTTCTCAGAGGAGGACAAGGAAGTCTTTCGAGAGACTCTAAGCTCTGCCATACACAAAGATGTGAAAGAGAGCCTTGATATCAGGCTTAAGTCTGGCACTGGAGATGAACAAGAAGAGATCATCGCCCACTGCGACCTCATGCCATCCAGTTTGCTCGGAAGAGGGCTCGCCACAGAGGAAGAGCCTTTCATTCTCGGGACCCTACAAGATGTAACACGCCTAAGATTTACAGAAAGGCAATTGGAACTTGCCTCAAAGATATTCGAACACAGCATAGAGGGCATAACTATTACAGACAAAGATGGCAATATAATATTTGTCAATCCAGCATTTACCAGGGTAACTGGCTATAGGCCAGATGAGGTCCTTGGTAAGAATCCAAGGATACTCAAGTCAGACAGACATGGGCCTGAATTTTACAAAAAGATGTGGCAAGACATCTTGGAAAAGGGCGTCTGGAGTGGGGAGATATGGAATAGGAGGAAGGATGGGAGTGCTTATCCAGAGCACCTAACCATTACGGTCATAAAAGACCCTCATGGCGAAGTCACAAATTATGTTGCCCTGTTCCATGATCTCACAGAGATCAAGGAGATGGAGGCGTCTTTAGAATTTCAGGTCAATTTTGACGCACTAACTAAGCTACCCAACCGGCAGCTATTTAAAGACAGGCTAACCATGGCCATACGTCACGCAGAATCCCATAACGAGGGCCTTGCCATAATACTCTTTGATATAGACGACTTCAGGCTCGTAAACGAGGGTATAGGCTACAACATTGGGGACAAGATCCTGCAAGAGATTGCCCAACGTATATCGAATTGCATAAGAAAGGAAGATACGGCCTCGAGGCTTGGTGGGGACGAGTTTGCAGTGTTGCTTGAAGCAATCGATTCAAAGGAGGTGGTATTCGAGGTAGCGGGGCGGCTCCTGGAAGTGGTCTCAAGACCTTTTTTTATAGATGGGCATGAGGTGAGGATCACCATCAGCATTGGAATTACATTCTTCCCAGAAGACGGTAGTGAGCCAGAAGTCCTCATCAAGAATGCTGAAATGGCCATGTATCGTTCAAAGGAACTGGGGAAAAATGCCTTACATACCTTTACCTCTCAGATGGATGCCAAGATTAAGCGGCGGATACAGCTAGAAGAGGCGCTTCACAATGCCATAAAGAAGCAGGAATTTAAGCTCTTTTATCAGCCAAAGGTACACCTGAGATCTGGTAGAGTCTTAGGAGCTGAGGCCCTAATAAGGTGGTTTAGGAGGGATGAGGGGCTTATTTCACCAGCAGAATTTATACCAATAGCAGAGGAAACAGGTCTCATCATAGAAATAGGAGACTGGGTACTGAATGAGGCGTGTAGGCAGTTTTCAGAGTGGTCAAAGAGGGGATATCCAATAAATATTGCAATAAATCTATCGCCCAGACAGTTTAGGGACGAGTTTTTAATCGAGAAGATAAAAAGTGCCTTGAGGCGACATTCGGTCGGTCCAGAGGCCCTGGCGTTGGAGATCACCGAGGGTGTGGTGATGGACGACGAGGAAAATGCCATACGGGTCCTCAACCAGTTAAAGGAGATCGGCCTCAGATTGGTCATGGACGATTTCGGTACAGGTTATTCATCGCTCTATTACTTAAAGCAGTTCCCAATAGATGAGTTGAAGATCGACAGGTCATTTGTAATAGACCTGCCAGAAAATTCAGACAATCGGGCAATTAGTGCCGCTATTGTGAGCCTTTCAAAGAATCTGGGCCTTGAGACAGTGGCAGAGGGTGTTGAAACTCCAGCTCAACTCGATTTTTTTAGGGAATTGGGATGCGACATGATTCAGGGCTATCTTTTTAGCCCACCG
>WGBU01000119.1 GCA_015494155.1 Deltaproteobacteria bacterium | reverse complement strand
GTAGGGGAAAGGGACAGCTCGATGAGATCTTTTTTGGCAGTACTGTGGAAAAGGTTGTGAGGCTACTGCCATGCCCAGTCCTCTGTGTACCCTTCGGCTGGGAGGAATAGGCACCGCCTAGGGTGTTCCACTCCAGCCAAGCGGTGCCTTAAGATCAAGGGCCGTATGGCCCTTATGTTCCTATAAACGAAGCTAGTTTTTTCCCTTTGCATCCCGTAAGTGGGCTATTTGATCCTATTCAGTGCCTGTAAACTTAAAAATCACAATTGTACCCGGCCCACTTGTTGGTACAATCTCCAACCAATAATAAAATTGACCACTGAATTTCAACTCGTCAGAGGTCATATAGCTCTTAAATTTACTAAACGTTGGATCGCTGTTGCCATTATTATAATAAAGAGTCCATGTCTTGACTTCATATGATGGCCAAATAGAAACTACAGCAGGAACAAATTCTTCCCATGCATGTGGATTGGTGGGGAGCCTATCAATCAAGACGTTCACCCATTGGCCTGTATAACTATCTTTGTCTGTCACTACCTCTGCCCTACCCTTGTATCTCATAATACTCGTATGGCCAAGATCAAGCGTGATGGTCCACTTTCCACTGGGATCATTGAACGAAATAGAATTATCACCTTCCATATCAAGAACATCAACTTTGAGGGTATAGGTACTTGTTTGGCCAGAATCCTCAGCAGTTACCACAATATTAAACTTACCAGGAGCATCTGGATTTACAGTGGTCTCACCAAGCCACATACCATCATCCTGTAGCCTTAGATCAAATCTTTCATCCCCACCAAGGGCGCTGAGATCGGCAGTTACAGAATCTGGAAGCCTTCCCTCTACGCTACAGGAGATCACTATATCCTGTTGCTTTCCAGCCTCTAAATCACCTGACGGAGCGGACAAACTGCAATACTTTATATTAAAGGTGCCCTTCACCAATATGTTAGTCTCACATGTAACCGATTCTCCCTGGGCCCCATATGCCGTGAAGGTTATAGGTCTTATGCCCTCTAGGCTAGGGGACTCTGGGAAAGTGCCACTCCAAAGCCCAGTGGATTGATCGAATGAGAGTTTGCGCCCCCCTGCTTCGTATTGGCTCCCACTAAAATCTACATCCACACTGGTGGCACCTGTGGCATTACACGTATAGGTGACTTTACCGTCCTCATGCACATATAGATCACCACTAGCCCTACAGCCTTTTATTTCCAACTTCTCCACGGTGGCATTTAAGCTGAATTCATCATACGGAATGGTGCAAGACTGTGTTATAATGCTTTGTAAAACCAGATCTTCTGCAATCCACTTTCCCCCTGAATAGATATCATTAAATTTACTTACGACCTCCAAGGCTGCTGTAGCCAATGGCGTCCCCTCAAATGACACAGCAGTTGCCACACACTTTACAAGTGCTTGCGCCGCATCACTTAACCAGTCTTGAAAGGCTGTACGCGAAATAGAACCTTCTTCTAAGTTCAAGGACCCCGTGTCGTTGGGCGTAACTAAGGACATCAAAAATGGCTTCATCAGTCCTACACCCACATCACTTGTAAGTGAGCCTAGACACGTTTCTGGTATTAGCACGCCGAGGAGCTGTTGAACCCCTTCAATCAAAAAATCTATGCACTCCAATGTATTCACTTGGGCAAACAACACCGGGTCACTTTTAATTGCATTAATGTAACTTTGCCTCCAGGTGGAATTCCCGTACATCTGAACAAGTATTGGCGTAGGAAAAACACTGAATATTGCCCCAAAGGTTTGCATATACAATGGAGATTCAAAGTTAAGAGACCTTTCAGACGGAGAACTTCCTACTATAGGTGAGTCACCTGCCCAACGCCACAATGCATCCAGAATATCATCTGGCAGATAAGAATCCCTTGGCCCTAAGAAATAGGTTTTTGAACTTAAAAGAGTAGTTTCGTCATTGGGAATGCGTAGGGCTACCCATCTCTTGTAGTTATTTTTTGCTAATAATTCATTTCCTCTAGTCTCAATGAGAATTCCAGTATCAAGTGTAACAATCCAGTCTGGCAGGTCGTCTGTATTCGATCTCAAGAGTCTTTTACTCCTGGTAATGATGGGCGTAGATTTAATTACTTCACCGTTTCCAACAGCCATGTTTGCAACAAAATAACCGACTGCCTTAGCAGATGTCTCATCATCTAAATTCACATGCCCCATTGCTGGATGATACAAATAGACCTTCCCATCCTTTTTTAGCCCAATCAATGTATTATCAGAAACCTTTACAGGTCGCTCAAATTCTCTTCCCCTGTAAATTAAGGTGGCCTCTGGTGCGACTACTTCACCTCTCACAAAACCTACACTACCTTCTTTTACTTGGCCTGGGGCACATGGACCTGGGACCTGAAAAACACCATGCCAGACATAAAATGAATCTTGCTTTCCAGAGGGGCTTACCCCAACAAAGATGTGATATGCTCCTTTTGGCAAAACGTTTGTGTCAATACCGCTTAGAAATGTCTCATCAAAAGAGCTATTCAAATTACTCTTCCAAGGAAATAGCCCTTGTGTATCTGGATGAAAGCTACCGTCTGGCCAAAGGATATATGTGGTCCTTGGATCAATATCTGGTGCATATACAGCTACATAGACATCCACTGGACCTTTGAATTTTCCAAGCAAAACCCCCATGTCCAGACCTTCATTATCTGGATTACAACTACCTATTGAAATGGGCCTTGCAATCCCAGGTATGGTCTCCCAATGTGGAGTGCTCACTATGGGGTATGTAAAGACCTGAATGCCATTTGGAAGAGCCATCTCTGCTGTCGATGTGGCCTCCCCATTAGGGATTGCTATACCCTCTAGAGTAATTCCATGAATTGAAGACTGGGAGTCATTACTATCGATGAACAAATAGGCCTCATTGCTACCTGCTGTGGCAGGTGCTAACGTGATATCTACCTTACAAACTTCGCCTGGCTCAATGGTTGTACAGTTGCTGTCAAAGGAATAGCTGTTGGCACTTGTACCATTTATTGAAAGTGCCCTTATATTCAAGGCAGCACTTCCAGTGTTCTCCATTGTGATCCCAATGGTTTTGCTCCCACCCACACTGACTGTTCCAAAATCGAGGGAAACTGTAGAGACCTCTAATTTTGGTGTACCCGGCTCATGATGACTTTTCCAAAGGATAGAGGCTCCTCCAACAGTTATTCTTGTGTCAGCTCCCCCGTAGTTGTCGACGAAATTGGCAGCTATAGATGCCTCGGACAACTTGGACCAATTCTCCTGGCTCATCTCAAATGAGTGAGAAGAAAATAGTGTGCCACCCATGTCATCAAAATTACCGAGGGCAGTTGCCACATAGACCTGTCTTGAGCTCGAGATTTCTATCCTCGTAAAATACCATGTATCATCCTGCACAACACGGCTTCCAGACCATGAATTATGAGTTGAAAACCACTCGCCTGAACTTGGGGTGGTATAGCCAGCAGAGGCTGCGAAATATACCCCTGGCCGTGAAAGGGAGTTAACATAGGGCCAGCCTATTCCAACACCGCAAGCACAGTACAAGCCCTTTGGTCCATGGATCTTCCATCTTATGTAAACAGTAGCGTCCCTTAGGTCAAAAGTATTGATCGTGAATGCCTGGACTCCTGTCCGATACGCATCAATGCCAAAAGACACCCCTTCCGAAGACACTTCCTCAATAGTATCGGACTCACCATGTGATGCCAGTGGAAACCACTCATCCATAGTTAAAGGCACACTAAAATTGGTAACCTCACCCAGTGTCACTCTACAGTTAAAAAGCAAGAGACACCCAAGGGTGCTAATAATTAAAAATGCACTCTTTATTTTCATAATTCGCTCCACACAAGCAATTGGCATTAATGCCTGAAAATGACTTTAATTAAGAAAAGCCCCAAAATGAGACCTAAATAGGATGACGCCTGAAGCGAACTAGAGTGATGGTTCGATAGATAAGTGAGATTTTTGATTTTGTAATAATTGGCGTTTCCTATATTTTTAGTTATAGCACAGTCGATTTACCAATGTCAATAAGATATAAACAGATATTGCTCTGTTCCATGGCGTAGCATCAAGTTCTTGCCATCTAGCTGCTGGATTGAGAATGCACCAATTGAGTGCCTCGAACTTTTCGAAGAAGTTTTGCTAAAGCGCCTTACGGTCCAGGAAGTCAGGGCGGTAGATATTTTTTAGCCTCTTCAAACTTTCAGGTGCTGTTCTATTTCCTGTTCCCTGGACACAGTTAGGACATTTGATTCAAATATGGGTCTTGATCACTCTTTCCTCTTCCATTTTCCATCCAGGGTCTGGATCCACCGGCCCTTTAAGGCCCTCTTTCGGATCTGTTTTGCCCTCAATCGCTCTACAGTGCTGAGGTCCACCCCTTGGGTTCTCGCAATATATTCATATATGATACGCCGATCCCTGTTTTCTGCCTCTATAATTGACCTGTATTGCTCGCCTTGGCGAAGGGGGGCTAGATAGCCCTTGTTGTCTTCGCCGACGATCCCCTTTTGCTTGAGCTCAAGGATAGTATTGAGCCTCTTCATCATCCTGGCCTTGGCGGCCTTTACAGGGTCTTCTGCATGGAGTGTCACCATATGGGAAAAGATCACTAAATGGCCGAAAAACATCAGGCCTATCACAAAAAACACCTTTCTCAACATGGTCTTATTTCTGCCCATTATCCTCTCCTCCTCCACTTTCCTGCTCTGCTCCTTGTCCACTCTGGGCCTCTGCCTGGTCGATATCCTTAAAGACATCGTCCAGGGCGCGTTCCACCCTGAGATTCACATCTATGGTGATATGGATGGGTTTTACCTCGATAGGGGCCACCTCTACC
>WGBU01000118.1 GCA_015494155.1 Deltaproteobacteria bacterium | reverse complement strand
GCCCTTTATTGGGGTTGTCAATGAATGGCTAAGATGGTATAAACCCACGCAACAATAAGAGGAGAGGTGCCCGAGAGGCCGAAGGGGCACGACTGGAAATCGTGTGTACGCTCACAAGGCGTACCGTGGGTTCGAATCCCACCCTCTCCGCCAGCGTAGCAACCAATGGTTTGATAGCCGGGTCCTGCGCAACGAAATCCCGCGAACCCCGCCAGGTCCGGAAGGAAGCAACGGTAGTGGGACCCTTCGTGTGCCGCAGGGGTGCCTGGCTATCATCTTCTAGTGCCATCTTAAAAGGACGATATGTCGTATCTCGTACTTGCCAGAAAGTGGCGTCCACAGACCTTCAAAGAGGTCGTTGGGCAGACCCACGTCACTCGCACTCTCCAAAATGCCATTGAAAAGAATATGCTTGCCCACGCCATCATCTTCAGTGGTGCGCGCGGCGTAGGTAAGACCTCTATTGCAAGGATTGTGGCAAAGGCAATCAATTGTGAACATGGTCCAGGCCGCGAACCGTGTAATAACTGCCCAATATGCCTAGAGATCACCAAGGGCTCATGTGTTGATGTAGTGGAGATAGACGGTGCCTCCAATAGGGGAATCGATGAAATAAGGCACCTACGTGAAAACATCATGTTTCAGCCGGTACAGGCGAGATACAAGGTATATATCATAGATGAAGTACACATGCTTACGCGCGAGGCCTTTAATGCCCTCTTAAAGACCCTCGAAGAACCTCCAAGTCACGTCTTTTTCATCTTTGCCACCACAGAGGCAGCCAAGATCCCAGACACCATCCGCTCCAGGTGTCAACACTATGAATTCAGGCTCCTCACTCCAAAAGAGATCCAATCCCATTTGGCCAGGATCAACGAAGAAGAGCACCTGGGCCTAGACAACGAGGCAATAGAGCTCATATCCAGAGCGGCCCTTGGAAGCATTAGGGATAGCTTGAGCCTCCTTGACCAAGTAGTGGCATTTGGTGCTCGGACCAAAGAGGATGTATCTGAGGCACTTGGTCTAATACCCATTTTAACTATAAAAGAGATCGTGACAGCCTTGCTTAAAGGAGAACCAAGGGCTGCATTGTTGGCCATTGATAAGGTCCATAGATTTGGTGGTGATCTAGTAAAACTCACCCAAGAACTAGTGGTATTTTTGCGAGACCTCCTCATCTACTGTGAGATGGGAGAAGAAGGCCAGGATCTTTATCAAAGTCCCCTCTATGAACTCGATTCGTTCGATAGAGAACACTTAGACAGGGAACTCATCTCGGCCATTCTCGAGTCACTTGCTCGCTCCCTCGAGGCAATAAGCCGTTCGAGCACGCCAAGGCTTTTATTGGAGACCACACTACTCAGACTTTGTCGCATACACGAGATCTCAAGACTCGATGACCTCATTAAAAAAGTCGCTGCACTAAATGGAAGAAATCTCGTTGAAAGTGAAAGTGCACATTCTATCCCCGCACCCACGCATCCTTATCCAAAAGAAGAAAGCGGTGAAACGAAAGGGCTCCAAACTACCCCCAATCGAAAAAAGCCCACCATCCCAGGCCCGGCTCCAAAAGAAGATACAGACACAGTGGTTGTGAGAGAACCTGAGGCAGACAAGGGATCACCAGGATACAAAGAGGATGCTTCCACTTCACAGGATCGAGGTGATTTCAGGGGCTATTTGGAAAGGGTGTTAAGTGGCCAAAACGAACCTCTTCTCACCTACATTCAACAGGTGGATGATATACGCTTAAATGAGAACGATGGTATCTCGATCGTCTGTTCTTCAAACTTTCTCGTGGGTAGGCTCAATGATCCCAAGATAAAAGAGGAACTTAGGCGACATGCAAGAGAATTCTTTGGGCAAGAGAAGTCGATTGAAGTCGTCTCCTCAAATGGCAGCGGGCAAAATGTCGATAAAGGAAGCGGAAAGAGACCGCCAGTCCAAAATTCAAATCAGAAGATGTTATCTGAAAAGGAGGCCCTCAAAAGGCATCCCTTGGTTCAAGAGGCCATAAAGGTTTTTGGAGGCAAAATAGAAAGTGTTGAACTCTTTCGTCCTTGACAGGTAAAAGCGCAGGATACTATTTTCACGTCATAGACAATAAATCGAAACAGGGAGAACCAGTATGAATCCAAACATAAAGGAAATGATGAGACAGGCCCAGATACTCCAAAACAAGATGGCAAAACTCCAGGAGGAGCTTGCAACGCGTACCATTGAGGCCTCAGCAGGTGGGGGCATGGTACGGGCAGTGGCCAATGGGAAGCCCGAGATCCAGGCCATCTACATTGAAAAAGAGGTGGTTGACCCAGAAGATGTAGAGATGCTCCAAGACCTCATAGTAGCAGCAGTGAATGAGGCACTTACACGTGCAAAAGAGATGACCGAACAAGAGATGGCCAAGCTAACAGGTGGCTTGAAGATACCTGGAATGTTTTAATCCATATGTCGTATAAATCATGTAGTCTAAATCATTTAGCATAAATCCCATGGCATCCAAGGCACTTCCTCCAGCACTTGAAAGGCTCATAGCCGATCTCTCCATGCTACCTGGTATTGGTGAAAAGACAGCTACCAGGCTTGCACTCTCCATCTTAAGGTGGCCAGAATCAAGGGCAAGGGAACTGGGCGAGGCTATTACCCAGCTCCACAGCCGTATAAAGCTCTGCACCACATGTTTTACCTTTTCAGAAGACGATCCCTGTGCCATTTGTGGTGATCCGAGGAGGGACCACACCATTATCTGTGTGGTTGAAGACCCAGGAGACATAATCGCCATTGAAAAAAGCGGCATTTTCAGGGGCACTTATCACGTATTACATGGGGCCATATCTCCCATGGACGGGATTGGACCAGAGGATGTCAAGGCAAAGGAACTCATTAGGAGGATAGAAGAGTCCAAAAGAGCTGGTGGCACAGAAGTAAAAGAGGTCATCATAGCCACGAGCAGTACTGCCCCTGGTGAGGCAACAGCTTCTTACCTATCTGATATTATAGAAAAGAGTGGGGTTAAAGTCTCTAGGATTGCCTGTGGCATACCAGTTGGCATGGACATAAAATATGCAGACCCACACACGCTAAAACAGGCCATTTCTCAAAGGATTGCCCTCTGTGAAAGCTCATAATCTTCTGTAGTCCTACGTGATAATTTTGACCTAAAATATAATATAAATGAGATCTAGGGCCCGCATTCCTTTATAAAATAGGCAATAACTTATTTGCACCTTCCTATCCAGTGCCCTTCCATATGTCGCACAATACGTGTGGGCGCTGTCATGCCATTTTCATGGGTCACCAGGGTCATATTACCTTCAAAGCGCTTGCCCTCATATTTGATTTCTCCCACACCTTCTGCAATGGAACGCCTGTCCTTACACTCCATCTCCCAGACTACTTTGCTGCCCTCTATCCTCTGATTGACAATCTTACACACCTGCTCCAGGTTGTCTTCAAGGCGTGGGAAAATCTTTTCTCTGGTTAGGCATTCTCTGTAGGTAAAAATGCGAGAGGGGACCTTGAATGTGGCCCCTGGGATGTCCATTTCCACTGTATTTTTCACTTCCCAAAGCCCTTCCTTTATGTCCAGGCCCCCATATGAGATGGCGCTCATCAGCAAGAAGAGGATTGGTATCATGAAAAGAGACTTGGACGTTCTCTTCATCGCGATCTATCTACCTCCTGGCGTAGAGTAGTTAAAAAATGTAATGGGATTCTACATAACCCCTTCTATTTTTCAACAACAATTACGCACCTTGTTACGCACTTAATCTGTAATTTCTGGCCTCTTAGGGGCCACGACGACCAGCCGATCTTGCTCCTCAACTATGGTATCACCATCAGGATTTGCCATAATCTCTGCATCTGGCCCTCTTCTAAGACCAAGCAAAGTAGCCTTGTACCTCCACTTCATCTCCAACAATACCTCGACATATTTCTTCCCAGTGAGGGATCTTGGGACCTTCACCACATAGAGTTCATTCCCATAGCGTGAGCTCAGTAGCTCTGATACCACCCTACTTATCCCATGGTCTATGGCTGCACTGGCCACCAAATGGCTACTTATCTCGCTTCCCACAATGATCTCGTCGGCGTTTGCCCGTTCGCAGTGCCTGCGGTTGGCCTCATCTGCCAGTTCCACCACAGTATATGCCCTTGGATTAATGGTCTCTATGGTAAGGGTAGTCAAGACAACCTTGGCATCCCGTGCTGTAACGCTCAACTTATCGTCTCCCAATATGACCACTGTAGCCGCCTCCTTAAGATTCGCCCTTTCAAGGGTCTCCTCACACACTTCTCCCCGCACGAAGAATAAAAGATCGTCGTCCAGTGGTTTTTCAGTAAGATCCGCTATCAAGACAACCGGTGTTTCAGCAGTCTTAGGGTCGGCCCTTAGCTCGCGAAGCACTGCCCTGGCCCTGTGATTCCATTCACAAATTATAATATGATCCTTTAGGTTCATACTGCACATCCCCTTGTCTTCCTTCATCCTCTGACGCACAAATAGTGCTGCTAGATTGGCACTCAGCATTCCAAGTAGGCCAATGCCAAAAAACATTATGATAGTCGCAACCACTCTTCCACCAGGGGTAGTGGGAGATATATCTCCATAGCCCACAGTAGTCATGGTAACCACACTCCACCAAAGACCATTCAAAAAATCTATATTGGGTTCGAACCAGGCTATCGCACCCCCAGAAATGAGTATCATCCCCATAACCACCCCAAAAAGGGATAACAAGTTTTCTCGCCTAAGCACTCGAAGAATCTTCCTAATCATATTCTGAAAAATGATATGGAAACGTTCTATGTCAAGCCGCTAGGCACAAATAAAATCCATGTGAAGGTATTTGGATG
>WGBU01000117.1 GCA_015494155.1 Deltaproteobacteria bacterium | reverse complement strand
CCCTGGTATGTATCTCGAAGGTCGAGGTGGGCATCGAACTGGACCAGATTGAGCCTCCCATGGACCTGGTGGGCCGCTTGGATAGCCCCAATGGAGACGGAGTGGTCGCCTCCGAGAAGGCATACCCTCTTTCCCATCTCGAAAGATTTAAGCGCCTTCTCATATACGAGCTCGGCCATCTGCCTTGGGTCGATGACTGGTTCTATCGGGTCTTGGGTGTGGATTCCCACCCTATAGGGTTCACATAGGAGTTCTTCGTCAAAGTGTTCCAGTTGACTCGACGCCTCCACAATGGCCTGTGGTCCGAGACGTGCCCCAGGCCGATAGCATACAGATGCGTCAAATGGTGCCTGAATTATGACCCACTTGGCCCTCTCGGGATGGGAAAACTCTTGGTTAAGGTTTAAAAATTGTCCCCCCACCTCAGACTGTCATGTTGGCCCTTTCGTTTCTTACGAAGTGGTGGACCTTTCTTATGACTTTTGGGAACTCGTGCCCCCTGTCTAAGAGCTTGATCTCCACTTTCTTGATATCGAAGATGCGTTTTATGCGTTCAATAGCGGCATCTGTGTCAAAGGGTTTACAAGAGAATATATCCAGGCTGAGATATAATTTTTCAGGAAAGGTGTGGATGCTAATATGGCTCTCTGCAATGAGCACAAAGCCAGATATCCCCCAATCCTCAGGAACCTTGCCAGAATATTTGAATACATAGGGAGGCATTATTTTTGTCATCTGGATCTCGTCTGGGTACCTGCTCAAAAAATCGTAGATTCCATTGAGATCCATGAGCTTTTCCCTGTCGCAACCATAGCCATCCAACATTAAGTGCTGACCAAAACCATATTCGATTGTATCCATGGTCATCCCCCCTTTATCGAATTTTCTTCCCACAACGCTAGGGGAACTAGTTGAGAAATGGTAGTGAAGCGCTCTTTTATAAGGTTTTGTGGGAAAAATGTCAAGGGAAAAGTAGAGTGGCCAAGTCCCTTCCTAGGTATCACTACCATAGGTACGGACCTCATTGAAATAATGATAAAAAATTTCAAAAATAGAGTAAAAAGCTAAAAAATAGTTAAAGTGTCTAACTGCATCTTCCGAAGAATACTTAAAAGCACTAAGGAGGTACTTATGAAAAAGACGGCAGTAAGGCAGCAGAAGAAGGTTTGTGCAATTTTATTTTCCTGGTTGTTCGTCCTCTTCTGTGTTTCGTTGTCCCATGCAGGGTCTGGTTGGGTGCAGCGCGTGAGCCCTGGGTCTTGGAGTAGTTATGTACAAAAGGCGCATGTGAACCACCCCGACCTCGCCAAGAAGGTGGACTCGGTGGTGATGAAGCTTAAGGCTCTACACGACGAGGTAAAGGCAGCTAGATGCAGGATGTGTAATAATGCAGCAGGTACTCTCTCCAATGCAAAGACAGAGGTGGAGCAGATGTACTATGCCCTGGGTGGCAGGCCACAGTTTGGTAAAAATAAGGTGGAGGGCACTTTTGAGAACTTTAACAACTATGAGAATCGAATGAAGTGGAGATTTCCCCGTACCCCCCAGGGAAAGGCCTGGTACGATAGATGGACAAAGATAAAGGCAGAATTTAATGCCATAAAGCCAGAGATTTTGAGTGTAGTGGATTAAATGGTCTGATCCAATAAAAAATAGGTCTATGTTTTGAAGCAAAGGGGGCACCGCCCCCTTTTTCTGTTCTCCCTTCCTTTGATAAAAAACGCACTAAAATTTTTTCATTGTGGAGTTTTTGACCTGCCTCTGCGATCATGGGGAAGTGGCTTTTGGGAGAGCTTGTGTTAAGATGGACCTTAGAGTGCGGGAAGGCCACTAAAACCCTTACATAAAGGAGGGAAACAACAATGAGAATGAAAAAGATCCTTTTATTCATATCCCTCGCCCTCACCCTACAACTGATATTCTTTCTACCATTGGCAAATTCCACTACGTCGGGGGAAAAACTCAACGAGGCCTTTTGGGTTTTAAAGGAGATTCAGTCCATCCCTGAAAAGGGCATCCCCACAGACCTCCTAAAAAGGGCCAGGGCCATTGCAATATTCCCTTCGGTCTACAAGGGGGGATTTATAGTCGGAGGTAGCTTTGGAAAGGGCGTGCTCTTTGCCCGCAATCCCAAGACCAACACATGGCATGGCCCCATCTTTTTGACCATTGGTGCAGGTAGCCTGGGTTGGCAGATTGGTGTAAAGGCCACAGACCTCATCCTCGTCATCATGAACGAGAGGGGCCTTGAGCCATTCTTTAAAGGGAGTGTAACCCTTGGTGGTGAGCTCGGGGTATCGGCAGGGCCGGTGGGGCGAGAGCTGGAGGCCTCCACAGACATCACACTAACCTCTGAGATATATTCATATTCGAGGAGTAAAGGGTTTTTTGCAGGCATATCCCTAGAGGGGGCATACATCGGTCAGGACTATAGGGCAGATGAGCACTTCTGGGGCAGGCCTTATACGCCAAGGGAGATCCTTGAGGGGCAGGTAGAGACAATACCGCCCGAAGCGCAACGGGTGTTGAGATTTCTCGCAAAGTTGACCCAGTAAGCAGCCAATGCCTCGCCGCTGTAGAGACCTTGCAATAAAACAGGGGTCGAGACCTAGATGAGGGTGTCCATCATAGCTGCTATGACCCTTTGTGGAAGGATTGGACCAGGCTTTAAGGGGAGCCCTGTAGACAGGGCCTTTTTGGAAGAGATGCGTGAGAAGACCAAGGCGAGCCTCATAGGCGCAGGTACCTTCAGGTACCAGGGGTGTGAGATGAAAGGGGCAAGGGGAAGGGTGCCTGAAGACCGTATAAGGGCAATCATAACTGCTTCTGGCGAGATACCCCTCGAATCTAGACAGATCTTCATTGATGGACCACGGCCCCTCATCTTTACATTGAAGGAGCGTGTGCCAAGTCTTTTACAACTTCTAAAAGGCCGCGCAGAGGTGATTGGCTGTAACTCCGATAGGGTCCAAGGTGGTGTCTCCCTCGACGAGGTGTTCCACTACCTGGATGATATGGGCGCCAATGATATACTCGTTGAAGGGGGGGCAATCCTCAATTATAACGTGATGAAAAGTGGCCTTTGTACCGATCTTTATGTGACCATCTCCCCCAAGGTCTTGGGCCTAAGAGGTGCACCCTCTCTAATGGACGGGCCGGAGCCACTGGGTGATCCTACCCTTGATTTAGAGCTGGTGGACCTTCGCCACTCCACACAGAGTGGAGAGGTCTTTTTACACTACAGGGTCTTAAAGGGGGCCAGATGATGGATCGTCAAGACATTGCAATACTCTATTCAGGGGGCAGAGACTCCCTGGCACTTTATGCCATCTCCCTGATGGGACGCCTCCGTGAGGTGCCAAAGCCCAATACGGTGCACCTCCTCCACATGCTGAACGGTATGGGGCGCTTTCCAGAGTTTCCACGTTCGAGGATGGAGGTGGCCAAGACCATCTTAGAGGCGCAGGTCCCCTATGGACATGAGGTGCCAAAGACCGCCTATGTGGAACTCGACTGTGGCCGTCTCTTTCAGGGTCTCTGGCTCGACTGGTACGAGGATCTCATGCCCAAGTTCGGCGGAAAGAACTTGGTGTGTGTGGCGTGTAAGCTTGCCATGCATACCAAAGCCATCATCTACGCTGTGGAACACTACGTGCCAATAGTCTACGCGGGCTATGCAAAGCGCCAAGGCTACTATCCAGAGCAGACCGATGTCTTCATGGAGAAGATGGCAGCGCTTAGTCAGTCCTTTGGCATAAAGACGAGCTTTCCGGTATATGATGTATTCGACACAGAGGAGGCAGTCAGACACTTTTTAGAGGCCCACGGGCTCCCTTCAACTGGTGGAGGGGAGAGAAAGTGCCTGTTTTGTCAGACCAAGACGAGTGCCACTCCAAAGGAGATCGGCGACTACCTAGACTATTTTGCACCCAAGATACGGGAATATATTGAGAACACCTTAGAGGGACGGATCAGGGAGGCTACAAGGCTCTTTCCGCCTGGACATACTGCGTGATTAGCTGCATCATACCCACAAAGGATCGCCGGCAATATATTGGTGCTGCCATAAGGAGCGTGATGGCGCAGAGGGCCACTCCCTGTGAGATTGAACTGATCGTGGTGGACGACGGTTCTACAGATGGCACAGCTCAGTGGATCAAAGAGAGATTTCCAGGGGTAAATGTCTTACAGGGAGGTGGGCTAGGCCCTGGTGGCGCCAGGAACAAGGGGGCACAATACGCCTCTGGAGATGTCCTCATGTTCCTGGATTCAGACGATATATGGCATACCTATCATGCCGCTGCACTCTATGAGGCCTTGAAACAACAAAGGGTTCAGGCTGCATACGGGGTGACAAAGACCATAGACCTCGAGACCAGAGAGAGCTTCCTCATCCCAAGCTCAAGAGATGTTACGTCTTTTTTGAAGGGGGATATTGCAAGGGCCCTATACAGGTGGTGTTTTTTTGTACCTTCATCATTCGCAGTGAAGAGGGAGGTCTTCTTTGACCTTGGTGGTTTCCCAGAGGGGGAGCTTGGGGAGGACTGGCAATTTTTTCTCACCTGTGCAGCGAGGTGCGAGTTTGGAGCTATACCCAGGGTGATCACTACTCGACGACTAAATACTACTAGCATCTGCAAAAAGATGGCCTCAAAGGAGAAGTTCCTCGCCCTCATGGAGGGGCTTGAGAAGATCATGTCAGATAGAAATCTCCTGGACAGGGAGGCCAAGAGGCTCTTTACCCAGCGGCGGCAATTCATTGAAAAGGAGGGGGAAAATTGGAAGAGCGTACAAGAATGGTACCTGGCCATGTCAGAAAATGGCCTGATCCCCAGCGGATTATAGGAGACTTCGACCACCAAAGGGCGCTAAAAGATGGCCTTGACGTCCCCTCATCACGGCCTGACGTGCCCATCCCCATTGGGGAGGTGGGCATTACAGACAACACCTTTTGGATAAAGCTCAAAACAGGACTCACCCCGTTTAGGGGGGAACTCACGTTGGCCCTGCCACAAGACCGCCGTGGCATACACATGTCCAGGATAGAGGAGAAGATCGAGGCCATGGGGAAGCGCGATGTGGAAACGCCCATGGAGTATGCCATAGATCTACTGAGATCAGTCTTACAATCCCAGCCAGGAGAGGGGGGTGCCATAGCAATTGAGGGCGAGGTGCCCATGGTTCGAGAGACGCCCTATAGTGGCAAGCGCTCCCTCGAATCCCTTTGGGTGAGGGTGCAGGCAAAAATGAGGCCCATCCCTGACGGTAGTAGTATAGAATATGGCGTAGGTCTCCACCACATGACCACCTGCCCCTGTACACAGGAGTACAATAGGGTGGTATTTGGAAAAAATGGGGAGAAGGGTGTCCCCATGCCCACCCACTCCCAGAGGAGCTTTACCACACTCATGATTGAGGGCCCACTGGCCCCTGATGGTAGCTTTTGTAGTGTGAGTCTAGAGGAATTGGTGGGCATCTTGGAGGGTGCTCTACACGTGACCCAGGGCCTTCTTAAGAGGCCAGATGAGGCGGAATTGGTATTGAAGGCCCACATGAGGCCACAATTCGTAGAGGATGTGGTGAGGGCTGTGGCAAGACTTGCCAAAGAGAGACTTGGGGAGCGGCTTACAGGAGAAGGGGTCTTCTTGAACATAGAGACCCTTAGCCTTGAGAGCATCCACACGCACAACGTAAAGGCCGCCCTCAGAATCGCACTATAGTCTGCTACTTGAACCCAGATTATTGGAGGCAGAAAACATTTTAGGAGGTGGCCATGGAGAGATTTGAATTTCACAATCCGACAAAGATCGTCTATGGAACCTTGGAGGCGTCCAAGATGGGCCAATGGTTGAACGGAGTCGCCAAGAGTTGTCTCCTTGTCATGGGCAAGGGGAGTGCCAGAAAGAGTGGCGCCTTCGACAGAGTGGCTGGTTCACTCAAGGAATATGGAATCGAGTTTAAAGTGCTCGAAGGGGTAAAGTCCAATCCAGTTCTCTCCAAGGTGGAAGAGGGGATCGAGGTAGTAAAAAGGGGGCACCTAGAATCAGTGCTTGCCCTTGGTGGCGGAAGCGTCATGGATACTGCAAAGGCCATAGCCGCAGGTGCTTTGATGGAAGGGGCGAATATATGGGATGTGTTCTTGGGAAAGGCCGAGATAAAGGCAGCACTTCCCATATTCACGTGTCCCACCCTTGCGGCCTCAGGCTCAGAAATGAATGGGTACATGGTGATCACCAACGAAGAGACAGGCCACAAGCTAGCCACTGGCTCGATCCACGTCTATCCCAGTGTGTCGGTGCTCGACCCAGAACTCACTGTTACAGTGCCAAAGGATTACACGGCCTATGGCGGGGTGGATGCAGTTTGCCACCTCATGGAGCCCTACTTTAATGGCCCAGCCAAATATACCCCTGTCCAGGATGCCCTGGCAGAGTCCCTAATGAAGACCATTATGAACGAGACCATGGCCTGCCTCAAGGACCCTTCGTCCCTGGACCACAGAGGGGCCATGATGTGGGGGGCAACCCTTGCGTTAAACGGACTTACAAAGGCAGGGGTAGGAGAGCACCACTTCCCAGTGCATCTCATCGAACATGCCATAAGTGCCATCTTCGACGTCCCGCATGGGGCGGGCCTTGGGGCACTTCTTCCAGGATGGATGCGCTTTTTTGCCACAAAGAGGCCAGAGCGTCTTAGGAAGTTTGCCATTCAAGTCATGGGGGTTCACCCCCATGGCAGCGACGAAGAGGTCATCCAAGAGGGGATCATAACCTTTTCAGGGTGGTTAGAGAAAATTGGCACACCGAGCAGACTGAAGGACCTTGGCATAGGTAAAGATTCACTTTCAGACATTGCCCACAATGCCTCGTTCCAGGCGTCCATCTGGGGCATGGATGGTGTCTATAGTGGGGATGTCATCCATACAGTGCTAACTATGGCATACTGACCTCAAGTGCCCCGTGTTGATGGAGAGTGGGGAGGAGCGGTGTTACACATAAAGAGGGTTCTCTGGATGGCATTGATGATGTTGGGCGCCTTACCTCACCTGATCCCCTGTGCCTACCCCATGGACCAACAGAAGATCATATTGAAGAATGGGGACATAGTTACAGGAGAGATCATATTCGAATCAGAGGACCTTATAAAGCTGAGGCACCCCATATTTGGTGAGCTCACTATCCCCAAGGATCAGATAAAACCAGTTCAAAAGCATCATACAGAGCCAGCCACTGTCAAACAGAAGATGCCTGGTCCGTCCGGTTTCGGTCTACTCAGGGGATGGCAGCGGCACATTGCCATGGGCATAAAAGGGGAAGAGGGTAACAAGGTGAGACTGGACTTCAATGTGGCCCTGGACCTCAAGAAGGAGGACGAGGAGCAGAGGAGGCTTCTATCGGCTGTTTATTATTATGAATCTGAACACCGGTACAGGGACAAGAATAAGGGGCACATAAGCTATGTGAGGGATTGGCTGAAGCCTTCGTCCAGATGGTTTTACTACAGTTATTCTGAGTATGAATTCGATTCATACAGGTGGTGGAAGCAGAGGTTGTCATTCTATGGTGGCCCAGGCTACGAGTTTTACAAGGGCGATCACTTTGAGCTTCGTGGACGCACGGGCCTTGGTTTTGTAAAGACATGGGGAACTGACAACGAGTTCAATCCAGAGGGGTTGCTGGGGACAGAGTTTTCTTGGAAGCCAAATCCAATACACCAGTTCTCATCTGAATTCATTACCTATTGGAATTTTAATAATGCAGGAGAATTTCGTACATGGTGGCAATTGAAGTGGATTATCTCTTTGGATGTACTCAAGGGATTAAACCTTGAATTGGGCTTTGAACACGAGTATGAGTCTGTCATAGATGAACAGTCTGGTCACAATAGCCACTATGATCTCACTTATTTTGGAAGGCTCGGACTGGACTTTTGATGTGTTTAATACATAAAAAGAACTGGTGGCCCCTTCATTTCACTTAGATTGGGATTTGTTTTATAAAATTATGGATAATAAGGAGAAAAGGAATGATTACAAGAGAAAAGGCCGAGCAATTCGCAAACGATTGGGTATCAGCATGGAATTCTCACGATATCGAAAAGATCATAGGACATTATGACAAGGATATCGTTCTCACATCTCCAATAGCTTCAAAGTTGTTAGGGGGTCCGAAGGTTACTGGTATAGAGGCTGTGAGGGGATATTTTTTGAAGGGTTTAGATACATATCCCAATTTACACTTTGAGATCTTGGATGTGCTATGTGGTGAAGAGAGTATAATTCTCTACTATAAAAATCAAAATGGGATTATGGCAGGAGAATTTATGCGCTTAAATGACGAATACAAGATAGTGGAAATGTACGCCCATTATAGCCAATAAAATCAGCATATTATCTAATAGATTTTTATGAAATTTATTGGATCAATCTCCCTCCAAGGCCCGATTCCCGTCAAGGGAGTTGTTATGACTGTGGTGTTTAGACAGAGACTTTCGGTTCTTCTAGCCCTTGCCCTGCTTTTCTTGTGCACTATGCCTCCGCTTTTGGATTACAGTGTTGGCAGCCCAACAGGCGAGGTGAGAAAAAGTGCGGTCTCTGGGACATGGTATCCTGCTACAAAGCAGGAGATCTTAAAGGCCATAGATGCATTTAAAAAGGGGGTATCACACGATGATGTGGCACACCGCCCGCCTGGCATAAGGCCTATCCTTTTGATAGCCCCACACGCAGGGTGGCGCTTTTCAGGAAAGGTGGCATATGAGGCCTTCTCGAGGCTAGCTCCATTTAGAGGCCGAATAAAGAAGGTCTTTCTCATTGCACCGGCCCACAGGGTGGGGTTTAAAGGGGTCTCATGTCCTGATTTTACTGCCTATGAGACACCCCTAGGAAGGGTCTCTGTCGACCAATCTATCTCATATAAATTAAGGCAATTACCCTTTGTGGGGGCGCACAGAGAGGCCCACAAGTTTGAGCATTCGATAGAGATAGAACTTCCTTTTCTACAATATTTCTTGGGCGACTTCAGGCTCGTACCAATCCTCATATCGTGGACGGATCGAGAGATGCTGGATTCCCTGGGAAGGCGGATCAGCGAACTCCTCGATTCAAGATCCATTATTGTAGTGAGTTCAGACTTTACCCACTATGGCCCACAGTATGGATACATGCCCTTTGGGCCAGTAAAGGACGGCAGGAGGATCGAGGGACTGGACATGGAGGCCTTTTCCTTTATAAAGGGCCTCGACCCTGAAGGGCTATGGCACTATGTGAAAGAGCGCCACATGACCATCTGCGGGAGGTGGGCGATTGTGGCAGGGTTATATGCCATTGGGTACAAGTATCCAAAGGATTGCCTCAAAGTGGGCTTGATCGCTTATGATCAGAGCGGGAGGATCCTTGGAGATTATACCAACTCTGTGAGTTACGCAGCCGCTGAAATCGATTTCATAGATAGAACCAAGTATCTCCCAGGCCTTGCAAGGCGCACCATTAGGGCTGCATTTGGGCTTGGGCCATGGCCTAGAATAGACGAAGTTGGGGATGCCCCATATTTTAAACGAAAATCGGGCTGTTTCGTCACCCTTGAGACTGAAGAGGGTGCACTAAGGGGGTGTATTGGCCATATAGAGCCCATTTTACCCCTTTGGCAGTGTGTAAAAGAAAATACCCTTGGCGCTGCCTTTAGAGATCCTCGTTTTAGACCTTTAAAAAAGGATGAGCTTGGGGCTATTCATATAGAGGTCTCAATACTCACACCTTTACGGCCATTAGCGTTTAACACTCCAGAGGAACTCCTTCGCCGTATAAGACCAGGGGTCCACGGGATAGTGCTCAAAAGGGGTAGAAGGGAGGCCACCTTCTTGCCTCAGGTCTGGGAGAAGCTCAAACGAAAAGAGGACTTCCTCTCCATGCTCTGTATGAAGGCTGGAATGGGGCAGGGGTGCTGGCGGACACCTGATGTCCAGGTGTTTACCTATGAGGTCAAGAGATATGGCGAGGGAGGCCTTGGAATCGAATCAGAAGAGGTGCAATAGAGAGATCCATATGCAGCGCATAATCGTCTTTGAAGAACAGGGCTCGGGCAAGAGGAAGATAGAGGGTATAGGCCGCTTTGGCCAGGGGATTGAGATCATCAAGGTCATAGATGTGGGCGGTCCTTTCCCAGAGTTCGTAGATGAGCCCGAGGTTATTATAGATACAGACTTTTCAGCAGACCTCTGCCTCAATTACATTCGCCACCCAGATCTCTCGCTCTATCTCATTGAGGTTTGCAATAAAAAGGCCATTCCAGTGGTGGCCTCTGGCCAAAAGGTGAAGGGCGCCTTTACCCCGTTTACATGTTGTGGTCTGGGCCATCATCCAAGTCTGGGCCCCTATGGCAGACAGTTTGGGGTGCCAGAGCTTGAGGTCCTCGTAGAAGGGGGGAAGATCAAAGTAGTGAGTGTCTTGCGCGGTGCCCCCTGTGGCCTCACTTGGGATGTGGCAGAGGCCATAGAGGGGCTTCCAGTGGACGAGGCACTTAGTACCTTTGGTAGACTTATACAATATGAGTGTGTGGCAGATCCGGCCAAATTCGACCCAATAAGCCAGAAGAGCCAATTACACTTTGCAGGCGATGTACACATAAGGGCATTAAAAAAGGCCATTTCTCTGTGTGAAAAGAGGGATAGCAACCAGTGGCCCTCATAAATATCGAGACTGCCCAAAGGCGTGCCCTTCAAATGCTCAAGAAGCAGCCCGTTGGTGCAGGGTTAGAACTCCTAACCTATAAGAGAAATCGTGGAGTCACCATAATCAAGGAAGACCATGAGCTCTACTGGGTGAGAGAGCGGGGATACTTAGAGGATGAGTGGACTGTGACCGAGTCAGAACTCCCCAAGCTCCTAAAGGGCATCCTAAGGCGTGAGTGTCCCAGGAGTAGAAAGGTCAGGCTCTACTCAGTAAATAGCAGGGATGAGGTGGGAGTAAAGCGTAAGAGGTTATAGTTCTCTGTTCTTACATATCATGCCTTAAGATCGAGTGATATCTAAGGTCTGATGACGCATCACCACGTACCTGGCCATATGGGATATGAAGGGATTTGTAGAATCTTGGCACAGTGATCGTAGTGCCTGCTTGAGGCCTACTTTTCCTTGCCAATTCCCCTCCCCTTTGGTAGTGTTGCCCCCATGATATTCGATTCGCTTTTGGGCTGGTTGTCCAGTGACATGGCCATAGACCTTGGTACTGCCAATACCCTCGTCTATGTAAAGGGCAAGGGTATAGTCCTAAGGGAGCCCTCTGTGGTGGCGGTGAAGAAGGATGCAAAGAGTCCAAGGGTGTTGGCAGTGGGCAGGGAGGCCAAGATGATGCTTGGTAAGACCCCTGGAAACATCGTTGCCATCCGGCCCATGAAAGACGGTGTCATAGCAGACTTTGAGGTCACAGAGGCCATGTTGCGCTATTTTATCAGGAAGGTACACAATAGGCGTACCTTGGTGCGACCACGCATAATAGTGAGTGTGCCCTCTGGTATCACCCAAGTGGAAAAGCGCGCTGTGCGCGAATCGGCGGAATCTGCTGGTGCCCGCGAGGTATACCTCATAGAAGAACCCATGGCAGCGGCCATAGGGGCTGGGCTGCCCATAACTGAACCCGCTGCGAACATGGTGGTGGACATTGGTGGGGGCACCACTGAGGTGGCTGTCATATCCCTTGCAGGCATCGTTTACTCCAAGTCAGTCCGTGTGGCAGGGGACAAGATGGACGATTCCATAATGCAATACATAAAGCGCAAACACAACCTCCTCATAGGGGAGCACTCAGCAGAGAAGATCAAGATTGAGATCGGAAACGTCCTGCCAGAGCCACCCTATGACCAGGTGGAGATAAAGGGAAGAGACCTGGTCTCTGGGGTCCCGAAGACTGTCACCATCAATGCCGCAGAGATCCGCGATGCAATAAGTGAACAGATAGACACCATCGTAGAGGCAGTGAAAAGCGCGCTGGAGCACACCCCGCCTGAACTATCGGCAGACATCGTAGACAAGGGGATTGTGCTTACTGGTGGAGGTGCACTTTTAAGAAACCTCGACAAGCTCCTAAGGGATGAGACAGGTCTGCCCATCATCATTGCAGACGACCCCCTTTCTTCCGTGGTCCTTGGTTCAGGACAGGCCCTTGACAACCTCAGCATTTTAAAAGAAGTTATGATTCCTTAGATCGTTTAATCCCACTCTGGAATAAGCCTGTTGACAGAAGATAAGAGGCCCAAAAGAAGATCCAGAAAAGTAGTCCTTGCCATGGTGCTACTGGGTCTCATAGTCCTATTTGCCCGTATGAACGATGGGGTCAGGGAAATCATCACGGGTGTGGTCATGGAGCCCGTGGGTTTTTTAATGGAGCGGATGAGTGGCCCCTCTAACTATATCCATGCCTTTCTCTATGACCTGTCCCATTTTAATGGCCTCAGGTCTGAAAACAAGCGGCTGAGGTTGGAGGTGGCAGAACTTAGGAGGGAACTCAACCGCTATCGCGAAGAGGCGCTGGAGAATGCCAGGTTAAAGGCACTCTTGCGCATAAAAAATAGTGTGCCTGGCGATTTCCTACTGGCCCGTGTGGTGGGGTACGATCCTACTGCATGGCGCTCCTTCGTGACGGTCAATCGGGGCATGAAGGACGGTGTACAAATGGACGACGTGGTCTTGGCCGGAGGCGGGGTCGTAGGCCGCGTATTGATGACCACCATCCATTACAGTAGGGTGATGCTGCTGACAGACAGAAATAGTCACATCCCTGCCCTTGTCCAGAGGTCACGGGTGAGGGGGATACTGGTTGGAGGTGGTGATGGCATCTGTTCACTAGAGTATGTAGCCAAGGGAGCAGATGTGGTGGTAGGTGACAGGGTCATTACCTCTGGCCTAGATGAATCCTTCCCCAAGGGCTTATTGCTGGGAAAGGTTGTGGAGATCCTAGGTGATGACGGGGAAGAAGGGCTCTTTCAGCGTATCAAGGTGAGGCCATTGGTAGATCTCAAGCGTCTTGAGGAAGTGTTAGTAATGGTAAGGCCTCACACCAAGTGATTGCACCAATGAAGTTGCACCTCTTTGTACTGTTTTTCCTTTTACTCAATTCTGTGACGGTCAGTGCATGGGGGCACCTTCTGGAGGTCAACTCTGTAAAAATAAATCTTTTGATCCCCACTATTGTCTGGTATGCCATCACATCGAGGGATGGGGCACAAGGTCTACTGGTAATCGCTATTACAGGTTTTCTCTATGATCTCGTCTCTTCCAATAACATTGGAACTTACATATTGGCCATGTCTGCCACTTATTTACTCATCCGCTACGTAGTAGCCCACGCATCCATGGAGTTCTGGTGGCAACGCCTCTTATTGGTGGTCATGATCTCATTTATCTTTCAGGCTGCACTGAGGACGGCTACAGGTTATATTGAGACCGTATGGCCATGGGGGGCATTACAGGCAGTGGCGGATGGCCTAGTTTCCCTGGGCCTTTTCCCTATCTTCCACGGATTGGTACCGCTCTTAGAGCAGAGGGATGCCAATGAATGAGCAAAGACGCGTCCACTCACGCTCCAGTTATCTCAGCCTAAAGAGGTTCGATTCTGGCAAGAAGGACGAAGGGCCTGGCCCCTTTTTGATAGTGGTGGCCTTTGTCGCCGTCTCTTTTTCACTGATCATCCTGCGCCTATTGGATCTACAATATGTGCACTTTAAATACTATCAGGAGCGCGCCGAGAACAATCGTTATAGGTCTGTCAGGATACCATCCCTAAGGGGGCTGATCCTTGACAGGGCCGGGAGGCCTCTTGCATCGGTCAGGCCCTCCTTTGATCTGGTCTATTACAGAGAGCGCGGTTTAAAGGATCAGGAAAGGGTACTCGCACGTCTCTCAGAGCTTACAGGTATTGATCTACCCATACTCCAGGCACGGGTAATAGAAGCAGCCGAAGATGGTATTCCAAGATATATACCAGTGATACTCTCAAGAGACCTGGACTGGCCCACCCTTGCAAGGGTGGAATGTGAACTCCACAGGCTTCCGGGCGTTGACATAGAGGTGTATCCACGGCGTGAATATCCACAAGGTCTCATAGCACCGCACCTCATAGGATACATCGACGAGGTGAGCCTGGAGGATTTGAAGAGTGGAGAATTCAAAGGGGCGCTTCCAGGGGATCTCGTGGGGAAGAGTGGCATTGAGCGTGTGTTTGAAAAGACCCTCCGCGGCGTACCTGGTACGAAAAAGGTGGAGATAGATGCCACGGGACAACTCGTCAGGCTGGTGAAGATAGAGCCGCCTCTGCCTGGAGACGAACTCTATTTGACCATTGATTCAAGGGTACAATACGCGGCCCTCAAGGCCATGGGCGACAAGGTAGGGGCAGTGGTGGCCCTGGACCCAAGGGATGGGAGCCTCATTGCCATGGTGAGCACCCCTGGGTTCGACCCTGGGGTCTTTTTGGAAAAACTCACTGATGAAAAATGGAAGGAGCTCAATGATAAGAGGCTACGGCCCTTGTTGAACAAGGCCATCCAGGATGTATATCCCCTTGGGTCTGTATTTAAGATCGTCATGGCCCTTGGGGCGCTTCAGGGTGGTTTTGTCACACCGCAGACCACCTTTACCTGTAACAGCTATTTTAGATTGGGGCGCAGGATCTTTCGGTGTTGGGATTGGCGCGGACATGGTGAGACAGATCTATATAAGGCCCTGGTACAGTCTTGCGACGTATATTTTTACCAAGTTGGGTTGAAGATGGGCATAGACAACATCTCTCGCTTTGCCCAGATGTTTGGGCTTGGTGAACGGACTGGTATAAAGCTCCCTGGAGAGCGCAAGGGGCTAGTCCCCACAAGAGAGTGGAAGAGGAGGGTGTTCAAGGAGCCCTGGCAAAAGGGTGAGACGCTAAATACGAGTATAGGGCAGGGCTTTTTGTCTGTTACGCCTCTACAAGCCGCAATCCTCATGGCTACAGTTGCCAACGAGGGGACACTCTATGAACCCAATTACATAGAAGAGGTCAGAGACCACAGTGGGATGGTGATTGAACGGCCTAGTCCAACTGTAAAGGCCCGCGTTCCTATCAATCACTCATACTTTAGAATCGTCAAAAAGGCCCTTGTGGGAGTAGTGGAGGATAAGAAGGGCACAGGAAAACGTTGCAGAATAAAGGGGATAGAGGTTGGAGGGAAGACTGGCACAGCACAGGTAGTGAAACAGAAAAAGCGCACGAGGTCTGAAAAGCTTCCATGGGAGTATCGAGACCATGCATGGTTCGTGGCCTATGCCCCGGCAAATAGACCTAGGATTGCCGTGGCAGTCTTGATAGAACATGGTGGTCACGGGGGCTCAGCTGCTGCACCAGTGGCAAAAGAGGTGATAGAGGCATGGCTTGAGACACAGCGACCAGTGGTAAATACCATGCCGGGCCGTGCACTTTGAGTAGAACGTCATGGCACAAGAGATACGAAAGAAAAAAGGACCATTTGTGGGAGTAGATTGGGTACTGGTGATTGCCCTCTGCCTGATCATGTCCTTGGGGATCATCAATCTTTATAGTGCCAGTATAGTGGCCCACAGCCCCTTTTACATCAAACAGGCCATTTGGTACTCACTGGGGATGATCTTGATGTTTATCATCTATTTTGTGGATTACCGCTCCCTCGCCCACTATACCAATGTGGCATATTGGTCGTGTGTTTCATCCCTAATCCTAGTGTTATTACTTGGAAGGGTTGCTGGTGGCTCCAAGCGGTGGTTGGACCTCGGTTTTTTCAATCTACAGCCATCTGAATTTGCAAAGATCATCATGGTGCTCGTGTTTGCAAAATACTTTCAAGAGATCGAAAGGCCTGTTTATGGCTTTAAGGAGCTCATCAAACCCGCCTTTTTCACTGCAATCCCGTGTGCCCTAATACTCAAGCAGCCCGACCTTGGGACTGCCCTGATGATCTGTATAGTGCTGGGGAGCATGGTACTCATTGCCAAGATACGTTGGACCACCCTGGTCACTCTAATAGTGGGGATAAGTGCCGCTGTACCACTGTTGTGGAAGTATATGAAACCCTACCAAAAAAAGAGGATACTAACATTTTTGAACCCTGAAAGCGACCCGTTTGGATCGGGATACCATATAATCCAGTCCAAGGTTGCCATTGGCTCTGGAGGGCTGTGGGGCAAGGGGTACTTCCACGGTACACAGGCACATCTCAATTTTTTACCAGAGGTGCACACGGATTTTGCATTCAGCCTCTGGGGTGAAGAGTGGGGCTTCATTGGTGCATTGATATTGGTATTACTCTACGCACTGGTGGTCTTTCGTGGGCTACGTATCGCCTTTGAGGCAAGGGATAGGCTCGGTGCCTTCCTTGCCTTTGGTATAACAGCCATGTTTTTTTGGCAGACTGTTGTAAACATCAACATGGTCCTTGGGCTCTTGCCAGTGGTGGGGGTGCCACTGCCCCTTTTTAGTTATGGTGGATCGTCTGTGATAGTGACTCTGATGGGGATGGGGATATTGCTCAGTGTTAATTCAAGAAAATATTTTTTTCAAAGAAAATAAAGTAAAAAAAATTAACACTTTCTTTCGTAGTGTACTTAGAAATTTTAATTTCCAGGTTGACTTAGTTTTAACTTGGAGGTAAATGTGTGGCACACTTGTGCAATACAAGTGTTGCCACGCCAGGGAGGATATGTTTCCCCATTGGGGAAGAAAAAAAATAAAAAGGTAGGGAGCCATGAATGGGAAACGGGAGCACCAAAAGAAGTCCTTTTTTGTGGTAGGGCCCCTTGTCTTAATGATAGGGGTCTTTTTTTGTGTCAATTTTTCATGGGCCCATGAGTTTGGCTGGGGTAGTCTGGATGTGAGGAGTAACACCCAGTATCTGCTCCACTGGTCAGACGGGCCAAATGATGAGTTGGTCAGCGATGATCCCAATGATCAGGACATCATAGAGGTCCTGGGGATCGACGCAACTCACACCGCTTCTGGGGTGAGTTTCTCTTTTCTAGGGAAATACCAGAAAGACTTGGACGGTACGGCCTTTGGGTCCATCTATCAGGACTATGTGGATGTCTCAAGCGATGATAGGCAGAGGTTCGATGCCTATTATGCCTATTTTGAAAAGGACGACCTGATAGATGGGATAGATATGAGGATTGGCCGTCAATACGCCTATGGGGCAGAGACAGTCCACTTCGATGGTCTCTACTTTAGAGGCGAGGGAATTGGCGCAGACTGGTTCGATTTCGAGGTGTATGGTGGTGCCATCGTACAGCTCTACTCAGACCTCACACAGGATGGAGTTGGCGGTGTCAATTTGGCATTTAGGCCGAATAGAGACCTCACCCTGCGTCTAGAAAGTGTATTCTATCAGAACACCTCTACAGAAGGTTCCTTCTACTGGCGTCCCATGGAAGACGTTAAGGTGCGGGGCAGATGGGCCCTCATCGATGAACACAATAGGGATTGGGACGTAGATATCGTGGGTACCTGTCCTGTTACCAACACCACCATAGGTATCAATGTCTATAAGCGCTATACTGTAAAGGTGGAAGACGACTTCATCTATGACTTCACCTATTCTGTAAACGAGAACCTCTCAAAGGACATAAAGCGCCTATATCTTGGCAGGGAACTGGGCTACATCGACTATACCTTGTCACTCTCCCAGCCCATTCCTCACCAGGAGGGGCTTACAGCCTTTGCCAGGTTTACTACTCGTAGACTCAGCCACGACTCTGAGGAGGACCTCTATAATACCAATTTTTATGCATGGACCCTTGGATTCACCATGGACAATTGGTGGAGGTTCCACGGTACAAAGCTCACCCTTGGATACACCAAATGGTATGAGGATCGAAATGACCTCTACGAGACGGAGTCCACATCTGTCTTTGGAGATCTTACCCAGGAGATCAATGAAAAGTTTATGGTGGGGGCCGGTTTCTACTACAAGACAGAGGATGTCAATAGTCTCATAGAGGGTGAGGCTGCCCAACAATATTACGGCCTCTGTAGGTACAGATTGGGGCCAGAGAAGTGGGCAGAGTTGAAATATGAGTATGAGAGGGACGATTACTATAGAGAATTTGGGGTATCGGGCATAAACGCCCTTACCGCAACCATCAATTTTAGTTGGTAAAGGGGTGCGGGCCATGGAAAAGTTCATAAAAGATAGATTCATCATAATGATATTGGTATTGGGAATCTCTGGTTTTGGTCTCTTTGGCTGTAAGAAACAGGGGGACCTGAAGTTTAGCCACAAACTGCACGTGGTGGAGAATGAGGTCTCGTGCGATCAGTGTCATAAGGCCACTGATGAAGGCACCATGGAAAATCCCACTATGGACACGTGCAGCGAGTGCCACGATATCGACCTGGACAATCCTAGTGAGGATTGCCTCATGTGCCACACGCCTCAGAGTTCTAAAAAGGACTATGTCGTGGAACAGGCAGCACCTGAGAAGCCAAAAGGCTTCGAGGATGTCCACTTTAGCCACGAGGTCCACGATGGAATCGAGTGTGAAACGTGCCATGAGGGACTCAAGGAGGCAGAGAACCTAAAGACACTCAAGTGGCCTGAGATGACGGCCTGTATGAAGTGCCACAATGGCGACGAGGCACCCAGTTCTTGCGATACCTGCCATGAGAAGCTGAGAAAGGATGTTCCACCCGAGAGCCACCACGGAGATTGGGCCATGCACCATGGTTTTGAGTCTCGATTCGAGAAGAGTTGTGTCTACTGTCATGGAAAGGATCGTAAGTTCTGTCAGGATTGTCACAGGACCAAGAAGCCCAAAGATCACATCTTCAATTGGAAGACGAGTCAACACGGCATAGAGGCAACTCACGACAGAAAACTCTGTGCAGTGTGTCACGTAGCAAGCTTCTGTTCAGACTGCCACAGGAGCCAAAAACCCATCTCACATAGGGCTGGAGATTGGGTGGCATTCAAGCCAGAACCAAGACATGCAGAGGAGGCAGTGAAGAACTTCAGGTCTTGTAATGTGTGTCATACAACAAGTGACTGCCTCAAATGTCATTCCAATATGGTCCTGAGGCAGAGTAAATAGATTCTGGATGAAATGGCTAGGGCCTACAGGAGCGCATAAAGGCCCTAGCCTTTAAAAAAGTAAAAAAACAAAGCCAGGAGGTCTATAGGATGAAAACCAATCTGTTACGAAGTTTCATTGTGTCCTTTTTGACACTCTGTCTCTTTGTGGTGCCATCGGTGGTGTCTGCACACCCACCAGTGACCCTGTTGGACAGAGACGGCAACCCCATCAAGTCGCAACTGGACCCAAACGATACGATCCAGGCCGCTAATGGGGCAGTGTACATGAGAGGTCCTGCCTACAGTCCAAAAAAGACATGTGGGGCCTGCCACGATTACCAGGCCATAACCCGGGCCTATCACTTCAGGGAAGGTGCAGGTCCACGTGGTGAGAACCTGAGTGATCACTGGAGCGATGAACACAATGACGGAACCCTCTATAAATATCTGGCCAATGCCTACGGGCATCTTCTAAGTTCTGGCCAGTTTGGTGCCTGGTGACCTCCCTCTTACCGCCAGTTGGCGGCTAAGAGGGAGAGAGGCACCAGTGACAATCCATTTTCCACTGAAGGCAAACCATTTTTCTTTGATCAGGGTGTGGCAGACCAGTTGGGCGTCTGCTATAGCTGTCACCCAGGCGGAGGCCCTGCAGAAGGTATCGTAAAGTCAGACGGCACTGTGGCCCCTTACGATACTGCTGAGGCAGAGGCTACAATCAGCCATTCTTACGACAGAGACTACTACTCATATAGTCCACATGCCACTACCAAGAGCCTTTTGAGCGGGAAGTCCATAGACGAGACCATCCAGGAACATGGCGCCCCCAAGAGGGTGGACTGGAAAAAGACAGGCGTGATGGAGGCAGACTGTCTCCTCTGTCATATAGACCCAGACATTGCATCCAATCCCAATGTGTATGAGGCAGCAGATGGTCTCAAGGTACAACCATTTAGGCCAAGACTCATGATCTTTGCAGAGCGTGAAAATGGCAAGGTAGTGCGTATATCCTTGGGTATGCCCCTCAAAGAAGGGGTAATGAATGAGAGTGCGCTCTCTTATACCAATGACATACAGCGCATGACAAGGCCTATTGGCGCAAAGTACTTTAAGCTACCCCAGATGCCCACGGATGTGGTGGGAGACCTATTCGAAATATGGACTAGCGGGCTTAAGGCCATTGATCCCACAGGTCAGAGTCTCCCATATGGGCTCTATGCACCTCCTTCAATTGCCCCCCACATCTACAGCCAGACGGGGTTAAAGGACGCTTATACCTACAATCCCAATGGCGGCTCAGATGAGATGCAGAAGATCATGGCAAATCAGGCGGCCATAGGCGAAGTCTTTGGTCGCATCCTGGACTACCTCAAGTCAAAGGGCCTCATGCCAGAGGACTCCACCATGGAAGACCTCTATGCACTCTTCTTTAATTCATTCGTATATGGGTATGAGATCAAGGACCCAGGGACTGGTAACCTCCTGCCACTGCCTTTTCCACTACGTTCCTATGAACCTGGTAAGATCTACACAGACTGGGACGATCCGGATGCCTCTGTGAGAGACTACCTGAGGTCCCCACTCATCGAGGGCGAAGGCATTCAGTATAGCGGTCTCGTTGGTATTGGCTGGGCCGCATTCCAATATGCATATGGCCTAATGATGCAAGGGGACATGACCTATTATGATCCCAATGCATTCTTTGGCATAAATCTAAGCAAGGTGATCGCCGACTGGGAGAGCGGTAAGATCCCTTACGATACCCTGAAAAATATGTCCACCCGCCACGACTATCTGCCTAACTTCTTCTATATGATGCCCACAGCGCAACTTATGGGGCTTGACCTCGATCACGACGGCATGCCACTTACCTATGTGCAGATCGTAAGGAATGGTGACGAATGGGAGGCCAGGTCCTACTACAGTGTGGGCGATCTAGGCGATGATGGCGCACTTCATCTTGAGATGTTCGGTGGTTCTGAAGATGTAAATTCTTGGAAGTGGGTCAAGGTCTGTGGCCAGTGCCACGTGATGACCAAGGACCATGGAAACTCCAACTGGACAAGGGCAAGGCTCTACAACCTCGGTATGCCAGCAGACTGGGTGAAGAATGGTCAATATGTCAACTTTACCGACGACGAAGAGGCCTCTGGCTTTGATGTACACATGTCCAGCAAGAAGATGGGCTGCGGCTCATGCCACCTCCGTTACACTGGCGACCTTGAGGACAAGCACAATATCCTCAAAGGTACAGATACTGCTCACATGGTGAGAAACGACCTCGATAACAATCCTAAGCCAAGGACATGTGAGGGGTGTCACTTGAATGGGGATGATCCCGAGGCACCTAATCCCACAAGTGCGCACGAGGAGAAGTTCGGGGAAAATGCCGGAAGACACATTGCAGAGATTGCCTGCGAGACCTGTCACGTGCCCTATAGGCGTACCTGGCGTTTCCGTGCCTTTGACGATACCCTTGGCTATTATGCCAATTTCGACAATAGGTTCGGTTACTATACCCTCATGGGTGGGCTCTCCAACTTCCCAGCCATGGCATTTCCGCCATACTATGCACTGTCACCTGTATACGGCACCTCTCCAGGTTACGGCATTCCACACTTCCACATGAATGCCCAGCATATAGAGGCAGATGGAAGTGGCAATGTGCAGCCTATGGACTTTATGGCACAGATGGTAGACTATTTCTGGATGGATGGGGCTGCCGACCCAGGAAAGATCGTAAATGGCCTGATGACCAATCCCATGTTCGACTTCTGGAAGAGCTTCTACCAGACGTTCTTGGAGAAGTACAAGTCCATGGGTGTGCCTTTGAACTATGATCCTGCCCACGACAATGAAAACTATCCACCACTTTACTGGGCAAATTCAAGGAATGGATATCCACAGATAGTAATTGGCAACCCGATCACCATACTCACTTGGGTGGATGCCAATCCCTATCCTGAGGGCAATATGGGTGCCTTGAAGGACAACTCACTTGCCTATGGTGGCACCAAGGTCCTCTACCTGAGAGAGATTAATGCTGCCATAGACAAGTTCCTGCCTGCTACTGTCTTCTATGCCCACAGCTTTGATGAGCTGAGGGACATCCCACCCAATGATCCTACCTGGGCACAGGATCCAACAGTGGGCAAGGTGGTCCTTAAGGACTCTGGGTATGTGATCTTCGACCACACTGGTGATGGCTTCCCAGAGCTCTGGTGGGAAGAGGATGTAAGGGCCATGCAGGAGGCGCTCGTAAAGGTGCTCAAGGCAGAGGGTGAGTCCGATCCAATGCCAATGCTCTTCATGGCAGCACACTACTTCTCAGACACACACGGCGTGCAGCCAGCAGAAAAGGCACTTGGTGCAAATTCCTGCTTTGACTGTCACGGCGACTACAAGAAAGACCCAGGGGCACACCGTGTAACAGACAGGATTGTCTGGTTCCTCCCCTGGTCTCCACCATGGTTTGAGGAAAAGAACCGTGCCCTCACCTTTGACCCTGAGGCAGCAAAGACAGCTCCTCTTGAATACATGAGGAAGACTGGCATGGTGCCCACACCTGCCATGCAGGATTTCCTCAACGGTACGGGCCCAGCACCATTCTTTGTTGTGGATGGTGAGGTCATCTACATCGAAAAGATCGAGGCCAATGGGCTCTCCATCCTTGGTGCTCGAGAAGAGGATATCCTCGAACACAGCAAGCACCACGCAGAAGAGCTCTTCTACATGACCTCTGAGGGCACTATCACGGGTGAGGAGATCTCTGAGGAACTGGGCGCCACCATGACCCCAGAGGAACTCGAGACCACCTACCTCAGACAGGTGGTCAATGGCCCCTGGTCCGACAAGCACTACTTCTATGTACCAGAGGAATTGAGGCCTGAGATCACAGAGCTCGGATTCCAGCCTGCAAAGGAATTCGTATACGTAGATGGAAAGGGCTTTGTGGAAGGCTATGTCCTCAAGGTAGGCGTAGAGGGAGATGCCCATGAGACCATGTTTGTGAAGCTCCCCTTCCAGGGGGCTGACCCAGAGATCTATAGAAAGTCTGAGGGCGATTATGCCTTTAGACCCGCTGAGGGTGTTGAGGTGCTCTCCCATGTGGGTGCCTACATCTGGGTGAAGATCTCTGAACCTGGTGAGTACATCGCAGCAGAAAAGGGCACACACAGTAATGGTCCACTCTTTGATGAACTCTGGGGCGCCTTTATGAAATAAGAAGGGATTATCCCATCTAAAGAAGATGAAAGGGGGCAATCGCCCCCTTTTTTTGTCCTTTTGTTATTTAAAGACTATTGGATGGCATAATTCAATTGCAATTGTTTCCAAGTAATGAGTACCTGCCTAACGTAACGGCTCGTCTCACTATAGTGCGGAATAGTGCCCACCTTCGATACCACTCCAGGACCTGCATTATAGGCTGCAAGGGCAAGGATCAGGTCTCCATTAAACCTCTCTAGGAGGGATCTAAGGTACCATGCCCCTCCCATGAGATTTTCTCGTGGGTCCTCTGGATTCACCCCAAGTTCCCTGGCGGTCTCTGGCATGAGTTGTGTCAGTCCCTTAGCGCCCTTGTGAGAGACTGCATGGGGATCCCCCATGGACTCCACGATTACAAGGGAGGCCAAGAGCAACGGGTCGAGACCCGTTGCCCTTGATGCATCCATTATGAGATGCCATATTCTTTTTATACGGGTTAAGGGTATGGCCTTTATGGGCGTTTTTTTGTCTCTCGGGACCAGTCGTGGTGCAGCATTGGTTATGTGAAGCACCCCTCTATCGTCATAGTAGAATACCAAGCCACATTTGGCCCCTTTACTATGTGCAAATATAGTGCAAGCGGCTAGTAGGAGACACAGTCCCTTCTTCATCCCGAACTATTTCTCGGGTACTTTTTCCCAATCATTTAAGAATTTTTCTAGACCGATGTCTGTAAGCGGGTGTTTAGCCAACTGACTGATCACCTTAAAGGGAATTGTTGCGATGTCGGCACCCATGAGTGCTGCATCTAATACGTGAAGCGGGTTACGTACACTGGCAACGATTATCTCAGTATCAAATCCATAGTTATTGTAGATCTGTACCACCTGTTCCACCAAGGCCATGCCTTCGTGAGAAATGTCGTCAAGTCTACCCACAAACGGGCTCACATAGGTTGCCCCTGCCTTGGCAGCCAAGAGGGCCTGTAGAGGTGAAAAGATGAGTGTGACATTGGTCCTTATACCCTCTCGATGAAGGGCCTTGGTCGCCCTAAGCCCCTCCATGGTCATGGGTATCTTTACCACTATGTTGTCGGCGAGCTTATGCAATTTGCGGGCCTCTTCAATCATGCCTTCTGAATCGGTACTCACCACTTCTGCGCTCACAGGACCATCTACCAATTTACATATTTCTTTTATCCTCTCTTCAAAGGCCACATTCTCCTTGGCAATGAGGCTTGGATTTGTGGTCACCCCATCCACCAGTCCCCATTCCTTGGCCTGTTTGATCTCTTCGACGTTTGCAGTGTCTATAAAGAATTTCATGCCAGTCCCCCTTTGTTTTTACAGTCAATTTTAATGATTGTGGCAAAGATAGTCGATTAATATAAAAAAGAGAAGCAAAGAAAGATGTCAAGGGAATATCTCATAAAAGGAATAACCCTCGCTAACGGGAGGGTAAAACTAAAGGTCTCAAAGGACTATTTGAAGGCCTTTTTATCCCTCGATGGTGATCTAGATGTAGATCTCATCCGTGAGATAAAACCCCTTTTAAAAGAGCACGGAATCACATATGGAATCTTGGGATTTCCAAGGCAGGAGGGCGATCGTTGGATCGTAGCCGAAGGACGACCTCCAGAAGATGGAGAGGATGGACACATCGAGATCTATCCATTTCCAGAGAGCGACCAGGCCAATCTTCCAGGCATTTGTATAGATGAGCGGGCCAAGTCGAGGCTAGTAAATGTCAAGAGAGGCACCATAGTAGCGAGGAAGACACCACCAACTGAAGGTACTCATGGGATAAATGTCTTTGGAGAGGAGATCCCCCCAAAGCCTGGTCACTGGCCAGTTTTTAAACTAGGTGAAGGGGTTGAAGTCCAGCCAGATCAGCGCACTATGGTGTCACTGGTTGATGGAAAGTTAGACGTTGCCCCTGATGGTACCATTTCAGTCCTGAATCAGTGGAATATTGAGGGTGATCTAGATTTATCCATAGGCAATATTGAGTTTTGGGGGGAACTCCTGGTTATATCTGGCTCGATCCTAGTGGGAATGACGGTCAAGACCCGTGGCGATCTGGAGGTCAACGGGAATGTAGAAGACGAGGTAACAGTGGAGGTGGGGGGTAATCTTGCAGTAAAAGGGATCATAAGGGCGCGCAGGACACATGTGGATGTAGAGAAGGATCTCCGCTGCAGCGCCATAGAGTATGCGCGCATAAACGTAAGGGGAGATGTCGAGGTAGATGACTACATGTTGGACACCATCGCCAATATAAGTGGACACCTAGTGGCCGTTGGAGGAAATGGACTCGTTGCAGGTGGGGTGATTAGGGTCGGAAGAAGTGTAGCTGTTAAGGTGGTAGGGAGCCAGTCTTTTACTAGGACAAAGATCTTTGCTGGTATAGACCCGATTTTACAAAAAAAATATAAAGAGGCAGTGACTGAACTTGAAGGGATTGCACAACGTCTGGCACAGGTAAGGGAAGGCCTCTCCAAGGTGGTGAAACTCGAAAAGGAGAGGGGAGGTCTTGAGGAAAAGGGAAAAGAGGTCAAACAGATGCTTATGGATGCCTTTTCGCAACTGAGGCTCGAACTCCTTGAGAAAAGGGACGAAATCGCTACCTTGGAATCTGCTATTGGTCAACTACAAGGGTCTCAGATACAAATACTCGATGTAGTGTATGCCAATACCCAGATAGGCATATACAATGCGATCTATGAGGTGCCGCAGGAGATGAAAAAGGTCATCTTTAGGTTTGAAAAGGGCAGGATTGTGCATCTACCTTTAAAATAAGAGTACCTTTCTACCCCTTTTTCAAATT